>NZ_JBFBJL010000002.1:0-481523 GCF_040686075.1 Streptomyces sp. NPDC086519
GATCCACGGTGAAGTCCCCACGGCCCGGACAACGCCCAACTCGCCTACGAGGCACGGCCACCAGGGCTGATGTACCTCATTGTGTTAGCCGTTCTTACTCGAACGGGTCGAAGTCGCTGTACTCGCCCAGGGACTCGTCGCGTTCGGCCTGCCGGTCGCGGCGGCGCTGCACGGCGGGCCGCTGCTCCTCGAAGCGGTGGTCCTCGCCGCGGCGGCCGAGCATCTCGGCGCCGGACATCATGGACGGTTCCCAGTCGAAGACGACGGCGTTGTCCTCGGGACCGATGGCGACGCCGTCGCCGGCCCGGGCGCCCGCCTTCATCAACTGTTCCTCCACGCCGAGGCGGTTGAGGCGGTCGGCGAGGTAGCCGACGGCCTCGTCGTTGTTGAAGTCGGTCTGGCGGACCCAGCGTTCGGGCTTGTCGCCGCGCACCCGGAAGAGGCCGGCGTCCTCCTGGGTGACGGTGAAACCGGCGTCGTCCACGGCCTTGGGCCGGATGACGATCCGGGTCGCCTCTTCCTTGGGCTTGGCCGCGCGGGCCTGGCCGACCAGCTCGCCGAGCGCGAACGACAGCTCGCGCAGGCCCAGGTGGGCGACCGCGGACACCTCGAAGACGCGGTAGCCGCGGGCCTCCAGGTCGGGGCGGACCATCTCGGCGAGGTCCTTGCCGTCGGGGACGTCGATCTTGTTGAGGACGATGATCCGGGGCCGGTCGCCGAGACCGCCGTACTGCTTGAGCTCCTCCTCGATGACGTCGAGGTCGGAGACCGGGTCGCGCTCGGACTCCAGGGTCGCGGTGTCCAGGACGTGGACGAGGACGCTGCACCGCTCGACGTGGCGCAGGAACTCCAGGCCGAGGCCCCTGCCCTGGCTGGCGCCGGGGATGAGCCCGGGCACGTCGGCGATGGTGTACACGGTGGAACCGGCGGTCACCACGCCGAGGTTGGGGACCAGGGTGGTGAACGGGTAGTCGGCGATCTTCGGCTTGGCGGCGGACAGCACGGAGATCAGCGAGGACTTGCCGGCGCTCGGGTAGCCGACCAGGGCCACGTCGGCGACGGTCTTCAGCTCCAGGACGATGTCCTGGAGGTCGCCGGGCTCGCCGAGCAGCGCGAAGCCGGGGGCCTTGCGGCGGGCGCTGGCGAGGGCCGCGTTGCCGAGGCCGCCGCGGCCGCCCTGGGCGGCGACGTAGGAGGTGCCGTGGCCGACGAGGTCGGCGAGGACGTTGCCGGCCCTGTCCAGCACCACCGTGCCGTCGGGCACCGGCAGGACGAGGTCCTGGCCGTCCTTGCCGGCTCGGTTGCCGCCCTCGCCGGGCTTGCCGTTGGTGGCCCTGCGGTGCGGGGAGTGGTGGTAGTCGAGGAGAGTCGTCACCGACTGGTCGACGGTCAGGATGACGTCGCCGCCGCGGCCGCCGTTGCCGCCGTCGGGGCCGCCGAGCGGCTTGAACTTCTCCCGGTGCACGGAGGCGCAGCCGTGGCCTCCGTTACCCGCGGCGATGTGCAACTCGACGCGGTCCACGAAGGTGGTCATGGTGCAGTGCCTCCATTTGCTTACGGGGTAATACCAATGTCAACACGCGAAAGGCGGACCCGCCTTCCCGATCGGGAAGTGAGGTCCGCCTCGCGAAACGTTCGGTCTGAAGCCCAGGCTCAAGGCCTGGACGAAGCTCAGGCGACCGGAACGATGTTCACGACCTTGCGGCCACGGTGGGTGCCGAACTGCACCGAGCCGGCCTGCAGCGCGAACAGCGTGTCGTCGCCGCCGCGGCCGACGCCCGCACCCGGGTGGAAGTGGGTGCCGCGCTGACGGACCAGGATCTCGCCCGCGTTGACGACCTGACCGCCGAAGCGCTTCACGCCGAGGCGCTGAGCGTTGGAGTCACGACCGTTACGGGTGGACGATGCGCCCTTCTTGTGTGCCATCTCTCCTCAGTCCCTTACTTCGCAGCCGCGGGGATCTCAGTGACCTTGATCGCCGTGTACTGCTGGCGGTGGCCCTGACGACGGCGGTAGCCGGTCTTGTTCTTGTAGCGCAGAATGTCGATCTTCTGGCCCTTGTGGTGGTCCACGACCTCGGCCTGGACCTTGATGCCGGCCAGCACCCACGGGTCGCTGGTCACAGCGTCGCCGTCGACAACGAGCAGGGTCGAGAGCTCGACCGTGTCGCCAACCTTGGCGGTGGAAATCTTGTCAACCTCAACGATGTCGCCGACAGCAACCTTGTGCTGGCGACCACCGCTGCGCACGATGGCGTACACGCGGATCTCACTCTCTCGCTCGGGAACGGCACCCCCGCAGTCCAGCAGCCCGGCGAACGCGGGCCGCCTCTCCGGAACACCCTGTGCTCCGGAGGAAGAGGTTTACGGGGATGTGGCGCGTCCTCATATCCATGGACACGCCGACGGTCAAGGTTACGGGGCGGTGGCCGAGGGGGTCAAACCGGGCCCAGGGGGTGTGGGGCCGGTCACTCGGTCCGGGTCCCGCAGAGCGCGGGGCCGGTCACGTGGACCGGCCCCGCGCCCGGGCGTCAGCCCTCGTCGGAGGCGGTGGCGACCGTGGTGGTCTTCTTCGCCGTCGACTTGGCGGCGGCCGTCTTTGCGGTCTTGGCCGTCGTCTTCTTCGCGGCCGTCTTCTTGGCAGCGGTCTTCTTGGCGGCCGTCTTCTTCGCCGCGGTCTTCTTGGCGGCCGTCTTGCGGGCCGTCTTCTTGGCCGGGGCGGCCTCCTCGACGGTCTCCCCGGCCGCCTCAGCAGCCTCGGCGGGAGCCTCAGCAGCCCCGACGGGGGCCTCGGCCGCCGTCGGCGTCTCCGCGGACGGCACGACCACGACGGCCGCCTCCTCGGACGCGGTCGGCGCGGTGGCCTTGCGCACCGCACGGCGGCGCGGGCGGGCCGGAGCGGCGCTCTCGGCGGCCGCGGCCGCCTCGGGCTCCGCGACCGGTTCCGGCGCCGTCTCCGCCGGTGTCCCGGCCGACGTGTCCGCCGCAGGGGCGCTCTCGGCGGCGACCGTCACCACGGTCGCCTCGGCCCCGGCCGGGGAACCGGCGGGCGCCGACACCTTCCGGGTGGCCCGCCGGCGCGTACGGCCCTTGGGCGCGGTCTCCTCGGCCTCCTCGACGGCCGGGGCCCCGGGGGCCTCGACCACCAGGTCCTCCGCGGCGGCCGGCTCGGCGAGCGCCGCGGCGGCCGGCTCCGGCAGCACCGGGCGCTCGGCCTCGACGGCGGCCGGGACGTCCTGCGCGGTCGGCGCCTCGGCCCCGGCAGCCCCGACGGCCGTCCCCGCGGTCTCGGTGCGTGCCGCACGGCCCTTGGGCGCGCCGGCCGGAGCCGAGGCCCGGCGGCTCGCCCGGCGGCGGGTACGGCCGCGGCCGGCCGCGGCCTCCGCCTCGGCGACGCTGCTGTACAGCTCCTCGTCCGGCGCGAAGTCGGGCGCGGGAAGCGCCACGGGCTCGGCGGCCTCGGCCGCGATCTCCGCCGCCGTCTCGACCGCGTGGACGGCCTCGGCGTGCTCCAGGGCCCCGTCGGGGACGACCTCGTGGATCTCGTGCGCCTCGTGGTCGTGCTCGTGCCCGTCGCCGCCCCGCCCGCGCTTCTTCCGCTTGCCGCCGCCACCGCCGCCGCCGGAGCTGGGCTGCTCCATGTGGACGATGACGCCACGGCCGTTGCAGTGCACGCAGGTCTCGGAGAAGGACTCCAGCAGGCCCTGCCCGACGCGCTTGCGGGTCATCTGGACGAGCCCCAGCGAGGTCACCTCGGCCACCTGGTGCTTCGTACGGTCCCGCCCGAGGCATTCGAGCAGGCGCCGCAGCACCAGGTCCCGGTTGGACTCCAGGACCATGTCGATGAAGTCGATGACGATGATGCCGCCGAGGTCGCGCAGCCGCAGCTGGCGGACGATCTCCTCGGCCGCCTCCAGGTTGTTCCTGGTGACGGTCTCCTCGAGGTTGCCGCCCTGACCGGTGAACTTGCCGGTGTTGACGTCGATGACGACCATCGCCTCGGTCCGGTCGATGACCAGCGAACCGCCGCTGGGCAGCCAGACCTTGCGGTCCAGGGCCTTGGCGAGCTGCTCGTCGATCCGGTAGGTGGCGAAGACGTCGACCTCGGAGGTCCACTTCGACAGCCGGCCAGCGAGGTCGGGGGCGACGTGCGCGACGTATCCGTGGACGGTCTCCCAGGCCTCGTCACCGCTGACGGTGACCTTGGAGAAGTCCTCGTTGAAGATGTCGCGGACGACCCGGACGGTCATGTCCGGCTCGCCGTACAGCAGCGTCGGGGCGTTGCCGTTCTTCGACTTCTTCTGGATGTCCTCCCACTGCGCCTGGAGCCGCTCGACGTCGCGGCGCAGTTCGTCCTCGCTCGCGCCCTCGGCGGCGGTGCGCACGATGACGCCCGCGTCCTCGGGGACGATCTTCTTGAGGATGGTCTTCAGACGCGCGCGCTCGGTGTCGGGCAGCTTGCGGCTGATGCCGGTCATCGAGCCCTCGGGGACGTACACGAGGTAACGGCCCGGGAGGGAGACCTGGCTGGTCAGCCGGGCGCCCTTGTGGCCGATCGGGTCCTTGGTCACCTGGACGAGGACGGACTGGCCGGACTTCAGGGCGGCCTCGATACGGCGCGGGCCGTTGGCCATGCCCAGCGCCTCGAAGTTGACCTCACCGGCGTAGAGCACGGCGTTGCGGCCCTTGCCGATGTCGATGAAGGCGGCCTCCATCGACGGCAGCACGTTCTGGACCTTGCCCAGGTAGACGTTGCCGACGTACGAGGTCGACTGCTCCTTGTTGACGTAGTGCTCGACGAGCACGCCGTCCTCCAGGACGCCGATCTGGGTGCGGTCGCCGTGCTGGCGTACGACCATCACGCGCTCGACGGCCTCGCGGCGGGCGAGGAACTCGGCCTCGGTGATGATCGGGACGCGCCGGCGGCCCTGCTCGCGGCCTTCGCGGCGGCGCTGCTTCTTCGCCTCCAGACGGGTCGAGCCCTTGATGGACTGGACCTCGTCGGACGGCTCGGAGGGTTTGCGGGGCTCGCGGACCTTGACGACCGTGCGCTCCGGGTCGCCGTCGCCGGGCTCGGTGTCGGGGGTGTCCCCGGCGCGCCTGCGACGCCGGCGGCGACGGCGGCTGCTGGAGGAGGACAGGCCGGCCTCGTCGTGGGCCTCCTCGTCGTCCTCGTCCTCCTGCTCGGCGGTGTCCTCGGCATCCTGCTCGGCCTGCTCGGCGGCGAGTTCGTCGGTGCCGTCGTCGGCACCCTCGCCGTCAGCGGCGTCACCGCGGCGGCGGCGACGGCCACCACGGCGGCGGCGCCGGCGGGAGCCGGCCTCCTCGGCCTCGTCGTCGTCGGCGGCGTCCTCGACGGACTCCTCCGGCTCCTCGGCCTCGTCCTCGGGCTCGGCGGGTGCCTCGGCGACCGGGGCCTCCTCGACGGCACCCCGGCGGCGGCGCCGACGGCGCGAACCGGCGTCGGCCTGCTCGGCCGGTTCGGCGGCGAACGCCGTGGCGGCGGAGGGTGCGGGGGCAGCCGTGCCCACCGCGGGCTCCTCGAACTCCTCGTGCTCCTCGGCGCCCGCGGCCGAGGCGGCCGCCTCGGCGGCGGCGCGCTGCGGGGTCTGGAACTTCGGCTCGGCGAACACGGGCGCCTGGAAGACGGCGACGGCGGGCCGGGCCGGGCGACGCTGCGACTCCTCCTCGACGGCGACGGCCGGGGCGGCGGGCTCGGAGAACCCGGTGGCGGCCTGCCGCGCGACACGACGCCTACGGCGCGGCGCCTCGGGAACCTCGGCGGTTTCGGCGACCGGGGTCTGGACGGCCTGGGCCTGCGGCTCCTCGGCGGCGGGGACCTCGGTCACGGCCGCCTCGGCGGCAGCGGTCTCGGGTGCACCGGCGGGCGCGGACGCCCGGCGGGTGGCACGGCGACGCGTACGCGAAGCGGGCACGGCCTCCTCGACAGCCTCGACCGTCTCGGCGGCCTCGACCGTCTCGGGCGTCGTCTCCACGGCCGCGGCGGCCGCGGCCTCCTCGACGGCCTCGGCCGGTGCCGGGGCACCGGAGGGCGCGGACACCCGACGGGTGGCACGGCGACGCGCACGCGAAGCGGGCACGGCCTCCTCGACAGCCTCGACCGTCTCGGCGGCCTCGACCGTCTCAGGCGTGTCGGAAACCTCGGCAGCCGCCGGGGCACCGGAGGGCGCGGAGGCGCGGCGGGTGGCACGGCGACGCGTACGGGGCGGGGTGGCCTCCTCGCCGCTCTCGACGGCGGTCTCGGCCGCGGCCGTGGTCTCGGCGAGTGCGGCGACGTCGGCGGCGGGCACCGTCGTCGCGGCCGCCTCGGCCCCGGTGTCCGCCGGGGCACCGGCGGGCGCGGACACCCGGCGGGTGGCACGGCGACGCGCACGCGGAGCGGGCGCGGCCTCCTCAACCACCTCGACGGCCTCGACCGTCTCAGGGGTCTCGGCGGCCTCGTCCGTCGCCTCGGCGGCGGAATCGAAGGTCTCGGCGGCCGGTATGGCCGGCGCGGTGGTCTCGGCCACGGCCTCGGTTCCGGCGGGCGGTCCCGCGGGCCGGGACGCGGCACGGCGACGCCTGCGCGGCGGCAGGGTGTCGCTGGGGGTGGTCGGTTCGGAGCCCTCGATGGGCTCGGTCGGTTCGAGCATGCGGGCGTTTCTCCCGTCAGGCTCCCGGGCGCCGCGCCTGGTCCGGCGTCGATCGGTTCGAGCGACCGCCGGTGACGTCCGCGGCTCGCGCGGTGCGCGGTGCCGCCGTGTGGGGCGCGGGCGCCGCACAGGAGCTCTCTGTGTCCTGTCTCGCCGGTTCCGTACGCCTTGTCGCGTACGGCCTGGCGAAAGTCTTCTGGTCAGTGCGCTGCCCGACCCAGGTGGCTCCCGAGTACGAGGGCGGCGCTACGACGTACGTCCTTCGCGGGACCTTCCCTACGCCGGCACCGTCGCGGCGGCAGTCGGTTCGGCCTTCGAGAGGGCCTCCGCTGCCTCGCGGTCGGGCGCGAGCGGGTCGGTCACCGTGCCGGTCTCTTCATCGAGCAGCCCCTGCGCCAGCCTGGTCACCGCTGCGGGGACCGGCGGCGCCAGGTCGGCCACGGCGCGGAGACCGGACAGGACGTCGTCGGGTCGTACGGCAGGCGTCACGTGCCGAACAACCAGCCGCAGTATCGCACAGGGCTGGTCGGTCGGCCTATCAGCAGTTTCACTCTGTGTTTCAAGTCGTACGACGGCGGGGCGGGCGTCGAAGGTGCGGACGCCGTTCTTGGTGGTGCGCTGGACCTCGACGGACTCGGCGGCGTTGAACACCGCGACGGCCTTCTCGGCCTCCGCGGGGTCCTGTCCGGTCAGCCGCAGCTCCCACACGGAGGCGGTGAGCCGGTCGGCCAGTCCGGACGTGTGTGCCTCGACCGCGTCGACGATGTCGAGCCCGGCGGGCAGGGACTCGTCGAGGAGGGCGCGCAGCCGCTCCGGGTCGCGGCGTGCGGTGAGCGCGATCTCCAGATACTCCGCCTCGCTGCCCGTGCCGGTGGGTGCGGCATTGGCGTACGACACCTTCGGGTGCGGTGTGAACCCCGCCGAGTACGCCATCGGCACCTCGGCGCGGCGCAGCGCCCGCTCGAAGGCGCGCTGGAAGTCACGGTGGCTGGTGAACCGGAGGCGGCCGCGCTTGGTGTAGCGCAGTCGGATGCGCTGCACCGCGGGTGCGGGCGGCGGGCCTTCGGGCTGTCGCTTGCCCAGTGTCGTCAGTCCTTCGTGGTTCTCGTGGTTCTCGTGAATCTCGTCAATCTCGCGATTTTCGCGATTCTCGTGATGTTCGTGCGCACAGCCGTGGTGGCGCGTCGGCCGTACGGCTGCGTACTGCTCTATTCGTCAAGAGTACGTGTGTCGCGGCCGACAGGTTCCCGTCGGTCCACGGATGCCGGCCGGGCGGGGGCGCCGAAGAGGGCGCGGCGGAGGTCGGCGCGGGCCTGGCGGACGGCTCGGCCGATCGCACGGGCGGCTCGGCCGACCGCGCGTGCGGCCTGGGCGGCCGGGCGCAGGACGAGGTCGCGTACGACGTGTCCGACCGGGGTGAGGACGGTCCGGTACACCCAGCGGGCGGGCTCCAGGAGGATCCACCGGAAGAGGGTCCCGAGAACCCGTCCGACGGCACGTGCGAGGTACCCGGCGGCTCGCCAGGCGTGGCCGAGCGCCTCCCCGGTCTCGCGCAGGACGATGGCGAGGACGCGGGCGACCGGGGCGAGGATCCAGCGCCACAGGGCGAGGGCGGGCAGAACGAGGAGCACGCGCGCGGTCCAGTACAGGCCGACGGCGAGTCCCCCGGCCACCCAGGCGACGGCTTTCACGACCGCTGCCACGACGGGCGTGAGGAGCCGTACGAGCGCGTGGCCGATCGGGGTGAGCACGCGCGCGTAAAGCCACCGCAGGGCGTGGCCGAGCGGAGTCAGCAGGTGGCGGTGGAGCCAGGTCAGCGGGACGACGAGGAGGGCGTGCAGGAGCAGACCGACGGCGCGGCCGATGGCACGGCAGATCGGTGCGAGGACGTACTGCCACAGGAACCGTGCGACGGCGGCGAGGGCGTCCCAGAGCAGGCGTACCGGCAGCACCACCAGGAACACGACGATCCGCACGGGGATCCTGATCGCGACGACCAGGCATCCCTCGGGGGGCTGCGGCTGTGCCCACGATGGTTGTGACTGTGTCGGCCGCTCAGGCCGCTTCTGCATGTCCATGGCCGAAAGGACGTTATCGCGCACCGCGCGGATGCGTTCGGCCACCCTTGATCACCGTACGGCGGCGAGAAGGTAACGGTTGTCCCGCGCACGCCAATCTGGATGGAACCGGCCACGTCGGCTTGATTTGCTGGGGAACCAATCAAGCCTTGATCCCCGGGGGGACGAGTAATGAACTGGTACGTGGACGTACTGAAGAAGTACGTGGTGTTCAGCGGACGCGCGCGCCGGCAGGAATACTGGATGTTCACGCTGATCAACGTGATCATCGCGATCGTGCTCACGGTCGTCGGCAGCGCCATCCACTTCGCCGCCCTCGCCGCGATCTACAACCTCGCGGTCCTGCTGCCCAGCCTCGGTGTCGCGGTCCGCCGCCTGCACGACACCGGCCGCTCGGGCTGGTCGATCCTGGTCGCCATCATCCCGCTGGTCGGCTGGATCTTCGTGCTCGTCTGGCTGGCCTCCGACGGCAAGCCCGAGGAGAACAAGTACGGCGTCAGCCCGAAGTACGCGGCCGCGGCCTGACCCGCAGTCACCCCGAAGGCCCGCCGGAACCGTCCGGCGGGCCTTCGCTGTGCGGGCCTTCGCTGTGCGGCGGGGCGACTGTGCGCCCACACCCCACGCCCCTATGCGCCTATGCGCCTATGCGGCGGAGGACGAGTTCCTCCTGTTGCGTTCGGTCTGAAGGTGCAGGACCAGGAAGAGGACGCGCAGCAGGTCGTCGGGAAGGGCGTGCAGGGCGGCGGGCAGGACGACGCGGCGGGGCCGGCTGCCCAGCAGGTCGTATTCGACGCTGAGCGGACCGATCCCGCGCGCCCGGCCGCTCAGCCTGGGGTGGTCGATCGGATACGGCCCGATGCGCCGCGGGATCCCGGACCAGGCGGCGCAGTCGACGTCCCAGGTCCCGAACGTTCGGGGAACACTGCCGAGGCGGCCGTAGCCGATCTCGATGTCGCCGATCCGGCGCAGCCGGCTGCCGAGCAGGTCGTACTCCAGCGGATGCGGTCCGAGCGCGCGGGGACGACCGCCCCACCGGCCGTAGCTGATCTCGGTCTCCCCGATGCTGCGCAGCCGGCCCCCGAGCAGGTCGTACCCCAGTTCCAGTTCCATGCCCGCCAGCTCCCCCGCCGTGCGCCGGTGTTCGGTTTTTCTGATTGTGCGGCCGGTCCGGTGCGACTTCCATGGCGGTGGTGTCACGGTTTCGTCCACGGCGCTCGGACGTTCCGGTCCGCGGCGCGTCAGGTCCGCGGAACCTGGGCCGCTCGGCACCGCCGCCGGGACGTCCTCACCCCTCGCGGATGGTTCCACCGTCCCCGCGGCGCGGAAGGACACCGGCGGCGACGAGGGAGTCGTACAGCCGCTGCTGTTCCGGATCGAGGCCGGAGTACAGCATGTCGTACGCCTCCTCCTCGCCCCGCACCATCTCGACGGGGTCCCAGTCGTCGCCGAGCGCCGCCATGACGTGCGCCCGGCGGGTCATCTCGTGACCGGTGAGATCGACGGAGAACTCGACCGGCTCGGCGGGGCGGGAGGCATCTTTCTCGGACATATAACCGAATTTAGGTACGGCGAACGGGTGACGACAAGAGCTCGTGGGACACGTCACAGCAGGTCGAAGGGGCGGAGGGCAGGCCCGCGCCGGGGTCACAAGGGCGGTTCGGTGCCGGCCTGCTCGCTCACCAGGTACCGCGCGTACCAGGCGGGCCAGTCCGGGTCCTCGCCGCCGGTGCGTGCCTCGTGCTCGCCGTGCGCCGCCGCGGCCCGGCGCAGGGCGGCCGCCAGGTCGTCGGCCGAGGAGAACGTGGTGACCACGGGGTCGAGCCGCCCCGGCAGCCGGGTGGTGACCTCCTGGAGGAGCCAGCCGTTGCCGTCCGGGTCGCTGAACGACAGGAAGGAGCCGTAACTGCCGTCGGGTCCGGGCACCCGGGCGTCGGCGCCGGCGTGGTGGAAGACCCCGCCGGCGTCGTGGAACACGTCGCTGGGGTCGGCGCCGTGCTGGGCCAGTTCGTCGTGGGCGGCCTTGATGTCGTCGACGATCAGGTGCAGGCCCCGCGCCGAGCCGGGAGACTGGTCGGTGACCGACGAGCCGAAGATGACCGAGGCCGGGGAGCCCGGCGGGGTCACCTGCACCACCCGGAAGTCCCCGTCGCCGGCGACGTCCGCGTCGAGCCGCCAGCCCAGCGTGGTGTAGAAGTCCTTGGCCCGGTCGACGTCTGCCACCGGCACCACGACAACCTCCAGTTTCATGTCCATTGCCTGCGCCTCCCGTCTCGTGGAAATGCGGGCGGCGGTCAGCGCGCGAGCAGCTGCTGGCCGCCGTCGATGTCGTAAGTGGCGCCGGTGAGAGCGCCGTTGACCATGATGTGCAGGGCGAGAGCGGCGACGTCCGCCGGGCCGACGACCCTGCCGATGGGCAGCGTCTTGCGCAACTCCTCGCGCCGCGCCTCCAGCTGGTCGCCGAGGAGGGTGGCGGACAGGGGGGTGTCCACGAACCCGGCCGCGATGAGGTTGACCCGGACCGGGGCGGCCTCCAGCGCCAGGTTGGCGGTGAGCGCCGGCAGCGCCGCGGTGACCGCGCCCATCACGGCCATCCCGGGGGCGGGCCGCCGGCCGCCCGTGCCGCCGATGAACAACAGCGTTCCCCCGGCCCTGACCTTCTCCCGGCCGGCCCGCGCCACCGCCAGCATCATCGCGATCCGCCCGCCGAACTCCCGGGCGGCGTCGGTGAGATCGAGTTCGCTGAGCGGGGTGTACGACGGGCTGCCCGCCGTCACCAGCACGTGGTCGACCCGCCCCGGCAGCTCCCCGAGGAAGCGCTCCAGATGCGCGGTGTCCTGGGCGTCGAGCACGGCCGTGCCCAGCGGGCGCAGTTCGTCCGCGGCCCGTCGCAGGCGCTCGGCGTTCCGCGCCACGAGCACCACGTCACCGCCGGCGGCCCGCACCTGCCGCGCCGCCTCCAGGCCGATGCCGGCGCTGCCGCCCACCACGACGACCGTCTGCCCGGCCAGTTCGCCGTGCGCCGCGCTCGACTCAGCAGCCATGACCGCCTCCACGTCCGCCGGCACCGCCCACCTCGTGGGCCCGGCCGGCCGTTACCGGGAGCCCTCGCCGTCCCCGCCGTCCACGAGGCCGACGAACTCGTCGGTGGTGAGCACGGCGTGGGCGTACAGGGGCGCGTTGAGGTCGAACGTCGCTGTCATCTCCTCCCATCCGAAGGAACCGATGGCGTCCCGGACGAGGGTCACGTGGTAGCCCAGCTCCTGCCCGAAGCGGGCGGTGGTGTCGACGCAGGTGTTGGCCCGCATGCCGATGAGCGTGATCTTCCGGACGCCGTGCTGCTTGAGCATGAAGTCGAGGTCGGTGTTGGCGAAACCGCTGGAGGCCCAGTGCTGCCGTACGACGATCTCGTCCTCGCGCGGCCGGAAGTCGGGGTGCCACTCGGCCCCCCAGCTGCCCTCGGCGAACGTCTGGTCGGCAGCGATGCGCCGCTGGGTCGGCGACAGGTGCTCCCAGGTGCGGTAGTCGCCCGGTGTCGTGCGGTGGTGCGGCACGACGAAGACGCGGAGCCCCCGGTCACGGGCCGTGGCCAGCACGACACGCATGTGGTCGAGCAGCCCGATGCGTTCCGCCACCGCCTTCGCCCGGGGCCACAGTTTTCCGCCGTCGGACAGGAAGTCGTTGTACGGGTCGACGATCAGCAGAGCGGTTTCCTCCGGGAAGTACCGCGCTTCACAGGTCATGGAAGGTCCCGACTGGCCGGCGAGGGGACCGTGCTCCCCGCCACGGCCACCCGACTCAGAAACCTCAGTCTGTCACCCACCCGGCGGAACGGCATCCGGGCACCGGGGCCGCCAGGGCGCCCCGGCACCGGAGGTGACCCATGCCCATGCCCATGCAGAACCTGCCGTCGCCAGGCGGGCGGAGCGACGCATTCGGGCGTGGCGAAGGTGGATCACCTCGTGGTGGCAAGTTCGACGAGGTGCCGGGCCGTGCCGGCGGGATCGACGATCTGATGGAGATGCGCGCCGGGCAGGTGTGCCACACGCCAGCCGCGTTCGCGCGCCTCGGCGGCAAGGGCGTCATACGGAGGGCCGAACAGCAAGTACGAGCAGGGATGGTCGTCCCAGCCGTCAGGGACCGGGATGCGCTGCTCGTAGTAGGACAGCGGCAGGGTGGGCTGCTCTTCGATGATCGTCTGTCGCATCGCCGGATCGGAGAACATGGGTGCGACGTCCGCCTCGTCCCACCAGTCGGTCCAGCGTGGCAGCCTGCCGTTCACGGCCATCGGGCCGAGGAACTCCAGCAACTCGGGTGCGGCGACAGGGGTCGGCCCGATGCGGGCCGGCAGCGCGGCATCGACGAAGACCGAGCCGGTCACCGGATGGTCGAGGCCCGAGCGGATCGCCGGGAGGAACAAGCCTGCGTTGCTGTGTCCCACCAACGTGACGGGGCTGCCGGCCGGGACCTGCCGGAGATCGTCGCGTACGGCACTGACGATGCGGGGCCAGAAAGGCGGAGCACCGGTGCCGATGTGCAGCAGGGACGGCACCCGTACCTGATGTCCCGCCGCCGTCAGGTGTTCGGCCACGGGACGCCAGGTCGAGGGGCCTACGGACGGACTGTGCACGAGAACGAAGATCGGCTGCATGGGACGACCCTGTCGGCCATGTCATCAGAGCCGCGACAGTATTGGCCGACAGCAGAACGCGCGACTTTTGTCTGTCGCCCGACATTCACGGACGGACAGGCATCGTCCTGGGCGCGCGTGCCCACTCGAAGCCGGCGCCGGGCCCGCGTTCTTGACCGTCAGCGGAGGCAACTTCCTGCCGGTCGGGCCGATCTGGATACGGGTGTCCATCTGCGGGCACACGCCGACGGGGCCCCTCCACCGCGTACCCGGGTGGAGAGGGGCCGAATGGCCCCGGGGCTGCCGCGATCGGCCCTCTGCACGGGCCGACCGTCATCTCGTCCAACCTGTGGCATCAGCGCACGCTGGCATCATGACAGTCAATCAGATACCTCCAGGCAACGGGTCATGGCACCTGAAAGGCTTCATGATCCTCACTCCGTCACAGGTCAGGGTCGCAGCCGGAGAGGAGTTCACTTCGTCCGTGGCCGTGTGGCCCGCGGGTCCGCGGCACGTCGTGAGCGCGTCCGCACCCGCCGGGTCAGATCTGCAAGTCAACGTGAAGGGCCACAGGGTGACGGTCACCGGGCGTCTTGAGCGTGCGGGTGAGCAGTACACCGTCCACGTGACAGTACGGGACGGCACGGACATCGCGCACGACACACTGACCATCGAGGCCGCCGACACGCACCGAACGGCGGCACCGTCCGTCCACTCCGCTCCTTGTTGACCACGGTCAGAAGCAGGAGCTTCCTTCCCGTCGGGCCGGCCTGGATCCGCGTGTCCATGGCCGGGCAGTGAGCCATTCACAACCACACGGGCCGCCTCACCGGACCGGGCCGAGTACCTCGTCGGCGCTGCGCGGCTCTGTGCGCGACTGTTGGTTGAGCTGGTGGCGCGCGAGGGAGGATCGCCGGTAGACCTCCTTGCGGGCACGCATGATGTTGCCCAGGGGTGCGTGCTCGGCGGTGACCCGCCAGGGCGTGAAGGACAGTGCGTCCATCTTCTCCAGGTTTTCCGGGCCGGAGATGTCCTGCCGTGGCAGCCGCAGCTTGGCCACGGTGAAGGACGGCGAGAGCTGTTCGGGCCACTCCACGGTGGTGTCCTCCACCGGCATGCGTTCCAGGTCGGTGCAGAGCTGGACCTGGATGTCGAAGGCGTAGGGCCGCTCCTGCAACTCGGCTTGCAGGGCCGGTCGGAAGACCTCCTCCGCGGAGGCCGGGTCGATGGTGCGCCGGACCACCGCGGCGGCGCAGGACGGGTCGGGGGTGATGCGTACCTTGGCGATGTAGTCCCCGTGCCGGACCGCACCCATCGTCCAGTAGCTCGACAGCAGCAGGTTTGCCGGAGGGGTCTTTGACAGGCGCAGGAAGGCCAGGAACTCGTCCCACGCCCAGTTGTCCTGGTCCAGCGTTCCCTTTCCGGTCACGAATTCGGTGAAGAAACGATGTGCGCCAGGGCGGCCCTGGGAGAAGTAGGCCGGGGCGTTCAGGAACAATTCCTGGATGAACAGGTAGTGCTCGACCGTGTTGCAGAAGAAGATCGGTCCGTTGATGTTGGCGTAGTCGAATGTGTCCGTGTCCGGTTCGTCTTCCAGCAGCGTCGGGCCGGGGATGTCGAACATCTTCAGCGCCAGTCCGGTGGCCGCACCCAGTCGCGCGTCGGCTCCGGCGTGGGGCGAGCCGTTGGAGAAGCGGATGAGCGCATCGTGGGTTCCCGGAGTCGCGTAGATTCCTTGGGCGTACTCGGGGGGCAGCCCGGCCAGGATCTCCACTTCCCCTCGGACCAGCCCGTAGCCCTTGGCGTGGGCGTCGCGCAGGGCCCGTCCGGTGCCACCGGCGGTGACCGACTCGGCGATGTAGCTCTCGGTTTTTTCGATCACCGTCTGCACGTTGTGGTCGAAGTGCGGGTCGTCGTCTTCGACGTCAGGCGTGTAGCGGACGAACTGTGCTGCCATGACTTCGACCTCTCCTCGGAGAGCGCGATCGGGCCCCAGGGCGTGGGAATCGGCGTCAGTCCTCCAGCTCGGCGAGCCAGCGCAGGGCACGCAGACCCGGCACGAAGCAGTACTCGCCGCCGCGGGTGACCACGAAGCTGGGCAGATTCTGCAGGCGCCGCCGGACCGGCTTCTCCGGGATGGTGACGCTGCCGGTTCCGCCGTGATGTCCGGCCACCGGGTCCTGCTCGCCGGGGTAGCCGATGAAGTTGCCGTCGTTGACCCACTCGGCCTTGATGAACTCGAACTGCCGTTCCAGGTGGGCCCCGATGAAAACCCCGACCAGGCCGCGGTCGACGCCGTCGTCCTCCAGCACGCCCTCGGGCAGGGGCGGGCCGTAGGTGGTGCCGCGGCGGATGAGCCGGTGCATCCGTGCGTCGCCGATGATGGTGGAATCACGGGGGTTGGTGCGCCGGATGTGCGCACCGGCGGGGCACCGGTAGCCGCGGTCGTCGTTCTCCCGGTAGAGGAAGTTGTTGACGCGGTGCGGATCGGCCGCCAGCTCCGGATCATCGTGCTCCGGCGTCAACGTCAGCGGCGCCCCGCTCGGCCAGCGCCCGACCATCTTCGCCGCCAGGAGAGCCTCCTCCTCGGCGCCGGAGCTGTTCGCGCGCAGATACCGGCGCCATGCCGCCACGTTGGTGTGGATCTTGCGAACGGCCGCGTAGGTTCCGTTGCGTCCCAGCACATCGGGGCTGGGCATGGGCGGCAGGCTGCCGGTTTCGTCGGGGTAGCCGAGGATGAACTCGCCGGCCTTGATGGGGGCTTCCTGCGGGTTGGAGCCGGGCAGGCCGACGCCCTCGATGTTCGGATGGCTGATGCCGTCGCGGAAGCCGAAGGTGGTGCGCCCGGTGGGTAGCTGGCGGACCTCCTGCTGCCAGATCACCCGGACACCGGGGGTGTCCTCGTAGGCGACACGGGCCCGCTCCAACTCCTTGTCCAGTTGTGCTGTATCGGAGGAGAGGACGCTCAACGCGATATGGACATCGCCCGTTCCGAACGGTGCCTCCCAGTGGGCCGGGCCGCTCTCGCCCACGTCTCCGATCAGCTCCGCCCGGGCGGCCATGCCCTCACGAAACGCCCGCGGAAAGCTGTCCAGCGACTCCTGGGGCACCCCCAGGGCCCTCAGTCCCTGGTAGGTGAGGGCCACAGCCACCCAGGCGCCCTGGCTCCGGTCCGCGCTGGGCAGACCACGCGAGGTCACCGGGAGGAGTAGGCGCAGCAGCGCGCGGCCGGCGCCGCGGTCGTCGACGCGCAGGAAGACGAACTTTCCCTCATAGGGAACAGGGCGTGGACGCAGGGCCCCGCTCTGGACGTCGTCCATCTCGACCCGCACGCCGGCCGCACTGCTGCTGTCCGCTGTGTTCATGATCGCTTGTGCCTCCACATCGGTCTCTGCCTGGACAGCCCTGCAGCGGCCGGTGTGCGCCCGCCGATACGGTCCAACGATGGTGGGTGGGTTCCTGGGGCCGGCTGTGTCCGGGTTCTAGGCCGAGGCTTCCTCCAACAGCTTCTGGAAGGCAGGCGTGGCCAGCAACTCGGCGTTCGCCGGGTTGTCCAGCGCCGCCCGGAACTGGGGAGTGTCCAGCACCTCCTGGAACGCGTCGTCCACGCGGTGATCCTTGTAGATCTGCTGAACGGTCAGGTCGGGATAGGCGCTGACGAAGACCCCCGCGGGCTCCTGGTGGGCGACGAACCAGTCCTTCACCCCCGGATCCTTGACGCCGGGGAACCCTTCGCTGTGCGAGAAGACCTTGTCGAAGCGGGCTCCGACCACCGTCTGGGCGAAGTCGTCGATGTAGTTGTCCCAGGAGCCGTCGAAGACGCTGGCGAACATGAACCGGGTGTCGTTGTCGAAGATCACGTGTCGTGCGTCATGCAGGGTGCCGATCTGGCGCAGCGCCGCATGGACCTTCTCGTCGTCCGCCGCGTCGGACAGCATGGCGAGATCCTTGCGGAGCGCATCCGCATGGCCCGGCTTGATCTTGGTGAAGACGGTGAACTCGTTGCAGACCCCATCCGACCTGCCCGGGCGCTCGGGGTGAGCCGATTGGGTTGCGCCTGTCGTCGCGGTCATCGTGACGTCCTCCTGCCGCGGTGGGTGCGAGGGTCGCCAAGCGCCCGAACATGAGGCGCCATCGCTCTCACCTCTTCATCCTGACCACACGCGACTCGTCTCGCATCCCCGGCCAGGGGTGCTGTCGGCGTACAACTGAACACGGCCAGTGAGGTACAGACATACGTCCCCACCCGAGGAGGGGCACGTCGAGGCCGGAGAGCCGGGGCCGCCCGATCTCTGAGGGTGCGTGACAGGACGGCCAGTCAAGGGCGCCCTTCGGGCGTCGCTGCGCGAGGGGGCGTTGCCCCACCCTGGACAGTCCGCCCTGTCACGAGGCTGGCTGGCTATCGGCCGGCCCCGGCCTTGCGGCGACCACGCAGTTGGCCACGTTCGCGTGTACCTGGCTGGGGAGAAAGGCCCGTACTCCGACAGGTGCCGGCACACTGCCGGCACGATGGGGGCACCACCGGGGGCAACCAGCAGGCCAAGGCCCTCAAAGCTCCGAGAGGGCCCACGGGACAGATTCGTCAGAGCGCAGGAACATGGAAGACGGGCCTGTCGGGTTCATCGTCGCCACGCTCTCGGGGCGGCGACTTCCTCCCGTGGCCGGGGAAGACAGCCACAGAGCCGACCACGCACCCGGCGCCGCTCCGTCCGCCCCGTGGGACGGATGGGGAGACGAGACGGTTAGCAGCCCGGAGCATCCGACCGAGCTGCGGGACTGTGCCGACTGCTGAGGATCGCCGTCCGGATGCACCGCTCCCGGAGAGGCCGCGGACCCGGTTCCGGGACCCCTTTTCACACGTCCCGGACGCGCCCACCACAGATCCACGGCCCGCGTTCAGACGGTCGGGGCACCCACTCCCGTAAGACGTCGCTCAACTTGACAGCTGCTCTGACCCCCACCTGGAGGCAATCATGGGCAAGGTTCTCGGTGACGTACTGGGTCTTGCGGCAGGCGTCGCGGTCAGCCCGCTCCCGATCATCGCGATCATCCTCATACTCGCCACGCCTCGGGGGCGCCTCAACGGAGTCCTCTTCACGATCGGCTGGACCCTGGGGCTCTCGGCGTTGGGCGCGGTGATGCTGGCGATCGCCTCCCCCGCAGGTGCCTCCGCCCACAATCACCCGGCTACCTGGGTGGGAGCCCTCAAGCTCGCCCTGGGCCTGTTCCTCGTTCTGTTCGGCGCCCGGCAATGGCACCGGCGCCCAAAGGATCCGTCGGAAGCACAGCTGCCGAAGTGGATGAGCGCGATCGACCGCCTCACGCCGGTCAAGGTCTTCGCCCTCGGACTGGCCCTCGCCGCGCTCAACGCCAAGAACGCTCCGCTGACCATCGCCGCGGGCGCCGCGATCGGCTCAGCCGGACTGCCGGTCGGGCAGCAGATCGCATCGCTGGCGATCTTCGTCGTGATCGCCACCCTCGGTCTGCTGGCCCCACTGGGAGTTTTCCTGCTCGGAGGAGAGCGAGCCAAGACCACGCTCGGCAACTGGAAAGACTGGGCAGCCCAGCACAACGTCGCCGTGATGGCGGTCCTGTTCTTTGTCCTCGGGCTGAAGCTGCTCGGAGACGGCATCGGCATCCTCATCTCCTGACGGGCTAGAACGGGGCGGAGACAGACCGGAGCGCCGGCACGGACAACGAACCCCCCTCCCCATCAGGGAAGAGGCTCAACAGGCCACGCGGGTAGACAAACCGAGAACGGGCTTCAGACCCACGCCGCCTCGGAGACGATCCGCGGAGCGCCTCCTCCAGGGCTCGGCAGCGGCGTCCGAGGAACGCGCTGCGGGGCCGGCTGCCGACAACCAGACACACCCGACAGCAGCCAAGGCACCGACTACCTCGTCCTCGCCCCTACGAATGCCTCAACCACCCGATCGAGTGCCTCGCCCACCTCAGTGCCCGTGTCCGCTGGTCGGAGCGTCCTTCTTGACCGTCAGGGGAAGCAGCTTCTTCCCGGTCGGGCCGATCTGGATGGTGGTGTCCATCGCCGGGCACACCCCGCAGTCGAAGCAGGGGGTCCAGCGGCAGTCCTCGACCTCTGCCTCGTCGAGGGCGTCCTGCCAGTCCTCCCAGAGCCAGTCCTTGTCCAGGCCCGAGTCGAGGTGGTCCCAGGGGAGGACCTCCTCGTAGGTGCGCTCGCGGGTGGTGTACCAGTCGACGTCCACGCCGAAGGGGGCGAGGGCCTTGTCGGCGCAGGCCATCCAGCGGTCGTAGGAGAAGTGCTCGCGCCAGCCGTCGAAGCGGCCGCCGTCCTCGTAGACGGCGCGGATGACGGCGCCGATGCGGCGGTCGCCGCGGGAGAGGAGGCCCTCGACGATGCCGGGCTTGCCGTCGTGGTAGCGGAAGCCGATCGAGCGGCCGTACTTCTTGTCGCCGCGGATCTTGTCCCTCAGCTTCTCCAGGCGCGCGTCCGTCTCCTCGGCGGAGAGCTGGGGCGCCCACTGGAAGGGGGTGTGGGGCTTGGGGACGAAGCCGCCGATCGAGACGGTGCAGCGGATGTCGTTGGAGCGGGAGACCTCGCGGCCCTTGGCGATGACCTTCGTCGCCATGTCGGCGATCTGCAGGACGTCGTCGTCGGTCTCGGTGGGCAGGCCGCACATGAAGTACAGCTTCACCTGGCGCCAGCCGTTGCCGTAGGCCGTCGCGACGGTCCGGATGAGGTCGTCCTCCGAGACCATCTTGTTGATGACCTTGCGGATGCGTTCCGAGCCGCCCTCGGGGGCGAAGGTCAGGCCGGAGCGGCGGCCGTTGCGGGTCAGTTCGTTCGCCAGGTCGATGTTGAAGGCGTCGACGCGGGTGGAGGGGAGGGAGAGGCCGATCTTGTCTTCCTGGTAGCGGTCGGCCAGGCCCTTGGCGATGTCGCCGATCTCGGAGTGGTCGGCGGAGGAGAGGGAGAGCAGGCCCACCTCCTCGAAGCCGGTGGCCTTGAGGCCCTTGTCGACCATCTCGCCGATGCCGGTGATGGAGCGCTCGCGGACCGGGCGGGTGATCATGCCGGCCTGGCAGAAGCGGCAGCCGCGCGTGCAGCCGCGGAAGATCTCGACGGACATGCGCTCGTGGACCGTCTCGGCGAGCGGGACGAGGGGCTGCTTGGGGTAGGGCCACTCGTCGAGGTCCATGACGGTGTGCTTGGAGACACGCCAGGGCACGCCCGACTTGTTGGGGACCACGCGGGCGATACGGCCGTCGGGGAGGTATTCGACGTCGTAGAACGCCGGGATGTAGACGGAGCCGGTCTTCGCGAGGCGGAAGAGGACCTCCTCGCGGCCGCCGGGGCGGCCCTCCGCCTTCCACTCGCGGATGATCTTCGTCATGTCGAGGACGGCCTGCTCGCCGTCGCCGATGATCGCCGCGTCGATGAAGTCGGCGATGGGCTCGGGGTTGAAGGCCGCGTGGCCGCCGGCCAGCACGATGGGGTCGTCGATCGAGCGCTCGCGCGACTCCAGGGGGATGCCGGCCAGGTCCAGGGCCGTGAGCATGTTCGTGTAGCCGAGCTCCGTGGAGAAGGACAGGCCGAACACGTCGAAGGCCTGTACGGGGCGGTGGCTGTCCACGGTGAACTGGGGGACGCCGTGCTCGCGCATCAGCGCCTCCAGGTCCGGCCACACGCTGTACGTGCGTTCGGCGAGGACGCCCTCCTGCTCGTTGAGCACCTCGTAGAGGATCATGACGCCCTGGTTGGGCAGGCCGACCTCGTACGCGTCCGGGTACATGAGCGCCCAGCGGACGTCGCAGGCCTCCCACGGCTTGACCGTGGAGTTGAGCTCTCCGCCGACGTACTGGATCGGCTTCTGCACATGCGGGAGCAGAGCTTCGAGCTGCGGGAACACAGACTCAGCGACCTGGGAGGCGGCTTCGGCAGGCATCGCGCGGACCTTTGTGAGGTGGCTGGGGGGCACCCCCGGCCGGTGGCTGGGGGAGGGTGACCATCAAGCCTAACCCGGTCGGCGGCCTCCCCCGTACGCCCGGATCACACGGGCGCCTTGGCCTTGATGCTCTCCCAGGCGTCCGGTGTCTCGGCCTCGACCGCCGCCGCCCGCTGTTCCTCGCGGCCGTACAGCAGCCCGTAGGTGAACGCGCTCTCCCCGGCCGCGTGCGCCACGGCGGACAGCTCGCGCAGCGTCACACGGGCCATCACGCTGTCCTGGTGCTCGCCGAGCATGCTTTGCAGGGACTTCATGGACTTGGTCGTCGTCCTGGCCGGTTTGCCGAGGGCGGGGCCGGCCGCCTCGGCCGCGTAGCGGGTGCGCTTGGCCTTCTTGCGGGCCTCGTGCAGGCCGAGGTCGCGGTCGTGGCCGGGGGGCTGGGCCATGGCCGTCTCGATCAGGTCGGTGACCTTGTCGAAGTCTTTGCGTACGGCCTTGGCGAGGACCTTTGCGGGGTCGCCGGCGGCCGCCTTCAGCAGGGGCGGGTCGGCGGCCAGGGCGTCCAGGGTGTCCAGGAGGGTCAGGTAGCGGGCTGAGTCGAGGACGCCGAGGAGCCGGGCGCGGGAGCCGCGTTCGCTCGCCTCGGCCCAGTGCTGCAGGCGGTCGTGGACGGGGCCGTGGACGAGGGCGGGGGGTACGTCGGCGAGGGCGGACATCAGGCGTTCGGCGAGGACCTCCTGGTCGCGGCCGACGCCCAGTTCGCCGGCGAGCCATTTCAGCTCGTCGGCGATCGGGTCGGTGACCTGGCGGTCGAGGACCTTGCGGAAGGTGCGGAAGGTGCTGCGCAGCCGGCGGGTGGCGACGCGCATGTCGTGCACGCCCTCCTCGGTGTCCAGGCGGACGGCCGGGTCGAGCTCGACGATCGCGTCGCGCTGGGCGCGGACGTAGGCCATGACGTGGTCGCCTGCCGTGACCGGCGGGGCCGTGTCGCTCTTCGGCGGGCGGGGCTTGCCGCCCTTGGTCTCGGCCAGGGCGCGGGCGAGTTTCGACGCGGCCTTCGAGGGGTGCACGCCCGCTTTGCCGAGTCGTTTCTCCACCTTGTCGAGGAAGGCGGGGTCGCCGCCGTCGGCGAGTTCCACCTCGATCTCGGTCCACTGTGCCCTGCCCTCGCCGCCGAAGAGCCGGTCGGCCCGGACACGGTCGACGCTCACCTCGGCGAGCAGGGCGCCGTGGGCGTCGACGAGGTGCTGGACGTCGCGGGTGGTGCGCAGCCGGATCACCGGGACCAGCCGGCCCTCGCGGACCCGGGAGCGGGTCAGGGCGGCGAGTTCGCCGGGGAGCGTGTCGGAGAGGGGGGTGTGGATCTCGTCCCGGACGCCGGGGGCGACGGGGAGTTTGAGGTGCCAGCCTGCGTCGGTGCCTCCGCTGCGGCGGCGCAGGGTGACCTTGGCCGAGGCCAGGCGCAGGTCCGAGGTGTCGTGGTAGGTCGCGTCGAGTTCGGCGGTGCCCTTGTCGACGACGTTCGCGACTCCGGCGACGCCGGTCAGATCGGGCAGGCCACTGTCACCGGATTCGTACTTGCGCTCGATTTCACGCTTCGTATCCGCCATGAGTTGAATCTAGTGCCGGGGCCGCCGCAGAGGCAGGGGCCAATGAGGGTAAATCAGAGGGAAACCGGATCGGGATGAGAGGTGAACAGGCCGGTGGGCGTGTTCACCTCTCCGGGTTCCCGGGGTGCGGCCGTCTATGCCGACATCGGCCGCTGCACCCTGATCGACTGAAGCAGCCCCACCGCCACCCACACCGCGAACATCGACGAGCCGCCGTACGACACGAACGGCAGCGGAAGGCCGGTGACCGGCATGATGCCGAGGGTCATCCCGATGTTCTCGAACGCCTGGAACGCGAACCACGCCACGATCCCCGCCGCGACGACCGTGCCGTACAGCTCGGTCGTCTCGCGGGCGATACGGCAGGCGCGCCACAGGACGACGCCGAGGAGCAGGATGATCAGGCCCGCGCCGACGAAGCCCAGCTCCTCCCCCGCGACCGTGAAGACGAAGTCGGTCTGCTGCTCGGGGACGAACTGGCCGGTGGTCTGCGAGCCGTGGAAGAGGCCCGCGCCGGTCAGGCCGCCGGAGCCGATCGCGATGCGGGCCTGGTTGGTGTTGTAGCCGACGCCGGACGGGTCGAGGCTCGGGTTGGCGAAGGCGGCGAAGCGGGCGATCTGGTACTCGTCCAGGATGTGCAGCTGCCAGATGGCGACGCAGCCGGTCACGCCGGCGGCGAGCAGGCCGAAGACCCAGCGGTTGGAAGCGCCGGAGGCGAGCAGCACGCCGAGGATGATGGTCACCATGACCAGGACCGTGCCGAGGTCGGGCATCAGCAGCACGATGAGGATCGGGACCGCGGCCAGGCCCAGGGACTGCAGGACGGTGCGGTGGTCGGGGTACTTCTTGTCACCGGCGTCCACCCGCGCCGCCAGTATCATCGCCATGCCCAGAATGATCGTGATCTTCACGAACTCGGCGGGCTGTAGTGAGAAGCCACCGCCGAAGACGATCCAGTTGCGGCTGCCGTTGATGGTGGCGCCCAGCGGGGTGAGCACCGCGAGGATGCCCAGCAGGGAGAGGCCGTAGAGGATCGGTACGGCGTTGCGGAGCTGGCGGTGGCCGACCCAGATGGTGCCGATCATCAGGGCGAGCCCGATGCCGGTGTTCATCAGGTGCCGGACCAGGAAGTAGTACTGGTCGCCCTGGTTGATCTCGGTGCGGTTGCGGGTCGCCGAGTACACCAGCACCGAGCCGAGCAGGGACAGGGCGATGGACGCCAGCAGCATCGGCCAGTCCAGCCGGCGGGCCAGCGAGTCGCGGGCGAAGACCCTGGTCCAGCCGGGGCGTGCCGGGCCGTACCCGGAGACGGAGAAGCTGTTGACGCCGGTCATGTGAGCATCCTCCGGCTGCCCCGCTTGCGCGGTCGCCTGCGGGTGGTGCGGTTGCCCGCGGACGGTGAGGCCGTGGTGGCGGCCGGGGTCTGCCCGTTGCCGGTGGTCTTGTCGCCCTGCTGGGAGAAGACCTGGAAGTCCTTCGCGGGGTCCTTGGAGATCTTCGGGGAGTCGATCGTGCCGTCCGTGCGGACCTTCGGCAGGCCCTTCTGCGGGGTGTAGAGCAGCGCCTTCGACTTGTCGACGGAGCCGTCGGCCGACACGCCGTACAGCGCGCTGTAGATGTTGCGGACCGCCTCACCGGAGGCACCGGAACCGGTACCGGCCTGGGAGATGGTCATGATGACCGTGTAGTCCTTGCTGTAGGTGGCCAGCCACGACGTGGTCTGCTTGCCGTAGACCTCGGCGGTGCCGGTCTTGCCGTGCAGGGCGATCTTGTCCTGCGGCCAGCCGCCGAACTTCCAGGCCGCCGTACCGCGCGTGATGACGCCCGCGAAGGCCTCGTCCATGCCCTTGACGGTGGCCTGGGTGACCGGCAGTTTGCGCACCACCTTGGGCTTGATCTCCTGGACGGTCTTGCCGTCGGCGCTGATGATCGCCTTGCCGATGGTCGGCTGATACTCGGTGCCGCCGTTGGCCACGGCGCCGTAGATCATCGCCTCCTGGATCGGCGTGACGAGGGTGTCGCCCTGGCCGATGGAGTAGTTGATCTCGTCGCCCTCGCGCATCTTGTTGCCTTCGAGGCAGTTCTCGTACTCGATCTTCTCGACGTAGGTGCCGTCCTTCTTCCCGGACTTGCACCAGGCGTCCTTGTTGGCCTTCCAGTAGTCGATCTTCCACTGGCGGTCGGGGACGCGGCCGGTGACCTCGTTGGGCAGGTCGACGCCGGTCTCCTTGCCGAGGCCGAACTGGTGGGCGGTCTTGAAGAAGTAGTCCCTCGGCTCGCCCGGCTTCGGGTTGATGCCGCCGTCCTTCTTCCACTCGCGGTCGGCGAGGCCGTAGAAGACCGTGTCGCAGGAGACCTCCAGGGCGCGGCCCAGGGAGATGTCGCCGAAGTTCTCGCCCTCGAAGTTCTTGAAGACCTGGCCGCCCACCGAGTAGGAGCTGGTGCAGGGGTAGCCGCCGTCCCAGGCGTAACCGGCGTTGACCGCGGCGGCGGTGGAGACCACCTTGAACGTCGAACCGGGGGCCGCCTGACCCTGTATGGCCCGGTTCAGCAGCGGGTAGTCGGAGTTCTTGCCGGTGAGGGCCTTGTAGTCCTTGGCGGAGATGCCGCCGACCCACACGTTCGGGTCGTAGGTGGGGGCGGAGGCCATGGCGACGATCCGGCCGGTCTTGGCCTCCATCACGATGACGGCGCCGGAGTCGGCCTTGTAGTTCTCGTGGGTGATGCTGTCGTACTGCTGGCGGGCGGCCTTCATCGCCTTGTCCAGCTCGTTCTCGGCGACCCGCTGCACCCGGGAGTCGATGCTGGTGACCAGGTTGGAACCGGACTCGGCGGCATCGGACGTGGCCTTGCCGATGACGCGGCCGAGGTTGTCGACCTCGTAGCGGGTGACGCCGGCCTTGCCGCGCAGTTCCTTGTCGTACTCCCGCTCCAGGCCGGAGCGGCCGACCATGTCGGAGCGCAGGTAGGGCGAGGAGGTGTCCTTGGCCTGCTGGATCTCGTCGTCGGTGACCGGGGAGAGGTAGCCGAGGACCTGGGCGGTGTTGGACTTGCCGGGGCTCGGGTAGCGGCGCACCGCCTCGGGCTCGGCCGTGATGCCGGGGAAGTCCTCGGAGCGCTCGCGGATCTGCAGGGCCTGCTTGGCGGTGGCCTCGTCGGTGATCGGGATCGGCTGGTACGGCGAGCCGTTCCAGCAGGGCTGGGGGGTCTTGGCGTCGCAGAGGCGGACCTTCTGCATGACCTCCGTGGGGCTCATCCCGAGGACGCCCGCGAGCTTGGTCAGGACCGCCTTGCCGTCGTCCTTCTGCTTGAGCAGGTCGGTGCGGGAGGCGGAGACGACCAGCCGGGTCTCGTTGTCCGCGAGGGGGACTCCGCGGGCGTCCAGGATCGAGCCGCGCACGGCGGGGTCGACGACCTGCTGGACGTGGTTGCCGGAGGCCTCCTTCTGGTACTCGGCGCCCTCGCGGATCTGCAGATACCACAGGCGGCCGCCGAGGGTGCCGAGCAGGGAGAGGACGAGGATCTGGATGACGACGAGACGGATCTGGACCCGTGGGGTCCGACCGGTCTCGGGAATGTTGGTCACTGGGCTGGCTCCCCCTCTCCCTGCACACATGCGCCTGCGCGTACGAATGATGAACGACGGACCTGTGAGGCCGCGTTCCGCCCCCGTGCACCCTTTCGGGTGAACTGCCCCGTGTTCACAGGCGCTTGACCCCCTTGATGCGGCCGACCCGGACCGTGCGGGTGCGGACCTTGGCCTTGAGGCCGCCGAGGCCGCCGCGCTGGCCGCCGATGCGCATTCCGGTGCCGGAGGAGATCCAGCCCGCGGAGATGTCGCCCGCCCTACCGCCGGAGTTGGCCTCCGTCAGCGGGTCGTTGTCGGCGCGGCGGGCCAGGGCCATGACGCCGGGGACCACGAACGGGGCGAGCAGCAGGTCGTAGAGGGCGGCCGTGATCAGCAGGCTGGTCAGGCCGACGTGCCGGGCGGCGGTGTCGCCGACGAGGGCGCCGACGCCCGCGTACAGCAGGGTGGAGCCGATGGCGGCGGCGACCACGACGAGCATCGGGCCGGTCGCGGACTTCAGGCGGCCGTTCTCCGGCTTGATGAGGCCGGCGAAGTAGCCGACGACGCACAGCACCAGGGCGTAGCGGCCGGCCGCGTGGTCGGCGGGCGGGGCGAGGTCGGCGAGGAGTCCGGCGCCGAACCCGACGAGGGCGCCGCCCACATGGCCGTACACCATGGCCAGGCCGAGGACGGTGAGCAGCATGAGGTCGGGGACGGCGCCCGGCAGGTGGAGGCGGGCGAGGACGCTCACCTGGATGACCAGGGCGACGACGACCAGGGCGGAGGAGAGCAGGATCCGGTTGACACGCATGGGGGATTCGCTCCTACTGCTGCTGGTCGTTGGTGCCGGTACCGTTCGCGCCCGCGCTCGCGCTCGCGGACGGGGTGACCGTGACGGTCACCGTCGGGGTCGGGGTCGGCTTGGGTTTGGCCGGGAGCACCTCGTCACGTGGGTCCTTCTTGGGTGCCTCGACGACCACGCCGACGACGTCGAGCTTGGTGAAGGACACGAACGGCGTGACGTACAGGGTGCGGGTGAGGCCGCCGTTGGACGGGTCGACGCCGGTGACGGTGCCGACCGGGACCCCGGGGACGAACGGTTTGTCGTTCTGGGAGCCGAAGGTGACGATCCGGTCGCCCTTCTTCACCTCGGCCTTGCCGTTGAGGAGTTCGACGCGCAGCGGGCGGTCGCCCTGCCCGGAGGCGAAGCCGAGTTCGTCGCTGCCCTCCATGCGGGTGCCGACGGTGAAGTCGGGGTCGTTGGCGAGGAGCACGGTGGAGGCGTCCGGGCCGACGGTGGTCACGCGGCCGACCAGGCCGTCGCCGTTGAGTACGGTCATGTCCCGCTTGATGCCGTCGTTGTAGCCGACGTCGATGGTGATGGTCCAGGAGAAGCCCTGCGCCGACCCTATGGCGATGACCTGGGCGCCCTTGATGCCGTACTGGCCCTCGGCGGCGATGTTCAGCATCTTGTCGAGCTGCGCCAGGCGGCTGCGGTTGCGGTCGCCGCTGCCGAGCTTCGCCTTGAGGGTCGCGTTCTCCTTCTCCAGCCGGGCCAGCCGGTCGTGCCGTTCGCCGGAGTCACGGACGGCGGAGACGGCGTTTCCGACCGGGTCCACCACCGTCGACATGCCGTTCTCGATCGG
This sequence comes from Streptomyces sp. NPDC086519, assembly GCF_040686075.1. NCBI lineage: Bacteria > Bacillati > Actinomycetota > Actinomycetes > Kitasatosporales > Streptomycetaceae > Streptomyces > Streptomyces sp. NPDC086519. The sequence continues at coordinate 28,107 of NZ_JBFBJL010000002.1, forward strand.
GCCGAAGACCGCGGCCGCGGCCTGCCGGGCGCCGTCGACCGGGGAGTTCCTGCCACCTCGGATGTCCACCGTGATCAGCGCGAACGCAATGGCGATCAGCAGCACCAGGAGCAGCCGGCTCTCTTTCGTGTCCCTCACGTGCGGCGGCCGTGCCTTCCTCAATAGGAACTTGCGGGGCTTGGTTGCGGAAGCTTGTGAAGCATGTGGGGGTGCGGAGGCTTGTCGGTGTGGGGAACCCGCTCTGTGCGAGCCTATGCCTCCATATCAGCGATCCGCCGCACGAGGGGAGATCATCTCGTACGGCGGAATCGAAGAGTTACGTCATCTGCGCGGCTGGGCGTCCAGGACCTGCTGGAGCGCCTCGAACTCCTCGACGCACTTGCCGGAACCGAGCGCCACGCTGTCCAGCGGGTCCTCGGCGATGTGGATCGGCATGCCGGTCTCGCGGCGCAGCCGCTCGTCCAGACCGCGCAGCAGCGCTCCGCCGCCGGTCAGAACGATTCCCCTGTCCATGATGTCGCCGGACAGCTCCGGCGGGCACTTGTCGAGGGTCGTCTTGACGGCGTCGACGATCGCGTTGACGGGTTCCTCGATCGCCTTGCGGACCTCGGCGGCGGAGATGACCACGGTCTTCGGCAGCCCGGACACCAGGTCCCGGCCGCGGATCTCGGTGTGCTCGTCGGAGTCGAGTTCGTACGCCGAACCGATCGTGATCTTGATCTGTTCGGCCGTCCGCTCGCCGAGGAGGAGGCTGTACTCCTTCTTGATGTGCTGGATGATCGCGTTGTCCAGTTCGTCACCGGCGACGCGGATGGACTGGGCGGTGACGATGCCGCCGAGCGAGATGACCGCGACCTCCGTGGTGCCGCCGCCGATGTCCACCACCATGTTGCCGGTGGCCTCGTGGACCGGCAGGCCGGAGCCGATGGCGGCCGCCATGGGTTCCTCGATGATGTGCACCTGGCGGGCACCGGCCTGCGAGGACGCCTCGATGACGGCACGGCGCTCGACACCGGTGATACCGGAGGGCACGCACACGACGACACGCGGACGGGCCAGATACCGCCGCTTGTGGATCTTCAGGATGAAGTAGCGGAGCATCCGCTCGGTGATCTCGAAGTCGGCGATCACGCCGTCCTTCAGCGGGCGCACGGCGACGATGTTGCCGGGCGTGCGCCCGATCATCTTCTTCGCCTCCGCGCCGACCGCCAGGATTCCACCGGTGTTCGTGTTGATCGCGACAACGGACGGCTCGTTGAGTACGATCCCGCGACCCCTGACGTACACCAGCGTGTTGGCGGTCCCGAGGTCGACAGCCATGTCACGGCCAATGAACGACATTGAGTTCCCCATCAGGATTCGTCTGGCCTTCCCGGGAGCTTTTGAGGGCATTTCAGGTCGGCGAAGTGGGTGCTGTGGCGTGAAGGCTTACATCGTAGACGCGCCTGCACGAACACTGCGCGAGGGTCTTCGCCATTGTCAGCACGTACGGAGCCGCCTCGCTTGTGGAGACGGGCCAACGGGGCCACTCGTTCCCCCGATCGGCACGCATATGCCGAGGGACGGCCGAAATCGTCCGGCCGTCCCAGGTCATGCAGCCCCGTGGACTGACGCTTCGTCAAAAACGTCCACGAAAACTCCGTACTGGCCCGCTGCGGGCCTCCGGAGGGGCTACGCGCGGCCCGGGAAGAAGATCTTGACCTCGCGCTCGGCGGACTCCTCCGAGTCGGAGGCGTGGATCAGGTTCTCGCGGACGATGACGCCGAAGTCACCGCGGATGGAGCCGGGCGCGGCGGCGATCGGGTCGGTGGGGCCGGCCAGGGCGCGGATGCCCTCGATGACCCGCTCGCCCTCGACGATCAGGGCGACGACCGGGCCGGAGGCCATGAACTCGACCAGCGGTTCGTAGAACGGCTTGCCGACGTGCTCGGCGTAGTGCTGCTCCAGCGTGGCGCGCTCCAGGGTACGCAGCTCCAGCGCGGTGATCTGCCAGCCGGCCTTGCGCTCGATACGGCCGATGATCTCGCCGGTCAGGCCCCGACGGACGGCGTCGGGCTTGAGCAGGACGAGGGTGCGCTGGGTCACGGGAGGGCTCCTTCGGTACTGGCCGGGTGCGGTGAGGAGAGGCTACAGGGCTGGTCTGAGCCTCCGTTACACAGTGTGCGGGTGGGCTGGTGCGGCCGCCCTCTGGGGCTGTCGCCCCCGGACCCCCGCCTCGGCCTGAACGGCCTCGTCCTCAGGCGCCGGACGGGCTGTTGTTTTCAGCACCCCGCGCCGCGAAGCGGGCCTTCGCCTCGTCGATCTTCTTGCCGTAGTGGACCGACGCCCACCACAGACCTGCGAAGACCGCGCCCAGGAAGTACATCGTCGGCACGAAGACACCCGAGGCGACCAGGGCGATCTGCAGGGCCCAGCCGAGGGCCACGCCGCCCGGGCGGGTGATCACCCCGCACAGGGCCACGCACAGGACCATCGCGATGCCGCTGACCAGCCACACCGTGGAGGCGGACAGGCCGGGGTCCTTCATGGCGACCAGGGCGGCGAAGCCGATGACGAAGAACTCGCCGATCAGGGTGGAGGAACACAGCGTGCGCACGGTCAGCCCCTCCCGAGGAGCAGGCGGGCCTCGCCCACGGTGATGACGGAGCCGGTGACGAGCACCCCGCCGCCGGCGAACTCGCCCTCCTCCTCGGCCAGCGTGATCGCGGCCTCCAGGGCGTCGGGCAGCCGCGGCTCGACCTGGACGCGGTCCTCGCCGAACACCTCGACGGCGATCGCGGCGAGCTCGTCGGCGTCCATGGCTCGGTGGCTGGAGTTCTGGGTGACCACGACCTCGGCGAAGATCGGCTCGAAGGCCTCCAGGACGCCCCGGACGTTCTTGTCGCCGCTGGCCCCGACCACGCCGATCAGCCGGCTGAAGTCGAAGGCCTCGCCGACGGCCTCGGCGGTGGCCCGCGCCCCGGCCGGGTTGTGGGCGGCGTCGAGGACGACGGTGGGAGAGCGCCGTACGACTTCCAGGCGGCCCGGGGAGGAGACGGCCGCGAAGGCCTTGCGGACCGTGTCGATGTCCAGGGGCCCGGGGTGCTGCGAGCCGACCCCGAAGAACGCCTCCACCGCGGCGAGCGCGACGGCCGCGTTGTGGGCCTGGTAGGGGCCGTGCAGGGGCAGGTAGACCTCGTCGTACTCGCCGCCGAGGCCGCGCAGGGTCATCAGCTGGCCGCCGACGGCGACCTGGCGGGCGACGACCCCGAACTCGAGTCCCTCACGGGCGACGGTGGCGTCCACCTCGACGGCCTTCTTCAGCAGCACCTGCGCCGCGTCCACCGGCTGCTGGGCCAGGATCACGGTGGCGTCCGGCTTGATGATCCCGGCCTTCTCGGCGGCGATCTCGGCGGTGGTCGCACCGAGCCGGTCGGTGTGGTCGAGGTCGATGGGGGTGACGACGGCGACGTCACCGTCGATGACGTTCGTGGCGTCCCAGGAACCGCCCATGCCGACCTCGACGACGGCGACGTCCACGGGGGCGTCCGCGAAGGCCGCGTACGCCATCCCGGTGAGCACCTCGAAGAAGGAGAGCCGGTACTCCTGCTGGGAGTCGATCAGCTCGATGTACGGCTTGATGTCCTGGTACGTCTCGATGAACCGCTCGGCGGAGACCGGGGCGCCGTCGAGGCTGATGCGCTCGGTGATCGACTGCACGTGCGGGCTGGTGTAGCGGCCGGTGCGCAGGTCGAAGGCGCCGAGCAGGGCCTCGATCATGCGGGCGGTGGAGGTCTTGCCGTTGGTGCCGGTGATGTGGATCGAGGGGTACGACCGCTGCGGGTCGCCCAGCACGTCCATGAGGGCGGCGATCCTGGTGACCGACGGCTCCAGCTTGGTCTCGCCCCAGCGGGTGGCGAGCTCCGCCTCGACCTCGCGCAGGGCCTTGTCGACCTCGGGGTCCTCGGGGCGGCCGGGGACGCCGGCCTGCTGCGGGCCGCCCTGCGTGCGCAGGGTCCGGCTGCCGGCCTCGATCACGGCGAGATCGGGGTCGCGCGACCCCGCCGCGTCAGCGGCTGATGTCTGCGCGGCCTCGACGATGTCGTCGAAGTGCTCGTCGAAGCTCTCATGGGGGTCGTGCGGAGGCAGATCACTCACGGGACCAGTCTACGGAGCCCGGCGAGCGCGTGGACGCGTCGGTCGCCGGCAGCGCCTGCTCGCACCAGATCGTCTTGCCCGCCGCGGTCTGCCGGGTCCCCCACCGCCGGCTGAGCCGGGCCACCAGCAGCAGGCCCCGGCCGCCCTCGTCGAAGACCCGGGCCCGCCGCAGATGGGGGGCGGTGCCGCTGCCGTCGGACACCTCGCAGATCAGCGTCCCGGTGTCGCGGATGAGCCGCAGCCGGATCGGGGAGCCGCCGTAGCGGATGGCGTTCGTGACGAGTTCGCTGACCACCAGCTCGGTGGTGAACGACAGTTCGTCCAGTTTCCAGGCGCCGAGCTGGCCGGTGGTCAGGGTCCGGACCCGCGCGACGTGCTCGGGGTCCGCCGGGACCTCCCAGGTGGCCACCTGGTCGCCGGGCAGGGCGCGGGTCCGGGCGAGCAGCAGGGTGACGTCGTCGGCGGGTTCGCCGGTGCGCAGCGCGGCCACCACCCGGTCGCAGTCCGCCTCCAGCGACTCCCCCTTCCCGGACGCCGCCAGCGCGCGGCGCAGCCGGTCGAGGCCGTGGCCCAGGTCGAGGTCGCGGGAGTGCACCAGGCCGTTGCTGAACAGTGCGAGGGTGGCGCCCTCGGGGAGGAGGAGGTCGGTGGTCTCGAACGGCAGCCCGCCGAGCCCGAGCGGCGGGCCGGCCTCGCCGGGAGCCGGTTCCACCGCGCCCTCGGGAGAGATCACGAAGGGCAGCGGATGGCCGGCGCTGGCCAGCGAGCAGTGCCGCGAGACCGGGTCGTAGACGGCGTACAGGCAGGTCGAACCGACCTCGTCGGCCTGTTCCCCGGCGCCGTCGTCGAGGTGCAGGACCAGGTCGTCCAGGTGGGTGAGGAGTTCGTCGGGGGGCAGGTCGACGTCCGCGAGGGTGCGGACCGCCGTGCGCAGCCGGCCCATGGTGGCGGAGGCCTGGATGCCGTGGCCGACGACGTCCCCGACGACCAGGGCCACCCGGGTGCCGGACAGCGGGATCACGTCGAGCCAGTCGCCGCCGACTCCGGCGCGGGTGCCGGTGGGGAGGTAGCGGTAGGCGAAGTCGACGCTCGGGGAGTCGGGCAGGACGTGCGGCAGCAGACTGCGCTGGAGCGCCAGCGCGGTCTCGCGCTCCCGGGTGTAGCGCCGCGCGTTGTCGATGGCGGTCGCGGACTTCGCGGCGAGTTCCTCCGCGTCGGACAGGTCGTCCTCCTCGAACGGCGGGGAGTCCCGGGTGCGCCAGAAGACCGCCACGCCCATCAGGACGCCCTGGGCCGACAACGGCACGGTGATCAGCGAGCGCATGCCGTAGTCGAGGAGCCGGTCCGTGTGCGGCGCGTCGGGAAACCTCGCTCTTCGGGTGACCCGCAGATCGGCGATGAGGGCCGCGCCGACGCCGGTGTGCCGGGGGGCCTTGGACGGCGGTTCCACGGCGATCAGGGCGCCGACCGCATCCAGCGGGGAGTCGTCGCGGACGCCGCCCTGGGCCACGCGCCGCAGGACGGTCTCGGCGGCCGTCGGCTCCCCGCCCCGCAGCAGGGACTCCTCCAGGTCGACGGTGACGAAGTCGGCGAACCGGGGCACGGCCACCCGCACCAGTTCGTCGGCGGTCTGCCCGACGTCCAGGGTGTTGCCGACGGCGGTGCCGGCGTCGTAGAGCAGCCGCAGCCGCCGGTGGCTCTTCTCCAGCGAGCCGGCCATGGTGTTGAACGCCGCCTCCAGCTGGCCGATCTCCCGGCGCCCGGAGAGCGGTACCCGCGCGCCGAGGTCTCCGGCGGCGAGCCGGGTGGCGAAGCGGGCCATCCTGCGCACCGGCCAGACGATCACCCGGGTCAGGTAGGCGCCGAAGGCGACGATCAGGACGACGGCCACGGCGACGCCGGCGGACGCGGCGATCGTCAGCATGCGCATCCGGGCCTCCAGCGCGTTCTCGCGCCGGTTGATCGCGAGGCGCTCGTCGTGGAGGTAGCGGGAGAACTGGCCGCGGAGCGCGTCGAGCCGCTGCTTGCCCTCCAGCGTCCGCGCCGTGCTGCTCGCGTCACGATCGCCGCGCCGGGCCGCGGCCACGAGCGGGACCGAGTAGTCGTCGACGAAGGACTGCCCGGCCCGCTGGATCTGCCGGGCGAGCTGCCGCTGGGCGGGGGACGTGCTGATGTCCACGAGCCGCTGTGCCTGCGCGGGGAACGCGGCTCTGGCGGCCCGCCAGGGCGCGAGGAACTCGTCCTGGCGGGTGATGACGTAGCTGCGCTGCCCGCCCTCCATGTCGAGGACGATGCCCTGGACCACCCCGAGCTGGTCCAGGGCCGGCCGGCCGCTGCGGGCGGAGAGCAGGGAGTGCCGGGCGTCCTGGATCGCCAGCACCAGCATCAGGAAGACGAGGCCCATCAGGACGGCGAGCAGGGCGCCCGCGACAGTGGTCAGGGGGACCAGCCCCCGGTGCGGAGGTGTCCTCGTTCGGCCCCTGCGCTGCATGTGGGCGTTCCCTCCGCCACAAAGCACCAAAGCGGAACATTGAGGTCATGTTCCTACTTTTGGATTGTAGGGCTGGACTCTTCGCACGGGCGCCCGGCAGCCCCGTGGGAAGGGGCCGCCGGACGCCTGCGGGAACGCCTCGGTACGCCTGCGAGGGCGCCGCTTCGACTACGCCTGCGGGAGGCGGTCCAGCTGGGCCTGGATGCGCGCGATGTCCTCGTCGGCCTTCGCGAGCCGCGTGCGGATCTTGTCCACCACGTTGTCCGGGGCCTTCGCCAGGAACGCCTCGTTGCCCAGCTTGGCCGTCGCCTGGGCCTTCTCCTTCTCGGCGGCGGCGAGGTCCTTGGCCAGACGCTTGCGCTCCGCCGCCACGTCGATGGTGCCGGAGAGGTCCAGGGCGACCGTGGCACCGGCGACCGGGAGGGTCGCCGTCGCCGCGAAGGCGTCGCCCTCGGGCTGTAGGCGCAGCAGCTGGCGGATGGCCGCCTCGTGCGGGACGAGGGCCGTACCGTCCAGCGTCAGCCGGGCGGGGACCCGCTGGCCGGGCTGGAGGCCCTGGTCGGCGCGGAAGCGACGGACCTCGGTGATGACGGACTGCAGGCTCTCGATCTCCCGCTCCGCCGCCTCGTCCCGGAAACCGCTGTCGGCCGGCCAGTCGGCGATCACGACCGACTCGCCGCCGGTCAGCGTCGTCCACAGGGTGTCCGTGACGAACGGGACGACCGGGTGCAGCAGCTTCAGGGTGACGTCGAGGACCTCGCCGAGGACGCGCTGGGAGACCTCGGCGCCGCGGCCGCCCGCCTGGAACGTGGTCTTGGACAGCTCGACGTACCAGTCGAAGACCTCGTCCCACGCGAAGTGGTAGAGGGCGTCGGAGAGCCTCGCGAACTGGAAGTCGTCGTAGAACGCGTCGACTTCGGCGACCGTCTTGTTCAGGCGGGAGAGGATCCAGCGGTCCGTCGCCGACATCTCGGACGCATCCGGGAGCGGGCCCTCGACCGTCGCGCCGTTCATCAGCGCGAAGCGGGTCGCGTTCCAGATCTTGTTGGCGAAGTTCCGGGACGCCTGGACCCAGTCCTCGCCGATCGGCACGTCGGTGCCGGGGTTGGCGCCGCGGGCCAGGGTGAAGCGGACGGCGTCGGAGCCGTACTTGTCCATCCAGTCCAGCGGGTCGACGACGTTGCCGAAGGACTTCGACATCTTCTTGCCGCGTTCGTCGCGGACCAGGCCGGTCAGCGCGATGGTCTTGAAGGGGACCTCGCCGTCCATGGCGTAGAGGCCGAACATCATCATCCGGGCGACCCAGAAGAAGATGATGTCGTGGCCGGTGAGCAGGACGTCGGTCGGGTAGAACTTCCGCAGGTCCGCGGTCTGTTCGGGCCAGCCGAGGGTGGAGAACGGCCACAGGCCGGAGGAAAACCAGGTGTCCAGGACGTCGGTGTCCTGCTTCCAGCCCTCCGCCTCGGTGCCGGGCGGCTCCTCGTCGGGGCCGACGCAGACGACCTCGCCCTCGGGGCCGTACCAGACGGGGATCCGGTGGCCCCACCACAGCTGGCGCGAGATGCACCAGTCGTGCATGTTGTCGACCCAGTCGAAGTACCGCTTCGACATGTCCTCGGGGTGGATCCTGACCCGCCCGTCGCGGACCGCGTCACCGGCGGCCTTCGCCAGCGGGCCGACCTTGACCCACCACTGCATGGACAGCCGCGGCTCGATGGTGGTGCCGCAGCGCGAGCAGTGGCCGACGCTGTGGACGTACGGCCGCTTCTCGGCGACGATCCGGCCCTGCGAGCGCAGCGCCGCGACGATGGCGGAGCGCGCCTCGAACCGGTCCAGGCCCGCGAACGGGCCGTGGACGGTGATGACCGCCCGCTCGTCCATGACGGTGATGGACTCCAGGCCGTGCCGCTGGCCGATCGCGAAGTCGTTCGGGTCGTGGGCCGGGGTGACCTTGACGGCACCCGTGCCGAACTCCGGGTCGACGTGCGTGTCCGCGACGACGGGGATGGTGCGGTCGGTCAGCGGGAGCTTGATGCGCTTGCCGACGAGGTGCCTGTAGCGCTCGTCGTCGGGGTGGACGGCGACGGCGGTGTCGCCGAGCATCGTCTCCGCACGCGTGGTGGCGACGACCAGGGTCTCCTCGCCCTCGCCGTACTTGATGGAGACCAGCTCGCCGTCGTCCTCCTGGTACTCCACCTCGATGTCCGAGATGGCCGTCAGACAGCGCGGGCACCAGTTGATGATGCGCTCGGCGCGGTAGATCAGCTCGTCCTCGTACAGCTTCTTGAAGATGGTCTGGACGGCCTTGGACAGGCCCTCGTCCATGGTGAAGCGCTCACGGTCCCAGTCGACGCCGTCGCCGAGCCGGCGCATCTGGCCGAGGATCTTGCCGCCGTACTCTTCCTTCCACTGCCAGACGCGCTCGACGAACGCCTCCCGGCCGAGGTCCTGACGGGACTTGCCCTCCTCGGCGAGCTGCTGCTCGACCTTGTTCTGGGTGGCGATGCCGGCGTGGTCCATGCCGGGCAGCCACAGCGACTCGAAGCCCTGCATGCGCTTGCGGCGGGTCAGCGCGTCCATCAGCGTGTGCTGGAAGGCGTGGCCCAGGTGCAGCGAGCCGGTGACGTTGGGCGGGGGGATGACGATGGTGTACGCGGGCTTGTCGCTCTTGGCGTCGGCCCCGAAGTAACCGCGCTCCACCCAGCTCTCGTACAGCGGCCCCTCCACGTCGGCCGGCGCGTACTGGGTCGGCAGTTCGGTGCTGGGCGCTGTGGGCTGCTGCTGAGCGTTCTCGGTCACGGGGCTCAGTTTAGAGGTGTCCCGGCACTGTCCCGAAACGCGTTTGTTCTGTAACGGTGGGCAGCCCCTTGCCGTGAGTCCCCTGTGACTGGGTCAGGATGTCAGGAACACATAAGCATCTGGAGGGGAACCCAGAGATGAGCCACAACCAGCCGGGCCCGTACGGCGGGCCGCCGCCGCAGCAGCCGGGACCCTACGGGCCGCAGCCGGGTCCGTACGGTCAGCCGCCGCAGGCGCCCCAGCCCGGCTACGGCTACCCGCAGCAGGCTCCGCCGGCGGCCCCGCCGCAGCCGGGGCCCTACGGTCAGCCACCCCAGCCCCCGCAGCCGGGCTACGGCTACCCGCAGCAGGGCGTTCCCCCGCAGCCGAACCCGTACGGCCAGCAACCCCCGTACGGCCAGCAGCCGCCGTACGGCCAGCCTCCCTACGGCGTTCCGCAGCCGCCGGCGCCGGGTGGCGGGAAGAAGAGGACGGGGCTGATCATCGGGGCGGTCGCCGTGGTGGCGGCGATCGGCGTGGGGGCGTACTTCGTGCTCGGCGGGACCGGATCCGGCACGCTGAAGGACGACGGGCCGCACAAGCTGACCGCGCCGGCCTCGGTCCTGTCCGGCAAGTACCAGCGGTACGGCGACTCCTCCCAGGAGAAGGCCAGTTCGAGCGATGCGAAGGACCTCGCCAAGGCCGGCGTCACCGACGCCACCTCGGTCGGCGCGGTCTACTCGACCATCGACCTGAACTCCCTCGACGCCACCGATCCGACCAGTGTGGCCAAGGCGCAGACCGCCGAGAACTTCACCTTCTTCGGCGTCTACGGCTCGGTGAAGGACCCGCAGGCGGCGCTGGACGCCACCTTCACGCAGATGAAGGCGAACAGTTCCTCCGACGACGACGTGAAGCTGGTCGGCGACGCGCAGTCCGTCTCGCCCGACGGTCTGGACGGCGCGGTGATGAAGTGCCAGCAGGCGAAGGGCAAGAGCCGGCTCACCGGCAAGGACCAGACGGCGTACATGTGCATCTGGGCGGACTACAGCACCATCGGCATCGTGGAACCGACGGCGGGTGTGAAGACGTACACCCTGGACGAGTCGGCGAAGATCGCGGCCGATGTGCGCGGTGACGTGCGCGTCGCCCGGTAACCGCCGCCGGCGCTGACGGGCGCACGCTCACGCACGCGAAAGCGCCGGGCCCTCCTCCCAGGAGGGCCCGGCGCTTCGGTGTTGACGGGGGTTACGCCGACTTCTGCTCGCCCGAGCCGCGGCCGCGCGCGTCGCGCGGGATCAGGGTCGGGTTGACGTTGGAGTGGACGACGTCGGCCGTGACGACGACGCGGGCCACGTCCTTGCGGGACGGGACCTCGTACATCACGGACATGAGGACTTCCTCCATGATGGCGCGCAGGCCGCGGGCGCCGGTCTGCCTCAGGATGGCCTGGTCGGCGATGGCCTCCAGGGCCTCGCGCTCGAAGTCCAGCTCCACGCCGTCGAGTTCGAAGAGGCGCTGGTACTGCTTGACGAGCGCGTTGCGCGGCTCGACGAGGATCTGGAGGAGGGCTTCCCGGTCGAGGTTGTGGACGCTCGTGATGACGGGGAGGCGGCCGATGAACTCCGGGATCATGCCGAACTTGACCAGGTCCTCGGGCATGACGTCCTCGAACTGGTCCTTGGCCTCCAGCTCCCGCTTGGAGCGGATGGTCGCGCCGAAGCCGATGCCCTTGGCGCCCGCCCGGGACTCGATGATCTTCTCCAGACCGGCGAAGGCACCGCCCACGATGAACAGCACGTTCGTCGTGTCGATCTGGATGAACTCCTGGTGCGGGTGCTTGCGGCCGCCCTGCGGCGGGACGGAGGCCGTGGTGCCCTCCAGGATCTTCAGCAGGGCCTGCTGCACGCCCTCGCCGGAGACGTCTCGCGTGATCGAGGGATTCTCGCTCTTACGGGCGACCTTGTCGATCTCGTCGATGTAGATGATCCCGGTCTCGGCCTTCTTGACGTCGTAGTCGGCGGCCTGGATCAGCTTGAGGAGGATGTTCTCCACGTCCTCGCCCACGTAGCCGGCCTCCGTCAGCGCGGTGGCGTCGGCGATCGCGAACGGGACGTTCAGCATGCGGGCCAGGGTCTGCGCCAGGAGCGTCTTGCCGGAGCCGGTGGGGCCCAGCAGGAGGATGTTGGACTTCGCCAACTCGATGGCGTCGTCGCGGCCTTGGGCGCCGCCGTTCTCCCCTGCCTGGACGCGCTTGTAGTGGTTGTACACCGCGACCGAGAGGGCCTTCTTGGCGGGTTCCTGGCCCACCACGTAGCCCTCGAGGAACTCGTAGATCTCGCGGGGCTTGGGGAGTTCCTCCCAGCGGACCTCGCTCGTCTCGGCGAGCTCCTCCTCGATGATCTCGTTGCAGAGATCGATGCACTCGTCGCAGATGTACACACCGGGCCCTGCGATGAGCTTCTTGACCTGCTTCTGGCTCTTGCCGCAGAACGAGCACTTGAGCAGATCGCCGCCGTCACCGATGCGTGCCACGGTGTGCTTCCCCTTCGCCTGGGAGACGCCTGGACGCTTTCGAGTCCAGCGGCTCCTGGTGCTGCCTTATGTCGACGGTACCTTGCCGGGCCCCTCGTACGGGCCCCCCTTGGCACGGTTCACTTTGACGTGCGCCTTGCCGTGCGCGCGGTCAAACCGTGCCAAGGGCGGCAGAGAACACATTCTCTGCCGACGGCCGCTGTCAGCGGACCTCAGCGTTGTTCATCTTCCGGGTGGAGATGATCTGGTCCACGATGCCGTACTCAAGCGCTTCCTCGGCCGTGAGGATCTTGTCGCGCTCGATGTCCTCGCGGACCTGTTCGAGCGACCGGTTGGAGTGCTTGGCCAGCATGTTCTCCAGCTGCTCACGCATCCGGGTGAACTCGTTGGCGATGATCTCCAGGTCGGAGAGCTGACCGCGGCCGGTGGAACCGGCCGGCTGGTGGATCAGCACGCGGGAGTTCGGCAGCGCCATGCGCTTGCCGGGCGTGCCGGCGGCCAGCAGGATGGCCGCGGCGGAGGCCGCCTGGCCCATGCAGACCGTCTGGATGTCGGGCTTCACGAACTGCATCGTGTCGTAGATCGCCGTGAGGGCGGTCATGTCGCCGCCCGGGCTGTTGATGTAGATCGAGATGTCCCGGTCCGGGTCCATCGACTCCAGGCACAGCAGCTGTGCCATGACGTCGTTGGCGGAGGCGTCGTCGATCTGGACGCCGAGGAAGATCACCCGCTCCTCGAAGAGCTTCGCGTACGGGTCGTACTCGCGGATGCCCTGGGAGGTGCGCTCCACGAAACGCGGGATGACATAGCGGGCGTCGGGCCGGGGACCGTCGTAACGGGCGTCGGCGGCGCCGGGGAAGTTGCTCATGAGGGTGTTCACCGTCCTGGTGGCGTTCGGGGGGCTGGGGTATCGGCGGTGCGTGGCATGGCCGGGCCTGGCGTCAGGCGCCGGTGCCACCGCCTCCCGGAACACCCGAGGCGTTCCTGATGATCTCGTCGATGAGACCGTACTCCTTGGCCTCGTCCGGGGTGAACCAGCGGTCGCGGTCGGCGTCGCGGAGGATCGTCTCGACCGACTGGCCCGAGTGGAGGGCGGTCAGCTCGGTCATGGTCTTCTTGGTCCGCAGCAGGTACTGGGCCTGGATCTTGATGTCCGAGACCGTACCGCCGAGGCCCGCGGAGCCCTGGTGCATCATGATGTCCGTGTGCGGCAGGGCGAAGCGCTTGCCGGCGGTGCCGCCGGTGAGCAGGAACTGGCCCATCGAGGCCGCCATGCCCATGCCGATCGTCACCACGTCGTTCGGGATGAACTGCATGGTGTCGTAGATCGCCATGCCGGCCGTCACCGAGCCGCCGGGGCTGTTGATGTAGAGGTAGATGTCCTTGTCGGGGTCAGCCGCGAGGAGCAGCAGCTGCGCGGTGATCTTGTTGGCGATGTCGTCGTCGACCTGCTGGCCGAGGAAGACGATCCGCTCGCCGAGCAGCCGGTTGTAGACCTGGTCGCCGAGGCCACCACCGATGGAAGGGTCGCCGGCGGCTGAGGGCATCAGATTCGTCACGTATCCACCTGCTCGTCTTACGACGGCGCCGGGCCGTCTCACGTTTCCTTAGCCGGGGGCTTGGCTGCCCTCGTACTCATGGACCCTAACGCGATGGTCCCTTCGGAGAATCCCGGTAACAGGGCTGTTCGCCGGGGGCGTAGTGCCCACGGCGGTGGGCCGACGGCTACTCGCCGTGGTTGTGGGGCTGCGCGGGCGCGGGCGGGTGCGTGGTTGGCCGCTCGCGCCCACGCCGCGGTGGCCCAGATCCGACACAGCCCCGCGCCCCTACGGGGCACCGCAGCCCAGGGGGATGGCAAAGGGGCCCCCGGGATGGTCCCAGGAGCCCCTGTGCGCTGTTACGGGTGCCGTGGAGCTCAGTCCTCGGTCTTGTCCTCGGCGGGCTCGTCCGCGGCCTCGGCGGCGGCCTCAGGGGCCTCCGTCCCGGCCTCGTCCTCGTCCTCGTCGTCCAGGTCGACGATCTCGCCGTTGGTGTCCTTCACCGTGGCGGCCTCGACCACGACGGCCAGGGCCTTGCCGCGGGCGACCTCGCCGACCAGGAGCGGGACCTGGCCGCCCTCGACGACGGCCTGGGCGAACTGGTCGGGGGACATGCCGGAGGAGGCCGCGCGCCGCATGAGGTGCTCGGTGAGCTCCTCCTGGTTGACGTTGAGCTTCTCCTGCTTGACCAGCTCGTCGAGGACGAACTGGGTCTTGATGCCCTTGACCGCGGCTTCCTTGGTCTCGGCCTCGAACTCCTCGGCGGTCTTGCCCTGGATCTCCAGGTACTTGTCGAGGTCCAGGCCCATCTGGGCGAGCTGGTGGTGCTCCAGGTTGTGCTTGCGGGTGTTGATCTCGTCCTCGAGCAGCTTCTCGGGGACCGGCACCTCGACCAGTTCCAGCAGCTTCTCCAGGACGCGCTCCTGGGCCTGGGTGGCCTGGTCGTACGTCTTCATGTTGGCGAGACGCTTGCGGCTGTCGGCCTTCAGCTCGTCCAGGGTGTCGAACTCGGAGGCGAGCTGCGCGAACTCGTCGTCCAGCTCGGGCAGCTCGCGGGCGGCGACCTGGGTGACCTTGACGGTGACCTCGGCCTCCCGGCCGGCCGCCGAGCCGCCCTTGAGCTCGGAGGTGAAGGTGGCCTCGCCACCGGCCTCCAGGCCCTTGACGGCGTCGTCGATGCCGTCGAGGAGCTCGCCGGAGCCGATGGTGTAGGAGACACCGCTGGCGATGCCGTCCTCCAGGACCTCGCCGTCGACCTTGGCCTCCAGGTCGATGGTGACGACGTCGCCGTCCTCGGCGGCGCGCTCGACCGGGGAGGTCGAGGCGAAGCGCTCGCGGAGCTGCTCGACCGACTTCTCGACGTCCTCGTCGCTGACCTCGACGGCGTCGACCTCGACCTCGATGCCGGAGTAGTCCGGGATCTCCAGGGTCGGGCGGACGTCGACCTCCGCGGTGAAGTTCAGCGTCTCGCCGTCCTTCAGCTCGGTGATGTCGACCTCGGGCTGGCCCAGCGGGTTCAGCTCGGCCTCGTTGACCGCCTCGGTGTAGAACTTCGGCAGCGCGTCGTTGACGGCCTCCTCCAGGACCGCACCGCGGCCGAACCGCTGGTCGATGACGCGGGCCGGGATCTTGCCCTTGCGGAAGCCCTTCACCGTGACCTGCTGGTTGATCTTCTTGTACGCCGCGTCGAGGCTGTCCTTGAGCTCCTCGAAGGGCACCTCGACAGTGAGCCGAACCCGGGTCGGGTTCAGGGTCTCCACGGCGCTCTTCACGGTTCGGTCTCCTTGTGGCTGACTTCTCGGGTTCTGCCGGGGCCAGAAGGGGCCCGGCGGAGTTTCGCCGCCCGGAGGAGTTCGTAGGCCGCCGTCTGGGGGCCGGGACACACGGGCGCGCAGCTTGCATAGTAACCGCAGCGGCTCAGGGCCCCAAAAGGCGATCAAGACGGACGCCGTCAGGTGGTGGTCGGGGTGGCGGGATTTGAACCCACGGCCTTCCGCTCCCAAAGCGGACGCGCTACCAAGCTGCGCCACACCCCGTTCCGGTGCGACACGTAGGGTACATGCCCGGGCCGCCCACGTCGGCCGCTTTGTTCACCCGCGTCCGCATCGCGTCGGCATCCCGTCCGCGCAGACCAACGTGTTGGCCTCCTCGGCGGACGACCCGCTACGATGCCTTCTGTGCCGCGGTCACCGATCTGCGGCACATGTGGTGCGGGCGTAGCTCAATGGTAGAGCTTCAGTCTTCCAAACTGACTACGCGGGTTCGATTCCCGTCGCCCGCTCTGATGGCGAAGGCCCAGGTGAGAGGTTGCGGACCTCCTCTTCCTGGGCCTTTCGCGCGTCTGCGGGGCCCTGAGGCGCGGACGCCGGCCGCGCCGCGCTCGCCGGCGCGGTCAGAAGTTGATCGAGTTTATGGTCTGCGCCAGCGAGTCGAGGAAGCGCTGGATGGACGGGGCCATCCCGGTCGAGGCGAGGAAGAAGCCGAAGAGGACGGCGACGATGGCGGGGCCCGCCTTGATGCTCCCCCCTCTCATCATCACCACAAGGATGATCGCCAACAGCAACACCACAGACAGTGAAATGGCCACAACTGATCACACCCTCGGTCGGTCCGCTCTCCGGCCCTGGGGTACGGCCCCGCACCCCCGCCAGATCCATCGTGCCACCAACCCGGCCGCACTATGCGGTTCGTGACACAACGTCGACATCACGCCCCGCACCGACAACCGTCCGCACTGCAATTCGAGAGCCCACCCGCCGGTGGATCCACGGCAATTGACAGACATGGTTTCGGTGTCCACACAACTGGCGCGCAGCTAATTCGAATTACCGACACAGGCACGGCAAGAGACGATCAGCGGTGGGCGTTATGCGCCAATTATTCGGGATGAAAGGGGACATCACTCATGTAAGTGCCGCATGGAACCGCATAGGCGCAGGCATCTACTCCGGTAAATCACCCGGCGCTTCACAGGCCGCCCTCGCCGATTACGGGGATTCACATCGACGGTTTCACGGAATCCCACAGGCGACGCTAGGGTTCCTCAAATGTCCGACGCCGCCACGTCCCCCGGCCAGAACCGAACACCGCGTCCCCCGGCCCGTCCGCCGGCGGACGGACAGCGCGACGCGTTCTTCGACAACGCCAAGTACCTGGCGATCGTGCTCGTCGCGATGGGTCACTCATGGGAGCCGCTGAAGGGCGACAGCCGCGCTCTGGAAGCGGCGTACCGCGTCGTGTACGCCTTCCACATGCCGGCGTTCATCGTCGTCTCCGGCTACTTCTCCCGGACCTTCGACATGCGCCCGGACCGGCTGAGGCGGCTGGTCACCGGGGTCGTCGTCCCCTATGTCCTGTTCGAGACCGCCTACTCGCTCTTCCAGCGCTTCGTCGTCGGCGCCCCCGGCCAGGACATCAGCCTGCTCGACCCCTGGTACCTGACCTGGTTCCTGTGCGCGCTGTTCGTCTGGCGCCTGACCACGCCCCTGTGGAAGGCGGTCCGCCGTCCCCTGCCGGTCGCCTTCGGCATCGCGATGCTGGCGTCCGTGTCCCCGTCCATCGGTGACGACCTCGACCTCCAGCGGGTCCTGCAGTTCCTGCCGTACTTCGTGCTCGGCCTGTGCCTGCGGCCCGAGCACTTCCGGCTGGTGCGCCGGTGGCCGGTGCGGATCGCCGCGGTGCCGGTGTTCGCCCTCGCGCTGGTGTTCGCGTGGTGGTCGGTGCCGCGGATGAACACCGCGTGGTTCTACCACCGGGACTCCGCGCAGGAACTGGGCGCGCCGTGGTGGTGCGGGCCGGTGATGGTGCTCGCGGTGTTCGGCTGCTCGATGGTGCTGACGGCCGGCTTCTTCTCCTGGGTACCGGGGCGGCGGACATGGTTCACGGCGCTGGGCGCCGGCACGCTGTACGGCTACCTCCTGCACGGCTTCGCCGTGAAGTACGGCGTCCACGAGGGCTGGTTCGATCCGGCGTGGCTGCACGGGCCGCTCGGCGAGATCCTCGTCACCGCGCTCGCGGGCGCCTGCGTGACGCTGCTGTGCACCCGGCCCGTGCGGCGGGTGTTCCGGTTCGCCATGGAGCCGGGCATGGAGTGGGCGTTCCGGCGGGACGCGGCGGAACTGGCCCGGGAGCGGGCGCGGAGTTCGCGGAGCCGGGAGATGGCCGGCGCCTGACGCCGCGTGTTCCGCTTACGCGGGGAGACCGAGGAGGGCGCGCATCCGGGCGTACTTCTGGATCAGCCGGTCGCGGGTGTCCGCGTCCAGGACGGCGAGGCGGGCGGGGTCGGCGTTGTGCGCGAGGTCGGCTTCCTTGACGAGCAGGGCGCCGGGGGTGGCGAGGATGCGGTGGGCGTACGACTCGGGGGGCTCGCCGGGGTGCTTGGTGAGGGCGAGGACGACGGCCTTCGTGCGGGGGCTCAGGGCGGCCGTGTCCAGCCACTCCTCGCTCAGGGCGTGATCCTCTACGGCGTCGTGCAGCCAGGCGGCGGCGATCTGGTCCGGGTCGCCGCCGCGGGCACGGACGCCGGCGGCCACGGCGGCGAGGTGCTCGGCGTAGGGGCGGCCGGCCTTGTCGGTCTGCGCCGCGTGAGCGGCTCGGGCGAGCTGCTCGACCTCGGGGAGGGTGAGGGGGTTCGGGGTGGTCACGGTGCGAGTATGTCGTGGCCGGGGTGGGGGGTGTCACTTACCGGCGCTTGCAGGGCACCGCCCGCGCCCACCCGTGCCGCCCCAGCGGCACGACTGCCCGCGGCTGGATGAGCCCCGCGGCTGGATGAGGCCTGGAGCTGGATGAGCCCCGCCGCTGGATGAGGCCTGCGGCTGGATGAGGCCCGCTGCTGGGAACAAGCGGCGGCTGGAGCGCCCCTTCAGGGGCGCGGGGAACTGCGCGCTCAGCCCCCGCGCACCCGCAGCCGCCGACGGCCCCCGCCCGCCCCCCCTCCGGTCTGCGGCGGCAGGCGCCTGCCGTGTTTATCTCGCTGCCTCCCGGCAGATCAGCAGGAGCGCCCTGTCGTCGTTGACGTCCTTCGCCACCGCCTCGATCAGGTGCCAGGCGGCGCCGTGGAAGCCGCCGGCCACGTAGCGGTCGGCCTCTCCCGTCAGGCGGTCTATGCCCTCCACGATGTCCCGCTCGGACGTCTCCACCAGGCCGTCCGTGAAGATCATCAGGACGTCGCCGGGGCGCAGGGAGCCCTTCACCGGGTCGAACTGGGCGCCGTCGTACACCCCGAGGAGGGGGCCCTCGGCGGCCTTCTCCTCCCAGCGGCCGCTGCCTGCGCTGAGCTGGAGGCCGGGCGGGTGGCCCGCGGAGTACAGCTCGTAGTCGCCGGAGTCCAGGTCCAGGACCAGGTGTATGGAGGTCGCGAAGCCCTCGTCCCAGTCCTGGCGGAGCAGGTAGCCGTTGGCGGCGGGGAGGAAGGCGTGCGGCGGGAGGGAGCCGAGGAGGCCGCCGAAGGCGCCGGAGAGGAGGAGGGCGCGGGACGCCGCGTCCATGCCCTTGCCGGAGACGTCCGTGAGGACGACCTCCATCGTGCGGCCGTTGTTCGTACGGGCCGCGACCACGAAGTCGCCGGAGAAGGACTGCCCGCCGGCCGGCCGCAGGGCCATCTCGCGGTGCCAGCCCGGCGGCAGCTTCGGCAGCTTGCTCTGCACCCGGATGCGTTCGCGCAGGTCGAAGAGCATGGTGCCGCCGCGCCGCCAGGGGACGCCGACCCGGCTGCGGAACTGGGCGGTGAGCAGACCGAAGAAACCGCAGGCGGCCACGACCAGGACCACGCCCGGGGTGACCCGGGAGGGGCCCTCGGTGTAGGGCCCGAGCCGTACCGACTCCACGATCAGCGCGGTGGCCGCCGCCGCGTACAGGCCGAGCAGGCTCGCCGGGCGCAGCAGCAGGCCGCCCGCGACGATCGGCAGGACCAGCGCGGCGGGGGAAAACCAGACCGGGTTGGCGAGGGTCATGGCCGCGAGGACGGGGACGGTCAGGAGCAGCCCGATGAGGGCGATCCAGTCGGAGCCGTCGCCCCGGAAGTAGTCCACGGCGCTTCTGCGCACGCCGACGCGGGCCCGGTGCCACTGCACTTTCCACCGGGCCGGAAGCGTCTCGGCCTTCGCGCGCCGCTCTCGGTCTACTGCCATTAGTTCGGGACCCTATCCATCGGACCAGCCGCTTGGCACGGGAGGTCCCACTTGTCCCCCGTCCGAGGCTCGCCTTCGGGTGCGACTTCACAGTGAACTTCACCGGAAGCCCCCGCGTCGCCGTCCGGGAGAAATTCGCTGGCTCGTCCTGCAACGCGCTTGGTAGGCATGGCTCATGGCGACCGAACGTGCGACCGAGGTGAAGGTACTGCGTCCCGAGGAGTTCGACGGGTGGTGGGAGCACCTGGTGCGGGCCTTCGGCGCGGTGCCGACGCCGCCCGAGGAGCGCGATCTGGACCGGTCGCTCACGGAGTCCGAGCGTTCGCTGGCCGTCTGGGAGGGCTCCGAACTGGTCGGGACGGCGGGGGCGTTCCGGTTCCGGATGACGGTGCCGGGCGGTGCCGTGCTGCCCACCGCGGGGATCACCATGGTGAGCGTGGCCGCGACGCACCGGCGGCGCGGGGTACTGACGTCGATGATGCGCCGCCAGCTGGACGACATCCGGGAGTGGGGCGAGCCGCTGGCCGTGCTGACCGCCTCCGAGCCGGCGATCTACGGCCGCTTCGGGTACGGCGCCGCGGCCTTCCAGCTGCACGCCGAGATCGACACGAGCCGGGTGACGCTGGACGTGCCGGCCGGCACCGGTGACGTACGCGTGCGGTACGCCGCCCCGGCCGACGTGCTCGGCGCGTGCGAGGAGGTCTACGCGGAACTGGTGGGGCTGCGGCCCGGGATGCTGGCCCGGCAGCCGGGATGGGAGCGGGTCGGGGTGTTCGACCCGGAGATCGGGCGGGACGGGGCGTCGGCGCTGCAGTGCGTGGTCGCGGAGCGGGACGGGAAGATCACCGGGTACGCCCGGTTCCGTACCAGGCTGGGCTGGTCGCCGAGCGGGCACGACGGCACGGTGTCACTGGAGGACCTCGCCGCGCTCGATCCGGCGAGCGACGCGGCGCTGTGGCGGTTCCTGTTCGGCATCGACCTGATGTCGAAGCTGACGGTACGGGGGCGGCCGGTCGACGACGCCTGGCAGTACCAGGTCTCCGACATCCGGCGCTGCCTGACGCGGGTGCGGGACATGGGGTACGTCCGTCTCGTCGACGTCGGTGCGGCGCTCGCGGCGCGCACCTATCAGACGCCGGTGGACGTGGTGCTGGAGGTGGCGGACGCCTTCTGCCCCTGGAACGCGGGGCGTTGGCGGCTGACCGGGGACGCCAAGGGGGCGTCCTGCGAGCGTACGACGGACCCGGCCGAGCTCACGCTGTCGGTACGGGAGTTGGCGGCGGCGTACCTCGGTGGCGTGTCCCTGCTGTCGCTGGCGCGGGCCGGCCGGGTGGGCGAACCGCGGCCGGGGGCACTGGCGGAGGCGTCGGTGGCGTTCGGCTCCCCGGTCCCGCCCTGGCTGCCGCACGGTTTCTGACCCTCCCCGCGGTCAGCGTTTCTGACAGCCGGGGCACCAGAAGAGGTTGCGGGCGGCGAGGCCGGCGGTGCGGATCTCGGTGCCGCAGAGGTGGCAGGGCAGGGTGGCCCGGCGGTAGACGTACACCTCGCCGCCGTGGTCGTCCACGCGTGGCGGGCGGCCCATCGCCTCCGGGGTGTGCTCGGGCCGGACGGTGTCGATGCGGTTGGTGCGGACGCCCTCGCGCATCAGCGCGACGAGGTCGGCCCAGACGGCGTCCCATTCGGCGGGGGTGAGGTCCCTGCCCGCGCGGTACGGGTCGATCCCGTGCCGGAAGAGCACCTCGGCGCGGTAGACGTTCCCGACGCCCGCGATGATCTTCTGGTCCATCAGCAGGGCGGCGATCGTCGTACGACTGCGGGAGATCCTGCGGTACGCCGCGTCCGGGTCGGCGTCGGCACGGAGCGGATCCGGGCCGAGGCGGGCGTGTACGGCGTTCTTCTCGTCGTCGGTGATCAGGGCGCAGGTGGTGGGGCCGCGCAGGTCGACGTAGGCGGTGGGGCCGGCCAGGCGCAGGCGGACGGTGTCGGTGGCCGGGGGCGCGGGGGCGTCGCCGAAGGTGACCTTGCCGAAGAGTCCGAGGTGCACATGCACCCAGGCGCTGTCGCGGAAGCCGAGGAAGAGATGCTTGCCGTGGGCTTCCGTGCGGGTGAGTTCGGCGCCGTCGAGAAGGCTCGCCGCGTCGGAGAACTTGCCCTGCGGGCTGGTGACCCTCACGGGTCCGGTGAGCCGGCGGTAGTCCAGCGCGAGCCGGTGGATCGTGTGCCCTTCTGGCACTGAGGTGATTCCTTTCCCACCTCCCACCCACCCACCGGACTCGGTCAGTGGAGAGGCGAAGGTCAAAGGGGCCCGACCGCAGCGCCCCGCAAAGGGGCGCGGGGCTCTGTCGGTCTTGCGGCTCCGCCGCGTGGGGGGTCCCCCCGAACGCCTACCGGCCGTCCCCGGAGGGGTGGTGCGCCGGGATCGGCGGGAGGTCGCCGGTCGTCTCGTAGGCCGTCAGCATGTCGATGCGGCGGATGTGGCGCTCGTCCTGGGAGAAGGGCGTGTTGACGAAGGTCTCGACGAACTTGGTCGCCTCTTCCCGGGTGTGCATGCGCGCGCCCACCGCCACGACGTTCGCGTTGTTGTGCTGCCGGCCGAGCGACGCGGTCTCCTCGCTCCAGGCGAGCGCCGCCCGCACGCCCTTCACCTTGTTCGCGGCGATCTGCTCGCCGTTGCCGGAGCCGCCGATCACGATGCCGAGGGACTCCGGGTCGGCCGCCGTCCGCTCGGCCGCGCGGAGGCAGAAGGGCGGGTAGTCGTCCTGGGCGTCGTAGATGTGGGGGCCGCAGTCGACGGGGTCGTGGCCCGCCGCCTTCAGCCACTCGACGAGGTGGTTCTTGAGTTCGAAGCCCGCATGGTCGGAGCCGAGATACACGCGCATGGGATGAGTGTGACACGGGTGTGAGCGCGCGGCAGGGGCGGGGCCGGACCCCGGAAACGGGGAGTGACACCGCGGGACCTCACGGGAAGCGGCCCCGTCCACCCGTGCGAGGGACAGGGCTGACCTGCGCCGTCGCCGCCGTGGGCGGCGCGGCGGTACCGGTCTCGGACCCCGCCCGGCAAGGTGCCCGCCGGCCGGCCGCGGCAGCAGCCGTGACACCTCGTACCGTGGCGGGGGCCCGGGTGGCGGGGGCAACCCCGGCCCCCCCGGGGGGGGCGGGGGGGCGCGTGTGGACCAGCATACAATGCCCCCCCCCACCCCCCCAACCCCCGCACCCCCACGCTACCGCCCCCCCCCGCGGGCGGCGCGTTTTCCCTCCCCTCCCAGTTCGCGGTGGTGGTCGGGTAGCCGCTCACCCATGGGGCCCCCCGCCGGGGTCGGCCGGGTCAGCGCTTGTCGACGAGCTTCCATGCCGCCGGCACAGCGCCCATCGCCAGGACCGCCTTCACCGCGTCGCCGATCAGGAACGGGGTCAGGCCGGCGGCGATCGCCGCGGACGCGGACATGTCGGCGGCGTAGGCCAGGTACGGCACGCCGACCGCGTAGATGAGCGCCTCGCCGAGGAGCATCGTGCCCGCCATGCGCAGCACTCCGCGGTCGGCGCCGCGCCGGGCCAGGGCACCGACGACGGCGGAGGCGAGCATCATGCCGAGGATGTAGCCGAAGGAGACGGAGACGCCGGAGGTGCCGCTCGCGAACCACGGCACGCCCGCGAGACCGGCCAGCGCGTACAGGGCGAGGGAGAGCAGGCCGCGGCGGGCGCCGAGGGCGGTGCCGACGAGCAGGGCCGCGAAGGTCTGGCCGGTCACCGGGACCGGGGAGCCGGGCACCGGGACGGCGATCTGGGCGGCGAGGCCGGTGAGCGCGGCGCCGCCGGCCACGAGGGCCACGTCGCGCACCCGGGACGCGGGCAGGAGGTCGGCGAGGACGGTGCCGGGGCGGGCGGACGCGGTGGCGGTGCTCATGGGGGACTCCGCGGGGTGAGGGTGGACAGGCAAGCAGGGGACACCGTGACGCTATCCCGGCCCATCTGAGCCGAACACGTCAGCGGTCGACAAAGGGCGGAAGTGCCCGTTGGTGGGCTCCCCACAAAGGGTGCGGGTTACACGCGGTTCGGGGTGACGTCGATCACTGAGGCAGAGATGTTTCGCTCACGCCAACGGCACGGAACAGCCCTGTGGGATTCCACCAATCGAGCCCTGGCGGTCTGATGGGGTTCAGGGTTCCCGGCCCGAGGCCGCGCGGCGGCGGGGAGACCGGTCCGGGACGAACACGGAAGTCCGGCCGGAGCGCGGCGGACTGGACCTCCCGCCCCCGCGGACGCATCCACGCAGACGGCCGCCGGGCCCGGACGGGGAACCGCAGGTTCCCCGTCCGGGCCCGGCGGGCTTCCGGACGACGGTGACCTACAGGTTGCTGAAGTCGGGGCCCTTGGTGCGCGTCCGCTTGATCTCGTAGAAGCCGGGGACGGAGGCGACCGCGAGGGTGCCGTCCCAAAGGCGTGCCGCCTCCTCGCCCTTGGGGGCGGGGGTGACGACCGGGCCGAAGAAGGCGATCTGCTCGCCGTCGGGGCCGGGGACCGCGATCACCGGGGTGCCGACGTCCTGACCGACCTTCTCGATGCCCTCCTTGTGGGAGGCGCGCAGCTGGGCGTCGAACTCGAAGTCCTCCTGGTCGGCGTAGTCGATCAGGTCGGCCGGCAGACCGACGTCCGCGAGGGCGCCCGCGACGGCCTCCACGGTCGGGCCCTCGCCGTTGTTGTGGATGCGGGTGCCGAGCGCGGTGTACAGCGGGCCGAGGATGTCGGCGCCGTGCTTCTGCCAGGCGGCGGTGACCACCCGGATCGGCTTCCAGGCCTTGGTCTCCAGCAGCTCGCGGTACTCCTCGGGCAGCTCGTCGAGCTTGGGCTCGTTGAGCACGGCGAGGCTCATGATGTGCCAACGGACCTCGATGTCGCGGACCTTCTCCACCTCCAGGACCCACCGGGAGGTCATCCAGGCCCAGGGGCACAGCGGGTCGAACCAGAAGTCGACGGGGGTCTTGCCGGAGCTGGTCACGGTCTCGGACATGCTTCTCCTCGGAATACGGTCCTTTTCCAGCGGCAACACCCTCACCGGCCACCCCATTCCCGGTGTCCGCCGTCAGGGACGCGTGGGAGGATCGGTGCTGTTCCGGCGTACCGACAACGATGTGTACCGACCCGAAGGAGTGCCGCCCGTGCCCGGTGAGAACCTGTCCCGCGACGAGGCCCGGGAGCGGGCCGCCCTGCTGTCGGTCGACGGATACGACGTGTCGCTGGATGTACGGTCCGCGGTCGGGGAGGGCCAGGACGAGCCGCGCACCTTCCGCTCGGTGACCACGATCCGCTTCCGCTGCAACGAGCCGGGAGCCGCCAGCTTCGCCGACCTGATCGCGCCGAGCGTGACCGCCGTGACCCTGAACGGCAAGGACCTCGACCCCGGCGAGGTCTTCGACGGCACCCGGATCGCCCTGGAGGACCTGGCCGCGGAGAACGAGCTGGTGGTGGACGCCCGGTGCGCCTACTCCCGCACCGGCGAGGGCCTGCACCGCTTCGTCGACCCCGAGGACGGCGAGGTCTACCTCTACACGCAGTACGAGCCGGCCGACTCCCGCCGGGTCTTCGCGAACTTCGAGCAGCCGGACCTGAAGGCGCCGTTCCGCTTCGAGGTGCGGGCGCCCGAGCAGTGGACGGTGTGGAGCAACGGGACGGGTGAACTCGCCGACGGCGTCTGGCGGTTCACGGAGACGAAGCCGATCTCGACGTACATCACGTGCGTGGTGGCCGGGCCCTACCACTACGTGACGGACTCGTACTCCCGCGCCCTGCCGGACGGCTCGACGCTGGAGATCCCCCTCGGCGCGATGTGCCGCAAGGGCCTCGCCCCCTACTTCGACGCCGATGACGTCTTCCTCATCACCCGGCAGGGCCTGGACTTCTTCCACGACCACTTCGACTACCCGTACCCGTTCGGGAAGTACGACCAGGCGTTCGTGCCCGAGTACAACCTCGGCGCGATGGAGAACCCGGGTCTGGTGACCTTCCGGGAGGAGTACATCTTCCGGGGCAAGGTGACGCAGGCGTCGTACGAGGCGCGCGCCAACGTGATCCTGCACGAGATGGCGCACATGTGGTTCGGCGACCTGGTCACCATGGTGTGGTGGGACGACCTGTGGCTGAAGGAGTCCTTCGCGGACTTCATGGGCACGTTCGCGAACGTCGGCGCGACCCGTTTCGAGAACGCGTGGACCACCTTCGCCAACCGCCGCAAGGCCTGGGCGTACCGCGCCGACCAGCTGCCCTCCACGCACCCGGTCACAGCCGACATCCGCGACCTCCAGGACGCCAAGCTCAACTTCGACGGCATCACCTACGCCAAGGGCGCCTCCGTCCTCAAGCAGCTGGTGGCGTACGTCGGCCAGGACGCGTTCCTGGACGGCGCCCGGCGCTACTTCAAGCGCAACGCGTACGGCAACACCCGGCTCGGCGACCTGCTGTCGGTCCTTGAGGAGACCAGCGGCCGGGACATGAGCGCCTGGGCCGGGAAGTGGCTGCAGACGGCGGGGGTGAACTCGCTGACCCCGCAGGTGCTGCTGGACGCCGAGGGCCGGATCGACGAGCTGGCCGTGGTGCAGGAGGCCGCCGAGTCCCACCCCGAGCTGCGCCCGCACCGGGTCGCGATCGGCCTCTACCGGCTGGAGGGCGGCGAGCTGGTGCGGTACGCGCGCGCCGAGGCGGACGTCGACGGCCCGCGCACGGTGCTCGCGGAGCTGGCCGGTGCCGAGGCCCCGGAGCTGGTCCTGGTCAACGACGACGACCTGACCTACTGCAAGATCCGTTTCGACGAGACGTCGCTGGCGACCCTGCGCGGCCACCTCGGCTCGCTCACCGACCCGCTGGCCCGGGCGCTGTGCTGGTCGGCGCTGTGGAACCTGACCCGGGACGCGCTGCTGCCCGCCCGGGACTTCGTCGACCTGGTGCTGCGGTTCGCGAACCGCGAGTCGGACATCGGCGTGCTCCAGATGCTCCACGCGTGGGCGGAGTCGGCGCTGGTGCACTATGTGGCGCCGCGGTGGCGGGAGACGGCCGGGCGGCTGCTCGCCGAGGGCGCCCTGCGGGAGCTGCGGCAGGCGGCGCCGGGCAGCGAGCACCAGCTGGCCTGGGCGCGGTTCTTCGCGTCGACGGCGGCGGCCGACGCCGACCTCCGGCTGCTCAAGGAACTGCTGGCGGGCACGACGACGATCGACGGTCTGGACGTCGACCAGGAGCTGCGCTGGGCGTTCCTCGAACCCCTCGCCGCGCACGGCGCCGCCGACGAGTCCGTCCTCGCGGCCGAACTGGCCCGGGACGACACGGCGTCCGGCAAGCGCCACCAGGTGCGCTGCCTGGCCGCCCGCCCGTCGGCGGCCGTGAAGGCGCAGGCGTGGGCGCAGGTCGTGGAGTCGCAGGCGCTGTCCAACGCGCTGGTGGAGGCGACGATCGCGGGCTTCGCCCAGCCGTCGCAGCGGGAGCTGCTGGCGCCGTACGCGGAGAAGTACTTCGAGGTCATCGCCCGGATCTGGGCGGAGCGCTCGATCCAGATCGGCATGGACGTGGTCCGCGGTCTGTACCCGTCCCTGCAGGACAGCCCGAAGACCCTGGAGGCGACGGACGCGTGGCTGACGGCCCATGCCGACGCGCCCCCGGCGCTGCGCCGGCTGGTCCTGGAGGCCCGGGACGACCTGGCGCGGACGCTGCGCGGACAGGAGTGCGACGCGCTGGCCGGGGCCGCCTCCGCCGACTGATCTTTGGCCAAAGGTCGCTCGCCGGGTGACCGTTACGCAATTCAGTCAATCGTGGCCGTAACCCCTGGTCCCCACCCATCCGGACCAGGGGTTTCAGGTCCCTACTCGGCATCCGAACACCCGTCCTTTAGTCCCGTGTTGTCCGTATTCTTCGACGAACACGTAACACCGGTTAAGGACCCGGCCGGCCCTGGGAATCCCCAGGCCATGACCCACAACACCCCGCTCTCCCCCCGCCCCCTCCGCCACCTGTCCGACGTCCACCGCCGGGTGCTGACGACGGCTCAGCTCCGCTCGCACGGCGTCCCGGCCACCGAGATCGCCGAGCAGTGCCGTCCCGGCGGCCCCTGGCGGCAACTGCTCCCGGGCGTGGTCCTGCTCCACCCCGGGCCGCCGACCAGCGAGGAACGCCTGCACGGCGCCCTCCTGTTCAGCGCGCGCGAACCGGCCCAGGGCGTCCCGGCGCAGCCGACCCCCGACTCCCCGCACCGGCCGGTCTACGCGGACGCGGTGATCACGGGCCTGGCGGCGCTGACCCTGCACGGCTTCTCCGCGACCCCGCCGCTGCTCTCCCTGGACCATGTGGACGTCCTGGTCCCGCGGATGCGCCGGCTGCGCTCCACCTCCTACGTCCGAGTGCTCCGCACCCCGGCCCTGCCGGCCCCCGAGCAGGTGACGGGCCTCCCGGTCGCCCCGGTCCCGCGCGCCCTCGCGGACGCGGTGGCGGACCTGACCGAGGCGGAGGCGGTACGGCTGCTGCTGACCGAGGCGGTGCGCGGCGGCCACTGCGAACCGGCGGCTGTGGTGAAGGAGTTGACCCAGGCCAAGCTGCTCACCCGCCCGCATGTGGTGGAGGCCGTGGAGTCGCTCGTCGCCGAGGGCCGGGCCATCGCGGAGGACCGCCTCTACCGGATGGTCCGCGAGTACGGCCTGCCCGCCCCGGTCTGGAACGTGGACCTGAGGCTGCCGGGCGGCCCCCATCTGGGCGGCTTCGACGCCTACTGGCCCGAGCAGGCGGTCGCCGTCGAGCTGGACACCCGTGCACCGCGCCAAGGCCATCGGAAGGACGACGACGCCCTGTGGTCCGAGTACGCCCGCAAGCGGGAACACCTGGAGCGCCTCGGCATCACCGTCGTGTACCTCACCCCGAAGAAGCTCCGCTCCGCGATGGAACAGCAGGCGGCGGTGGTCCGCACGGCCCTGATGGCGGCCGGCGACCGCGATCCGGCCGCGTACGTGGTGGTGCTGCCTCGCTAGGCGCGGCCCTGCCGGACGCGGCGTCCGGGACAGGGAGAGGCCGCCGGTCCGGAGGGGGGACCGGCGGCCTCTTCGCATGTGGCGGGGCGGGCTGCGCGAGGGGGGTCCGTGGGCGGCGGGGTGCTACTGCCCGCCGACGCCCGGGCGCAGTTCGTCGCGCACGTCGCCGACGACATGGGCGAGCAGGTCGGCGTAGGCGGCGATCATCCGGGTCCGGCTGAACCGCTCGCGGCTCGCCGCCAGCGCGGGAGCGAAGAGCTCCCTGTCGGCCACCGCCGCCGACCAGGCGAAGGCGATCGCCTCGGGGTCGAAGGGCGTCACGAACCCGTGTCCCTCGACGATCGACGCGCTGTCGCCGACGTCCGTCGTGACCGGGACGGCTCCGCACATCATGCCCTCGATCAGGCAGAGCGGCGCAGCCTCGCCGGAGGCGGAGGTGAGGGCGACGACGTCGGAACCGGCGTAGACGGTCTCCATGTCGTGGCGTACCCCGAGCAGGTGCACGCGGTCGCCGAGGGCCGCCCGGTCGGCGCCGAACGCGACCTCGATGTCGGCCCAGAGAGCGGGGTTGTCCTCGGTCATCCCGGCCCCGCACATGACGACGTGCCCGCCGCCCTCGCGGGCCAGCCAGGCCCTCGCCGCCCGCAGGAAGAGCGGCACGTTCTTCATGCCGGCGTACCGGGCGGCGAACACCACGACGGGGGCGTCGGGGGCGCCGGGAGCGGTGGCGGAGATGCCGAGGGACTCGCGGAAGGCGAGCCGTGCCGCGGCGTCCGGCCGGAAGCGGAGCAGGTCGACGCCGTTCGGGATGACGTGCAGCAGCTCACCGGGGATCCCGGCGGCCTCGTACGCGTCCCGGGTGGACTCGGCGCAGCACACGCACGCCACGACGGTCCCGTCCGCGATGGCGGCCTTCAGTTCGTCCAGCGCCGGGCCCTGGTTCTCCGGGTCGGACCGGTGCAGGCAGACGACGACGGGACGGCGGGGCAGCCCGGTCTGGTTGAGCAGGGCGAGCGGCTGCTCCTTCAGCGACAGGATGACGTCGGCGTCGGCCATGGCCCGCGCCGTGTCGGCCAGCTCGGGCCCGCTGAAAACCGACGCCGCGACGGTGCCGTCGACGAGCCCGGCGCTGCGGCCGAGGGAGGTGACCTCGATGCCACCGGCCGTAAGGGCCCGGTAACAGGCGTCGTCCTCCATGCGCTGCGCGGTGGCTTCTCGGTGGACCTCACCGTGCAGACTCAGC
Source organism: Streptomyces sp. NPDC086519 (assembly GCF_040686075.1). Taxonomy (NCBI): domain Bacteria; kingdom Bacillati; phylum Actinomycetota; class Actinomycetes; order Kitasatosporales; family Streptomycetaceae; genus Streptomyces; species Streptomyces sp. NPDC086519. The sequence continues at coordinate 57,956 of NZ_JBFBJL010000002.1, forward strand.
ACCCGGTGCCACTGCTGTCCGCCCTCCACCAGGCCCAGCAGCACATCACTGTGCACGATCCGGGCTCCCCCGGAGAAAAAACCCTCGTAGACCGAGAGCACACGAAGTCCGAGCCGAGCGCTCACACGACCACCAGCCTTGCACCAGATCGAGCCATCCCCGGGATCCGCGGGTTAGCCGATATCAGGCGGTACGGACGTTTCATTCGGATGAACGGAGCGTCTCGTCCCGGAGTCGGCTGCGTTTACACGGCGAGCGCCGGATCCCAGGTCGCCGACATCGTTCCGCTTACCTCGCCACCACCCTCCTGACCTGGGATTTCTCCAGGGCGGCCGACTCCCCCGCGCCCTCCGGACGAGCGCGGCCGACGGCAAAAAATCGGCAAGCGAGACGTCCGGACGCGCGACGATGTCAGCGGCGGCGGGGGGTGTTGAGGCGCGCGGCCCGGCGGGTCAGATGATCCCGTTCGGCGAGGTTGGTGGCCTTGCGGGCCGCCTCGGCGTACAGCCGTGCCGCGGTCGGCAGATCGCCGTCGCGTTCGTGCAGGTAGGCGGCGACCGCGGGGTACCGGGGCAGGGCGGCGTCCAGCTCGGCGAGTGCGGCGAGGCCGGCGCGGGGGCCGTCGGCCTCTCCGACGGCGACCGCGCGGTTGAGCCGGACGACCGGGCTGTCGGTCAGACGGGCGAGCTCGTCGTACCACTCGACGATCTGCACCCAGTCGGTCTCCGCGGCGGTGGGCGCGTCCGCGTGCAGGGCGGCGATGGCGGCCTGCGCCTGGAACTCGCCGAGGCGGTCGCGGGCGAGGGCCGCCTGGAGGATCCCGACGCCCTCGGTGATCAGGCGGGTGTCCCACCGGCCGCGGTCCTGCTCCGCGAGCGGGACCAGGCTGCCGTCGGGCGCGGTCCGGGCGGCCCGCCGGGCGTGGTGGAGCAGCATGAGGGCGAGCAGCCCGGCCGCCTCGGGGTGGTCGACCCGGGCCGCGAGCTGCCGGGTGAGCCGGACGGCCTCGGCGGCGAGGTCGACGTCACCGGAGTAGCCCTCGTTGAAGACCAGGTAGAGGACGCGCAGCACGGTGGCCACGTCGCCGGGCTGGTCGAACCGCACGCCGGCCACGGTCCGCTTGGCCCGGCTGATGCGCTGGGCCATGGTCGCCTCGGGCACCAGGTAGGCCTGGGCGATCTGCCGGGTGGTGAGTCCGCCGACCGCGCGCAGGGTGAGCGCGACCGCGGAGGAGGGGGTGAGGGAGGGGTGGGCGCAGAGGAAGTAGAGTTGGAGGGTGTCGTCCGCGGCGGGGACGGGGCCGGGTGGCGGCTCCTCGTCCACGCGGTCCTCACGGCGGCGGCGGGCGGTGTCCGCGCGGGTCGCGTCGAGGAACCGCCGCCAGGCCACGGTGACCAGCCAGCCCTTCGGGTCCCGTGGCGGATCCGCCGGCCAGACCCGGATCGCCTCGACCAGGGCGTCCTGGACGGCGTCCTCGGCCGCCGCGAAGTCGGCTCCGCGGCGGACGAGGACGGTGAGCACGCTCGGTGTGAGGCTTCTGAGCAGTGCCTCATCCACCGGAGTGGCACTCCATGCCGGTGGGTGCCGCGGTGAGGAACGGGCGCACCTCCAGCCACTCGTGGATCGGCCTGCCGCCCGCTCCGGGAGCCGCCGACAGTTCACCGGCCAGCTCGACGGCACGCTCCTGGCTGTCGACGTCGATCACCATCCAGCCGGCGATCAGGTCCTTGGTCTCGGCGAACGGGCCGTCGGTGACCGGCGGGCGCCCCTCGCCGTCGTACCGGACCCACAGCCCCTCCGGGGCGACGGCCTGGCCGTCGACGAACTCGCCGGTCTTCTCCAGCCTGGCCGCGAAGTCGTTCATGTACTGCACGTGGGCCGAGATCTCCTCGGGCGTCCATTGGTCCATGGACACGTTGTTGACCGGGGCCGGGGCACCGCGGTAGTGCTTCAGAAGCAGGTACTTGGCCATCGTGGTTCTCCTCGGTACTGATGCGACCCATTGTGGTCGCCTTCACCCCGGGGACGGAGCCGGTCACGGGTTCTCGACATCGCCGCCGAAGTTCTTTCGACGTCGTGCCGGAGTTCGTTTTCCCCGCGGCCGGCCGAACGGGTGTCAGCCCTTCTTCAGGACCAGCTCCGTGTTCCGGTCCGTCGTGCTGCCGCCGAGGACCTTGCTGGCGCCGGGCGCGTTGAAGGCCAGTTCGCGGTAGAGGGCGGCGAGGCCGGTCTGGGACAGGTCGGAGAAGTCGGTGCGGTGCGGGGCGGCCGACTCGATCAGGGTGGTGAACAGGGAGATCGTGCCGTCCTTGTTGTCCGCCAGCTCGACGACCCGGGCGAGCTGCGGGTGGTCGACGTGCGAGGCGGTGGTGATCTCCCAGAAGGAGTTGCCGTTGGAGGCCTTGTGCGGGGTGATGAGGTTGCGGTGGATGTGGCCGTTGACCCAGGCCAGCACGCCCGCGTGGCGGTTGAGCAGGGTGACCAGCTCGGCGCCCGTGTGGCGGCCGTCGCTCGGGTGGGCCGGGTCGGGGCGGGTGTTGGTCATCGTCTGGCTGGTGTGGTGGCTGAAGACGACCGCGTAGGAGTCCTTGTTCTCCTTCAGGGTCTTCTCCAGCCAGGCCAGCTGGGCCGTTCCGATCGATCCGTCGTAGTGGCCGCCCGCGTCCGTCGTGTCGAGGCTGATGCCGATGACGTCGTCGGAGATGCGGAAGGCGTAGTACTGGGTGCCCGCGGCCACGTTGGCGGTCGAGTAGCCGTGGCCGACCGGGCCGAGGCCCTGGTAGGCCGGGTCCAGGTGGGCCTTGAGGTAGTCCGCGGCCGTGTAGGGGGCGCGCTTGTCGTCCGCGGTGACCGAGCGCATCGACCGGGCGTGGGCCTTGAGGAAGTCGCGGTAGCCGCTGCCCTTGGGGTCCTGGGCGCCCCGGATGGAGTCCTGGAGCTTCTTGGCCTCGGCGTCGGTGACCGTCATCAGCTTCTTGCCGCCGATCGCGGCCGCGGCGAGGTAGGGGTCGGCGTGCGAGCCGAAGCAGCCGAGCGGCAGGGCGTCGTGGTTGCCGACCGTGGAGTACCAGGGGAGGTTGAGGCCGGGGCTTCGCACCTCGCGGATCGCGGCGGCCAGGAAGCCGGCGAGGTGCGGGAAGCCGAGCGCCTTGTCGTGGTCGCGGACGGTGGCGGACGCCTGCCAGTACAGCTTGAGGCCGCTGTTCTGGACGCCCTCGTAGTGCTTGGGGTCACCGGTGTTGGGGGTGATCCGGCCGCCGCTCATCACCTTCATGAACCACTCCAGTTCGGAGTGGGCGTTGTTGTCGGTGTTGTCGCCGGTCGTCATCACGAAGTGCAGCGGTGAGCCGGTGACCGGGGCGCCGCGCAGCGCGTTGACCCGCTCCACGAGCGAGATGGCGCCGGGCACGGTGAGCGACTCGTGCGGGCGCCAGGCGTGCGGGTCGTGGGCGCGCAGGAACTCAAGGCGCAGCGGGTGCTGAACGTCCATCAGATGCAGGTCGGTGAACTGCACGAACGCGGCGAGCGCGGTACGGCGGCCGGCCCGGCCGGACTTGGCGGCGGCCAGGTCGGAGCGCAGCACGCGCGCCCAGCCGGCGCCGTCGCCGAGCCGCCGGTAGCCGGAGCTGTTCCGGGGCGCCGCGACGGAGGCGAGGGTGGTGCCCTTGGTGTAGGGGGCGAGGGGGGCCGCGGCGGCCCGGCGGCCCTCGGCGACCGGCTGCTGCGCCGCGGCCACGGCGGGGGCGGCCTCGCTGTCGGTGGGGCGCAGGGCGTAACCGACGCCTGCGGAGAGCGAGACGGCTCCGGTGGCGGCGAGCACGGTACGGCGGTTGATCTCCAGTGCCTCACGGCCCTTGTGGGCCGCGGAGGTGGCGACTGAGCGTATGCGCGACATGGCGCGATCTCCCCGAGTACGAACGCGTCGGCAGTGGTCGCGGGCGATCGCTTCCGCGAACTTCCCGCTCACTTCGGATCGTTGGCACCGGGGGTGACCTGTGCGTGAACGCGGCGGCAACGCGCAGCGCCGATCACCGTACGTGGATCAGGTCAGGTGGGGACCGGTCATGGAGCGGATCGCGGGCGTCCGGAAGCCGGTTACTGCGCGTTCATCTGCCGGGGTAGTGGGGGGCCTTCGGCGCTCACTGCTGCTCCTGTGCGAACCGTCCCGCCGCCGGCCGCTCCCGCCACAGCCGCAGGGCGACGTCGATCAGCCGGATGTGCCTCAGGGACGGTACGGCGTCCAGGTCCTGCCAGGCGGCCATGTCGGTGGAGCCGTCGACCTCGTTCCTGAGCTCGCCGCCGACGATCTCGCCGCTGTAGATGATCCGCACGCCGTGGTGGTCGGTGGCGGGTCGCCGCAGTCCCGCGCGCGGATGGCTGAGGCGGTGGGAGTCGATGCCCAGCAGGCCGGTCACCTCGATGCGGTAGCCGGTCTCCTCCATGAGTTCGCGGCGGACCGTGTCGTACGGGTCCTCGCCGTGCTCCATGCCGCCGCCGGGCAGGACCCACTCGGGGGTGCCGTCGTCGGCCGGTGACCGGGCGAGCAGGATCTGACCGTCACGGACGCACACGGCGTAGGCCGCCACCCTGAGCTTCTGGCGCACGTCGGCACGGTAGGGCGTGCGACGCGCGGCGGCCACCGGTTTCCGCGACGAGACCGCGGGACGACCGCGGATACACCGGGGGGCGACGAGGGGACGACCGGGGGTTTTCCCCATACGTTCATATCGATTCGGTCAACGTTCCCAAAAGGCCGTGCCCTTGGGAAAAGCTGTGCGCCTACGCGCCGGACATGACCGTGTCCGGTCACTCAACGCTCGTTCCTTTACCTACAAGGGATGCAGATGACCCTCACCCCCCAGCACGACCCGATACCGGGCCACAGACGTCTGGGCCGGTTGGCCGTCGCCGTCGGTGTGGTGGCCGCGCTCGCCGCCGCCGGGCCGGTGCCCCTGGCCGCCGCCGCGGCCCAGGCCTCCGCCACGTCCGCCGCCACCGCCGACCCCGGCGTCAAGTCGGCCCACGACAAGCTCGGTTCGGACGACGCCGAACTGCTCGCCGAGGCCAAGGCGACCAACGCCAAGAACGTCACGATGATGATCGCGACCGCGCCGGGGCAGACCGAGCAGGTCGCCCGGGAGCTGGACGCGGTCAGGGGCGGCTCGGTGGGCCGTACGTACGACAGGCTCGGTTACGTCCGGGCCACCGTCCCCACGGGGCGGGCGGACTCGGCGATCGCCGCCGCCGCGAAGCTGTCCTCGGTGCACGCGATCGACCTGCGTCAGGAGGTCAGACTCGACGACCCGACGGCGAGCAGCGGCAACTCCGAAGCCGCCAGGTCCACTTCCTCGGGTTACTCGGGTCCGGACCGGAACACCCCCGCCGAGAACCCGTACAACCCCTCCTTCGAGACGGGCGCCGTCGACTTCGTCAAGGAGCACCCGAAGGCGGACGGCCGGGGCATCACCATCGGCATCCTGGACTCCGGCGTGGACCTCGGCCACCCGGCGCTGCAAAGGACCACCACCGGCGAGCGGAAGATCGTCGACTGGGTGACGGCGACCGACCCGATCGTGGACAGCGACCAGACCTGGCGGCCGATGGTCACCTCGGTCTCCGGTCCGAGCTTCAGCTACGGGGGCAGGAACTGGACGGCGCCCGCCGGGTCGTACCGGATCAGCACCTTCAAGGAGTCGTACACCGCGGGCGGCGACGCGGCCGGTGACGCCAACCGGGACGGGGACACCACCGACAGCTGGGGCGTGCTCTACGACCCGGCGGCCGGCACGGTCACCGTCGACCTGAACAACAACAACGACTTCTCCGACGACACGCCGATGAAGCCGTACAAGGACGGCTACCAGATCGGATACTTCGGCACCGACAACCCGGCGACCGACGTCGTCGAGCGGCAGCCGTTCGTCGTGCAGATCCGCAAGGACGTCCCCATGGACCCGTACGGCGGGGACTGGGTCGGCAAGACGGCCGACTTCGTCAACATCGGGGTCATCGAGTCCGAGCACGGCACCCACGTCGCCGGCATCACCGCCGCCAACGGCCTGTTCGGCGGCAGGATGAACGGCGCGGCCCCCGGGGCGAAGATCGTCTCGTCGCGGGCCTGCACCTGGACCGGCGGCTGCACCAATGTCGCCCTCACCGAGGGCATGATCGACCTGGTCGCGAACCGGGGCGTCGACATCGTCAACATGTCGATCGGCGGCCTCCCGGCGCTGAACGACGGCAACAACGCCCGCGCCGAGCTGTACACGCGGCTCATCGACACCTACGGCGTGCAGCTCGTGATCTCGGCAGGAAACTCCGGTCCGGGCGCCAACACCATCGGCGACCCCGGTCTCGCCGACAAGGTCATCTCGGTCGGCGCGGCCATCTCCAAGGCGACCTGGGCCGCCGACTACGGCTCCCAGGTGACCACCAAGTACCAGCTGCTCCCCTTCTCCTCGCGCGGCCCGCGGGAGGACGGCGGCTTCACGCCGACCCTGGTCGCTCCCGGCGCCGCGATCAACACCACCCAGACCTGGCTGCCGGGCGCCCCGGTCGCCGAGGCGGGCTACTCGCTGCCGGCCGGCTACTCCATGCTCCAGGGCACCTCGATGGCCTCCCCGCAGGCCGCGGGCGCCTCGGCGCTGCTGCTCAGCGCGGCCAAGGAGAAGGGCATCGCCCTCTCCCCCGCCGACCTGCGCACCGCGCTGACCTCGACCGCCGACCACATCAAGGGTGTCCAGGCCTACGAGGAGGGCGCGGGCCGGATCGACATCGTCGACGCGTGGGAGTCGATCCGCGACCACGCCACCGCGCACGACTACTCGGTCAGGGCGCCGGTCGACACCGCGATCGACTCCGCGCTGAAGACCCCGGGCTACGGCACCGGGCTCTACGACCGCGAGGGCGGCCTGAAGGCCGGGCAGAAGAAGACGTACGACATCACGATCACCCGGACCTCCGGCGCCGACCAGGCGATCCGGCACGAGCTGCACTTCGAGAACAACGCCGGTCACACCTTCAAGATCCTCGGCTCCGACGAGGTGAAGCTGCCGCTGAACCAGCCGGTGACGGTCAAGGTGCAGGCGAGGGCGAAGAGCGCGGGCATCAAGTCGGCGATCCTCGACGTCGACGACCCGCGGACCGAGGGCGTCGACAAGCAGATCCTGACCACCGTCGTGGTGTCGACTCCGGTCGGCTACACGTACTCGGCGTCGGGTTCGGTGCAGCGCAACAGCTCCACGTCGTACTTCGTGACCGTGCCGGAGGGCGCCAGGTCCCTCGAGGTCGCGATGAGCGGGCTCGCCGGCAAGAGCCAGACACGGTTCATCGCCATCCACCCCTACGGCGTCCCGGTCGACAACACCGGCACCCCGTACTGCTACAACAACTACCTGAACGGCAACGGCTGCGCACCGGACGTGCGTTCGTACGCCGATCCGCAGGCCGGGGTCTGGGAGATCGAGGTCGAGGCGCGCCGCACCTCGCCGCTGCTCGACAACCCGTACAAGCTGGACGTCACCGTGCTCGGCGCGGCCTTCGACCCGGAGACCGTGACCGTTCCCGAGGCGAAGGCCGGCACCCCGGTCACCGCCTCCTGGAAGGTGACCAACGAGTTCGCCGCCCTCGACGGCAAGCTGGTCGGCGGCCCGCTCGGCTCCTCGAAGACGACCCGCCCGGCCATCAAGGAGGGCGAGACGCAGGCGACGACGGTGACCGTGCCGGAGGGCGCGACGTCCCTGGACGTGGCGATCGGCAACGTGTCGGACGCCTCGGCCGACCTGGACCTGACCGTGTACGACGCGTCCGGCAAGCAGGTCGCGCAGTCCGCCGACGGCGACTCGGAGGAGGCGGTCTCCATCGCCTCGCCGGCCGCCGGGACTTACACGATCGAGGTCGTGGGCTACTCGGTCCCGTCCGGTTCGACCGACTACGACTACCGGGACGTGTTCTTCTCCACCGCGCTCGGTTCCGTCACGGTCGACGGCTCGACGCCGGTGAAGCTCGGCACAGGCGCCTCGGCCACGGTGACCGGCCAGGTCACGGCGGCCGCGGCGGCCCCGGAGGGACGTGAGTTCTTCGGGCAGGTCCAGCTGGTCAACGCGCGCGGCACGGCCGCGGGCGTCGGCAGCGTGAAGATCGAGAAGGTCACGCAGTAAGCAAGTCCGCTGCTGGGGGCGGGCGTCCTGCGGGACGCCCGCCCCGTCAGCCGTCCTGGCACGAGGTGGTCCGCGACTCGGGCAGGTCGCGGACGATCCAGGTCCGCTCCGGGGCGATCTCCGCCTCCCCGACCGCGTACCGGTCGGGCACCTGCCGCCCGTCCGTGATGCCGACCAGGAGGCGGGCGCCCGTGCGGACCCGGGCGTCGGTGCCGGATCCGAAGAGGAACTCCACCTCCGCGGCGGTCCTCGCCGGTTTGTAGGCGCGGGTCACGCGCAGCGTGACGCGTTCCTCGCCGGAGCCCGCGAGCTGCCGCACTCCGGTGACCGTGCCCTCGACGACCAGCCGGGCGCAGGCGAGGTAGCCGGGCCCGCCGCCCTGCTCCTTGCCGCCCTGGCCCGCGGAGCCCGCCGCGCTGCCGGCGGCCTTGTCCGCACTGGCACCGTTCGACATCGCTCCCGAACCGCCGCCCGCCGCCAGCCAGCCGATGCCGAACACGGCCCCGGTGAACGCGGCCGCGAGGGCACCGGCGAGACCGAGGGCACGGACGCCGGGGTGCGCCCGGAGCCTGCGGCGCTCGGCCGGGCGGGGCCGGGGCGCCGGCCGGGGGCCGGGCCCCGCGAGGGCGTCGCCGATGTCGGTGAGGTGCGCGCGCAGAAGCGCCAGGTCGGCGGTGGCGGCGCGGTGCTCGGCCATGAAGGCGGGGTCGGCGCGCTGTCCGGCGGAGAGCGGCTCGTCCATGAGAACGGCGAACAGCGCGTCGGTCTCCACCCCGTCCTGGTCGGCGGGTCCGCCCCGGTCGTCATACCGTTCCTGGTCGGCAGGTCCGCCCCGGTCGTCATGCCGCTCGTGGTCGGCGGGTCCGCCCCGGTCGTCATGCCGCTCGTGGTCGGCGGGTCCGCCCCGGTCGTCGTACCGCTCGTGGTCGGCGGGCATGTCACACCACCTCGTCCTCGTGCAGGCGGGCGCGCAGGGCCCGTACCGCCGTGTGCAGCCGGCTCTTGACCGTGCCCTCGGGAATGCCCAGTTCCTCGGCTATCCCGCGTACCGGCAGATCGGCGTAGAAGCGCAGGACGAGGATCTGGCGCTGGGCGTCCGGCAACTCGTCCAGGCCGCGGGCGACGGCGACGGAGAGCAGCCGGTTGTCCTCACCCGAGGCGTGGTCGGGCTGGCGGAGGGAGGCGAGCCGTTCGCCGAGGCGTTCCTGGCGGCGCTTGGCGCGGTGCCAGTCCATGGCGAGCCGGGAGGCGACGACCGCCGCCCACGCCGACACGTCCCGCGGCGCCTCCTGGCCGCTCGCGGCCCGCTCCAGCAGCCGCAGACGTACCTGCTGCACCCCGTCCGGCAGGTCCGCCTGCGGTACGCCGCCCAGCGCGAGCACCGCCCGCACCCGGCGCTCCTGGTCCGCGTCCAGAGGATCCCCGTGCTGGTCCCCCTGGGCGCGGCGGGCCTTTCTGCGCAGCACAACCCACCCCCTCACCGCGTTTCTCCTACGACGCCCGAGCCCCCGGAAACGTTCGCCCGGCTCCCCGGAAACCTTTTCCGAGGCGTACGTCACACCGGCGCGCGGCGCAGCACAGCTTGCGGTACGACGGCCAGGTGGAGGTAATTTCTGCAGCTCAGCGGGGGTGGGGGCGGGAGTTCCACGGGGCGGGTGGTCCAGCAGGTGGGCGTGGCGCGCAAAGAACACAAAGAATTGGACAGGCTGACCCGGGTCGGCCGCATGATGGAAAGGCCGCAGACACACGTCAACGTATACAGAGGGAGTCGCTGTGAGGGTCGGAATCGTCGGAGCCACCGGTCAGGTCGGCACGGTCATGCGCAGGATCCTCAAGGAGCGGAACTTCCCGACCACGGAACTGCGCCTGTTCGCCTCGGCCCGCTCGGCCGGGACCGTGCTCGACGGCGTGACGGTGGAGGACGCGGCGACCGCCGACTACTCCGGCCTGGACATCGTGCTGTTCTCGGCGGGCGGGGCCACCTCGAAGGCGCTCGCGGAGAAGGTCGCCGCCCAGGGTGCCGTCGTGATCGACAACTCCTCCGCCTGGCGCCGGGACCCCGCGGTCCCGCTGGTCGTCTCCGAGGTGAACCCGCACGCGATCGCCGACCGCCCGAAGGGCATCATCGCCAACCCGAACTGCACGACCATGGCCGCGATGCCGGTCCTGAAGGTGCTGGACGCGGAGGCGGGCCTCGAGGCGCTGGTCGCCACCACCTACCAGGCGGTGTCCGGCTCCGGCCTCGCGGGCGTCGCGGAGCTGCACGGGCAGGTGCAGAAGGTCGCCGCCGACGCGGACAAGCTCACCCACGACGGCGGCGCGGTCGACTTCCCCGAGCCGCAGGTCTACAAGCGGCCCATCGCCTTCAACGTGCTGCCCTTCGCCGGCAACCTCGTCGACGACGGTCTGAACGAGACCGACGAGGAGCAGAAGCTGCGCAACGAGTCCCGCAAGATCCTGGAGCTTCCGGACCTCAAGGTCTCCGGCACCTGTGTCCGCGTCCCGGTGTTCTCCGGGCACTCCCTCCAGGTCAACGCCCGGTTCGCCCGCCCGATCTCCCCCGAGCGGGCGACGGAGCTGCTCGCGACCGCCCCGGGCGTCGAGCTGTCCGACATCCCCACCCCGCTCCAGGCGGCCGGCCGGGACCCGTCGTACGTCGGCCGGATCCGCCGCGACGAGACGGTGGAGAACGGCCTCGCGCTGTTCGTCTCCAACGACAACCTCCGCAAGGGCGCCGCGCTCAACGCCGTGCAGATCGCGGAGCTGGTGGCGGCGGAGCTGTCGGCGAAGTAGGTCCGGCCTTCGAAGGGGCGGTCACCCGGATGCGCCACGCGCCGGGACCGCCCCTTCCGCGTGTAGAGCGCCCCTTGAGCATGGGGAGCCCTGATCGGGGGAGGCACCACACCATGACGAACACCCAGCAGGTCTGCGACAGCTCACACGTTCTCGACGGCAAGGTCGCCATGATCACCGGCGCGTCCAGTGGGATAGGGGCGGCCGCCGCGCGGCTGTTCGCCCGGGAGGGGGCGGCCGTCGTGCTGACGGCCCGGCGGGCGGAGCGGCTGGCCGCGCTGGTCGAGGAGATCGGCGCCGACGGCGGCCGGGCCCTGGCTGTGCCGGGGGACATCGTGTCCGCCGGGCACGTCGAGCGGGTGGTCCGGGCCGCCGTCGACACCTTCGGCCGCCTCGACTGCGCCTTCAACAACGCCGGGTACGGCACCGCGGGCACCGACCTGCACGAGACCGGCCAGGACGTCTACGAGCGGACCATGGACGTCAATGTGCGCGGTGTCTGGAACTGCCTGCGCTTCCAGATCCCCGAGATGCTCGGGAGCGGCGGCGGCTCGATCGTCAACACCTCCAGCGTCGCGGGGCAGCGGGCCACCGGCGCGTCCGCGGCGTACGTGGCCGCCAAGCACGCGGTCCTCGGGATCACCCGGGCGGCCGCTGCCGAGTACGCCGAGCGCGGCATCCGGGTCAACGCGCTGGTGGTCGGCAGCACCCGCACCGAGATGATGGACCGGGCCCTTGACCAACTGCCGCAGCTGCGGGAGCGGTTCGAGGGCGAGACGCTCCAGAAGCGCATGGCCGGGCCCGCCGAGGTCGCCGAGGCCGCGCTGTGGCTGTGCGGCGACCGCGCCTCCTTCGTCACCGGCGCGGCGATGCCGGTCGACGGCGGCACGACGGCGGCCTGACAGCGCTGACCAAGGGATCTCTGGGGTTTTCCCTAGACGCCCCGGGCCCCGTCCCGTGGAAGGATGGCGCAACCCACACATAACGAGGAGATGAACGCGTGCCTGGCACAAACCTGACTCGCGAAGAGGCGCGGCAGCGGGCGAAGCTGCTCACCGTTGACTCGTACGAGATCGATCTCGACCTCTCCGGCGCGCAGGAGGGCGGTACCTACCGGTCCGTGACCACGGTGCGCTTCGACGTCGCCGAATCCGGCGCCGCGTCCTTCATCGACCTGGTGGCCCCCGCGGTCCACGAGGTCACCCTGAACGGTGACGCCCTCGACCCCGCCGAGGTCTTCGCGGACTCCCGGATCGCGCTGCCCGGCCTGCTGGCGGGCCGCAACATCCTCCGGGTGACCGCCGACTGCGCGTACACCAACACGGGTGAGGGCCTGCACCGGTTCGTCGACCCGGTCGACGAGCAGGCGTACCTCTACACCCAGTTCGAGGTGCCGGACGCCCGCCGGGTCTTCGCCTCCTTCGAGCAGCCGGACCTGAAGGCGACCTTCCAGTTCACCGTGAAGGCGCCGAGCGGCTGGACGGTCGTCTCGAACTCGCCGACGCCCGAGCCCAAGGACGACCTCTGGGTCTTCGAGCCGACGCCGCGCATCTCGTCGTACATCACCGCGCTGATCGCGGGCCCGTACCACTCGGTGCACAGCGTGTACGAGAAGGACGGCCAGAGCGTCCCGCTCGGCATCTACTGCCGGCCGTCCCTCGCGGAGTTCCTCGACTCGGACGCGATCTTCGAGGTGACCCGGCAGGGCTTCGACTGGTTCCAGGAGAAGTTCGACTACGCGTACCCGTTCACCAAGTACGACCAGCTGTTCGTGCCGGAGTTCAACGCGGGCGCGATGGAGAACGCGGGCGCGGTGACCATCCGCGACCAGTACGTCTTCCGGTCCAAGGTGACGGACGCGGCGTACGAGACGCGCGCCGAGACCATCCTGCACGAGCTGGCCCACATGTGGTTCGGCGACCTGGTCACCATGGAGTGGTGGAACGACCTGTGGCTGAACGAGTCGTTCGCCACCTACACCTCCATCGCCTGCCAGGCGTACGCCCCCGGGTCGCGGTGGCCGCACTCGTGGACAACGTTCGCCAACCAGATGAAGACCTGGGCGTACCGGCAGGACCAGCTGCCCTCCACGCACCCGATCATGGCCGAGATCCGCGACCTGGACGACGTGCTCGTCAACTTCGACGGCATCACGTACGCCAAGGGCGCCTCGGTCCTCAAGCAGCTCGTCGCGTACGTCGGCATGGACGAGTTCTTCAAGGGCGTGCAGGCGTACTTCAAGCGGCACGCGTTCGGCAACACGCGCCTGTCCGACCTGCTGGGCGCCCTGGAGGAGACCTCCGGGCGCGACCTGAGCACCTGGTCGCAAAAGTGGCTGCAGACGGCCGGCATCAACATCCTGCGTCCGGAGGTGGAGACGGACTCCAACGGGGTCGTCACCTCCTTCGCCATCCGCCAGGAGGCCCCCGCGCTGCCGGCCGGCGCCAAGGGCGAGCCGGTCCTGCGCCCGCACCGGATCGCGGTCGGCCTGTACGACCTCGACGAGGCGACCGGCAAGCTGGTCCGCACCGACCGGATCGAGCTGGACGTGGACGGCGAGCTGACGGCCGTACCGCAGCTGGCCGGCCGCCGCCGCCCGGCGGTGTTCCTGCTCAACGACGACGACCTGTCGTACGCCAAGGTCCGCCTGGACGAGGAGTCCCTGCGCTTCGTCACCGAGCACCTCGGCGACTTCGAGTCCTCGCTGCCCCGCGCGCTGTGCTGGGCGTCGGCCTGGGACATGACCCGGGACGCCGAACTGCCCACCCGCGCGTACCTGTCCCTCGTGCTGTCCGGCATCGGCAAGGAGTCGGACATCGGTGTCGTCCAGTCCCTGCACCGCCAGGTGAAGCTGGCCATCGAGCTGTACGCCGACCCGACCGCCCGGGAGGCCCTGCTCACCCGCTGGACCGACGCCACGCTGGCCCACCTGCGGTCCGCCGCGCCGGCGAGCGACCACCAGCTGGCCTGGGCCCGCGCCTTCGCGGCCACCGCCCGCACCCCCGAGCAGCTGGACCTCCTGGACAGCCTGCTGGAGGGCACCCACACCATCGAGGGCCTGGCCGTCGACACCGAGCTGCGCTGGGCGTTCGTGGAGCGGCTGGCGGCGGTCGGCCGCTTCGACGAGGCGGAGATCGCGGGCGAGTACGAGCGGGACAGGACCGCCGCCGGCGAGCGCCACGCGGCCACCGCCCGCGCCGCCCGCCCGACCGAGGAGGCCAAGGCCGAGGCGTGGGCGTCGGTCATCGACTCCGACAAGCTGCCCAACGCGGTGCAGGAGGCGGTCATCGGCGGCTTCGTCCAGACCGACCAGCGCGAGCTGCTGGCGCCGTACACCGACAGGTACTTCGAGATCCTGAAGTCGGTGTGGGACTCCCGCTCGCACGAGATCGCCCAGCAGATCGCGGTCGGCCTCTACCCGTCCCTCCAGGTCTCCCAGGAGACCCTCGCCAAGACGGACGCCTGGCTGGCCTCGGCCCAGCCGAACGCGGCCCTGGCCCGGCTCGTCTCGGAGTCCCGCGCGGGTGTCGAGCGCGCCCTGAGGGCCCAGGCGGCGGACGCGGCCGCCCAGTAGGCGGCGGAAGCAGACGGGAAGCAGACGGTACGGCGGCGGGGCGCCCGGTGTGACGGACACCGGGCGCCCCGCCTCAGTCGCGAAGTACCCATCACCCAGGACGAGTTGAGTATCCGTGCTCACGTCCGGGTCGGCCGCGCGTTGCGAGGATCGAGGCAACGGCGCGGCAGCGAGCGCCGGTCCATACGGCTCGGACAGACCGGGCCGGTCCGAGCCAGTCACGGAGAACTCGCCATGTCCCGTCGTATCGCCCTGTCCGTGGTCGCCACCGCCGTCGTGCTCGCGGGCGCCGGGGCCTTCGCCCTCGCCTACGCCGACGGCCAGGACCCCGCCCCCACCCTCGCGCACAGCACCGTCCACCACACCGCTCCCGACGGCGGCCGGGACGGCTCGCTCTCCTTCACCACCGAGGTCAGCGCGCCCTCCGGGGTGAAGAACCTGCGGGTGCTGGCCTGGCCGGAGAAGTCGTCGTTCGCGAAGAAGCCGCTGACCGCCAAGGACATGGCCGCGGTCGAGTCGGCGACCTGCACCCCGGTCGGCGGCCACACCGTCCGGTGCGTGTACCGGACTCCGGTGTCCGCCGCCGACGCCGCGTCGTCCGCGCACGGCGCCTGGCACATCGCCGTCCTCGCCACGGCGGGGGACGGCCGCACCACCCTCGACACCAGGGCCGCGGACTTCACCCTCGCCTGAACCGGTCACCCGAGGTGGGTGGCCAGCGCCTGCTCGATGCCGGGCGCCTGGGCGTCC
This sequence comes from Streptomyces sp. NPDC086519, assembly GCF_040686075.1. Taxonomy (NCBI): domain Bacteria; kingdom Bacillati; phylum Actinomycetota; class Actinomycetes; order Kitasatosporales; family Streptomycetaceae; genus Streptomyces; species Streptomyces sp. NPDC086519. Next base: position 73,232 of record NZ_JBFBJL010000002.1, read on the forward strand.
TCGGCCGCCCAGGCCACGTAGCCGTCGGGGCGCACCAGGACGGTCGTACGGCGGTCGCTTCGCCAGTGCGCCACGGCCAGCCGGTCGCCGTACCGCGCGGCCGTGCCCGTGCCCGTGCCGTACGGGCCCGGGGCGGGGGTGACCAGGACGAACCGGCCGCCGCGCAGGGCCTCGTACAGGCGGCCGCCGTCGGCCGCCGTCGCGCCGTCCGGGGCGCCGTCCGAGACGCGGGCCAGCGCGAGGTCGGGGACCCGGGTGCCGGTGAGGCGGTGGGCGCCCCGCGGGGCGGGGTAGCGGTAGCCGACGCCGGTGACCTGGGCCATGATCCTGCGGCGGACCGGGCCGGCGTGGCCGAGCGCGCGGATCAGTACGTTGCGCGCGGCCAGCACGGGGCCCTTGGCCATCGCGAGGCGGACGATGGCGCCGCTGCTGCGCAGGACCGACCTGCCGACCGGGTGCCGTTCGCTGTGGTAGGTGTCGAGCAGGGCGGGGTCGGCGTGGCCGTGCAGCACGGCGGCGAGCTTCCAGCTCAGGTTGGCCGCGTCCTGCAGGCCGGTGTTCATGCCCTGGCCGCCGGCCGGGGTGTGCACATGCGCCGCGTCACCGGCCAGGAAGACCCGGCCGACCCGGTAGCTGGGCACCTGCCGCTCGTCGCTGTGGAAGCGGGACATCCAGCGGGCGTCGTGCATCCCGTAGTCCTTGCCCAGGGCCAGCCGGGTGATCTCCCTGACCTCGTCGAGGCCGACCGGCTCGTGGTCGGGGACGTCGCGGCCGCGGTGCCAGCAGATGACCCGGTGGTAGCCGTCGCCGAAGGGCGCCAGGAACGCGAACGCGTCGCCGACCGCGGCGGCCGTCAGCAGCGCCTCGGGCTTCTCGGCGAGCAGTACGTCGGCGAGGACGACCGACCGGATCGCCGACCTGCCCGGGAACGGCAGACCGACCGCCTCCCGCACCACACTGCGCATGCCGTCGGTGCCGACCACGTACGCGGCGCGCAGGCTCTCGGCGCCCTCGACGTGCACGGTGACCCCGGCCGCGTCCTGGGTCAGGCCGGTCACCTCGCACTCGTTGCGGAAGTCGACGCCCGCCTCGGCCGCCCGGCGCTCCAGCACCTTCTCTACCTCGTACTGCGGCAGGACGAGGACGTGCCGGAAGCGGGAGGGCAGGGTGCCGAGGTCGAGGGTGAGCCCGTCGAAGAGGTTGAGCCGGCCGAGGGGCCGGCCGACGGCTTCGAGCTGGTCGGCCAGGCCCCGGGCGTCGAGCTGCTCCAGCGCGCGGGCGTGCAGGACGAAGGCCCGGGAGAGGTTGCTGATCTTGTGGGGGCGCTTTTCGAGGAGGGTGACCGGGATGCCGGCGGCGGCCAGGTCACCGGCGAGGAGCAGGCCGGTGGGGCCGGAGCCCACGACGATCACACGGGCGGTGTCGGGGGCGGAGCCGGAAGGGGAGCCGGGGGTGCCGGTCGTGCTGTTCATGGTGGCCTCCTGGATGCCTGTGCCATGCCTGCCAACACTTGTTGACCTACAGGCGTTGACCAACATCCGTTGACCCACACCTGTTGACCAACACTCGTTGGCCAACGCCTGTTGACCTCACCCTAGGTCGGGCCCATTTCGCAGTCAACACTTGTTGGCCCACACTTGTTGGCCTACGCTCGTTGGCATGACCGGCACCCCCAGTAGAAGCACAGAGTCCGCGAACGGCCCGGCGGCTCGCCGCTCGGACGCCAGCCGCTCCGCCATCCTGGCCGCCGCCCGCGAACGCTTCGCCGCCGACGGCTTCGAGCGCGCCACCATCCGCGCCATCGCCAAGGACGCCCGTATCGACCCCTCGATGGTCATGCGCTACTTCGGCAGCAAGGACGGCCTCTTCGCGGCCGCCGTCACGCTCGACCTGCGGATGCCCGACGTGTCCCAGGTACCGCGCACCGAGGTCGGGCAGGCGCTGACGGGCCACTTCCTCGACATCTGGGAGGCGAACGAAGAGCTCACCGCGATGCTGCGGGTCGCCGTCACCAACACGGCGGGAGCCGAGCGCCTTCAGGGCATCTTCCGGGAGCAGGTGGTGCCGGTGGCGCAGCAGGTGTGCCCGGACCCCGAGCAGGTGGCGACGCGGGCCGGGCTGTGCGCGGCGCAGCTGATGGGGTTCGCCCTGACCCGTTACGTGCTGCGGCTGCCGCCGGTGGTGGCGCTGGCGCGCGCCGAGATCGTGGCGTGGCTCGGGCCGACCGTGCAGCGGTATCTGACCGCGCCGATCCCCTGAGAGACACGCCGAGGGCGCCGGTCGGCTCCCGTACGTGCGGCACGTACGGAGGCCGGCCGGCGCCCTCGGTGGATCGGAAGGCCCCGGTCCTACGCCTTGGCCTTCGGCTTGGTGACCCGGACCTTGGACCTGTCCAGCACCATCACGAGACCGGCGATGACCGCGAACAGCACGAGCGGGATCAGGACGTAGAGGCCCAGCGTCTGAATGACGCTCAGGCCCTTGCCGGGGTCGTCACCGTCGTCACGCGCGAGCGCGAGGGCGGGCGACGACATGAGCAGCATCATCAGCGTCGTACCGGCAGCCAGGGCGCCGGCGCGCAGGGCGTTCTTCTTGTCCACGAAGCCAAAGTTAGCGGGCCGACCTGGGGGGCGCGCGTCCGGGGGTACCCGTAAGCCGCCATCACCCCCCACCCGGGAGGATCCCCGTAAAAAGGTGACGGGAATTGTCACCTTTGGCGGGCACCGTGGTGCCATGGACCAGGACACCTGCAACCAGGACCTCAGCAACCAAGGCGACCCCAGCAACCAAGGCGACCCCAGCGACCAAGACCCCAGCACCCATGGCATCGGCTCCCCGGGCACCGGCACGCGGCTCGCCGGCCGGATCGCGCTCGTCGCCGGGGCCACCCGCGGCGCCGGACGTGCCCTCGCCGTCGAACTCGGCCGGGCCGGCGCCACCGTCTACGTCACCGGCCGCACCACCCGCGACCACGCCAGCGAGGTCGGCCGGACCACGGAGACCATCGAGGAGACCGCGGAGCTGGTCACAGCGGCCGGCGGCACCGGTGTCGCCGTCCCCACCGACCATCTGGACCCGGACCGGGTCCGGGTCCTCGTCGAGCGGATCGGCCGGGAACAGGGGCGGCTCGACATCCTCGTCAACGACCTCTGGGGCGGCGAGCACCTGCTCGTCGGCTCCGTCTTCGGCAAGAAGAGCTGGGAGACCCCGCTCGCCGACGGCCTGCGCATCCTGGACCTCGGGGTGCGCTCGCACGTCATCACCGCGGCACTCGCCCTCCCGCTCCTGGTCCGCTCGGACGCGCCGCTGCACGTGGAGGTCACCGACGGCACGGCGGCCTTCAACCGCCGCTACCGCGAGAACCTCTACTACGACCTCGCGAAGACCGCCCCGATCCGCATCGCGTTCGGGCTGGGCGAGGAGCTGGCGGAGTACGGCGGCACGGCGGTCGCCGTCACGCCGGGCTACCTGCGCTCGGAGCAGATGCTCACCCATTTCGGCGTGCGAGAGGAGAACTGGCGGGACGCCGTCGCCCGGGAACCGGACTTCGCGGTCGCCGAGTCGCCGTACTACCTCGCCCGCGGGGTCGCCGCGCTCGCGGCCGACCCGGACCGGGCCGCCCGCTGGAACGGCAGGTCCACCTCCAGCGCGGAGCTCGCCAGGGCCTACGGCGTACGGGACGTGGACGGCAGCCGGCCGGACGCCCTGGCGTACTTCGAGGAGGTCAGGTTCGGCGGGAGGGCCGGCTCGCCGGACGACTACCGCTGATCCTCCGGCGCCGCGTCGTACAGCGCGGCCAGGGCCCGCGCGTGCTCGCGGAAGCGGGCGCGCAGGCCCGCCGGGGCCAGCACCTCGACGTCCGCGCCGAGGGCGGTCAGCTGGCCGAAGGCGACCTCCTCCGACTCCGCCGGCAGGTCGAGCGTGACCCGCCCGGCGGCGTCCGGCGCGGTCGCCGTCGCGGACGCCAGGGTCTCCGCCACCCCCGCCGGGTCCATCACGGAGGGCAGGCGCCGCAGGCCGCGGCCGGTCAGCCGAACGGTGACGGTCGTGCGCAGCAGCGCCCGGGCGAACCCGGCGGCCTGGGCCTGCCAGTGCGCGGCCAGGTCGAAGGACGGGTCACGGACGAAGGGGTCACCGGCGGGCGCGGGCGACAGGGCCGTGACGCGGTCGACGCGGTAGGTGCGCCAGACGCCGTCCCGGCCCGTCGTCCGCTCGGCCGGGATCCGGCCCACGACGTACCAGACGCCTGCTTTCAGAACGAGTCCGTACGGCTCCAGCAGGCGGGTCACCGTGCGGGGCGGCGCGCCGTCGCGGGCCGGCCGCGCGTAGTCCAGCTCGACGGTGCGGTCGGACCAGACGGCGCGGGCCAGCTCCGGGAGCAGTTCCGGGGCCGACGGTTCGCGGAACCAGGCCGGGGCGTCCAGGTGGAAGCGGCGCGCCGACGACTCGGCGGCCGCGCGCAGCGAGGGGAGCAGGGTGGCCGACAGCTTCAGCCGGGCCGTGTCCGCCGCGTCGGACAGTCCCAGATCGCGCAGGGCCGTGGGCAGACCGGAGAGGTAGAGCGTCTCCGCCTCGGTGGGGTGGAGCGTGGTGAGCCGGGTCCGGTGGCCCGGCGCCAGCCGGTAGCCGCCCGCCCGGCCGCGCTCGGCGCGGAGGGGGACGCCCGCCTCCTGGAGGGCCTGGGCGTCGCGGATCACCGTGCGCCTGGAGACGTCCAGCTCGCGGGCGAGGGCGTCGGCGGTCATCCCTGGGCTCGACTGGACGAGAAGCGCCATGCGGATCAGACGGGCGGCACGCATGACCCAAGGATCGCGGACCGGCGCCCCGGCACGGCTCCCGGCCACCTTCCCGGAGTCACGGACCCGCCCGCACCCGCCCGGCCGAGGTCCGCCCGGCCGAGGTCCGCCCGATCCAGGTCCGCCCGATCCAGGTCCGCCCGTCCGCGGCGACGGACCCGCCCGCGTCCGCCCGATCCCAGGTCCGCTAGTCCGCGGCGACGGACCGCCCCGCGCCAGCCCGGTCGAGGTCTGCCGGTCCAGGTCCGCCCGGCCCCAGGTCCACCCAGTCCCAGGTCGGCCCGATCCAGGTCCGCCCGGCCGCGGCGGGCGGTCACGGGCCGGGCGGTCACGGGCCGGGCGGTGGTCGTCACGCCGTGGACGGGCTGTCCGTGTGCAGGGTCCGGAACAGCGCCCGTACCCGCTCCGAGGCCGTCAGCTCCTCCAGGGTCACCGGGCGGCCCTTCGTGTCGGCGACGGGGAGGCGCCAGTTCGGGTACTGGTCCCAGGTGCCGGGGAGGTTCTGGGGGCGGCGGTCGCCGACGGTGTCCGGGAGCCAGACGCCGATCATGCGGGCCGGGGTGCGCAGCAGGAAGCGGTGGACGGCACGGATCTCGGCCTCCTCGTCGCCGGAGTCGGACGCGGCGAGCAGGCCGAGGCGGGTCAGCAGGGCCAGCCACTCCGCGGTGTCGGCCGCCGCTTCGGCCCGTTCCACCGCGAGCGGTCGGGTGAGCAGGCCGAGGCGGTCGCGGAGTTCGACGTGTTCGCCGGTGAGGCGGGCGGCAGTGGGCGGCAGGTCGTGGGTGGTGGCGGTGGCGAGGCAGTCGGCACGCCAGCGGTCCGGGGGCAGGGGGCGGCCGTCGCCCGCCCAGTCCCGTTCGAACCAGAGCACGGACGTGCCGAGCACCCCGTGCCGCTGGAGCGTCTCGCGCACCCCCGGCTCCACCGTGCCCAGGTCCTCCCCGATCACCACCGCCCCGGCCCGGGTCGCCTCCAGGGCCAGCAGGGCCAGCATGGCCTCGGCGTCGTAGCGGACGTAGGTGCCCTCGGTGGGCGGGCTGCCCTGCGGCACCCACCAGAGCCGGAACAGGCCCATCACGTGGTCGATGCGCAGGGCGCCGGCGTAGCGGAAGAGGGCGCGCAGGAGCTCCCGGAAGGGCGCGTGGCCGGAGGCGGCGAGGCGGTCGGGGCGCCAGGGCGGCAGGCCCCAGTCCTGGCCGCGGGCGTTGAAGGCGTCGGGCGGGGCGCCGACGGACATCCCGGCGGCGAAGTGGTCCTGCTGGGCCCAGGCGTCGGCGCCGGCGGGGTGCACGCCGACGGCGAGGTCGTGCACGATCCCGACCGGCATGCCGGCCTCGCGGGCGGCGTGCTGGGCCGCGGTGAGCTGGGTGACGGTGAGCCAGGCGAGGCGGGCGTGGAAGCCGACGCGGTCGGCCAGCTCGGCGCGGGCGCGGGCGGTCTGCGGCGAGCGGGGGTCGCGCAGGGCCTCGGGCCACCGGTGCCAGTCGGAGCCGTGCCGCTCGGCGAGCGCGTACCAGGTGGCGTGGTCCTCCAGGGCCTGCCCCTCCGCGGCGCGGAACGCGTCGTAGGCGGCCTGCCGATCGGGGGGCAGCGGTGCGGCGGCCGCCGTCTCCAGCGCCTCGCGCTTCAGCTCCCACACCGCGTCCCGGTCGATGAGGGCGCCCTGGTCGAGGACGGCGGAGCGCAGCCGCCCGGCACGGTCCGTGACGGAAGGGGCGGCGGTGTACTCGGGGACGGCCTCCGGCCGCAGGTGCACCGGGTCGGGGAACCGGCGGGAGGAGGGGCGGTAGGGGGAGGGGTCGGTCGGGGCTCCGGGTACGGCCGCGTGCAAGGGGTTGACCTGCACGAACCCCGCTCCGGCCGTGCGTCCGGCCCAGTCGGCCAGCTCGGCGAGGTCCCCGAGGTCGCCCATGCCCCAGGAGCGGCGGGACAGCAGCGAGTAGAGCTGGACGAGGATGCCGTACGAGCGGGTGGCGGGGGTGGGCAGCCGGTCGGGGGCGACGATCAGGTGGGCGCGGGCGGTGCGGCCGTCGGGCGCGGCTGCGGTCAGCAGATGCACCCCGGGCGGCAGGTCCCGCACGGTGTCCCGGCTCTCCCCGTCCTCCGTCCGCACCTGAAGGCGGGTGCCGTCGGGCAGGCCGAGGGCGATCTCGCCGGTGCCCGCCCAGTGGACGACCGTCGGCGGCAGCAGCCGTCCGGCGAGTTCCCGCTCCCGGTCGGCGAGGGCGGCGCGGACGGCCTCCGGGCCGCTCGCGTCGACGCCCAGGGCGCCCAGCGCGGCGGTCACGGCACCGGCGGAGGCGGCGACCGTACGGTCCGGGGCGGGGCTGTAGGAGGTGGCGACGCCGTGCAGCTCCGCGAGCCGGCACAGCCCCGGGTCCAGGGCTTCGTTCATCTACAACCCCGGCTCGCTGGTCAGCGGGACCGCGTCGGCCAGCGGCGGTTCGCTGGTGAGGGGCTCGGCGTCGGGCAGCGGCGGCTCACTGGTCAGCGGGGCCTCGGCGGCCGCGCTCTCGGCGCTGAACACGTACAGGCGGGGCTCCTCCTCGGTCCGCACCGGGGGTTTGAACTGGGCCGGGATCGGATGATGAACCGTTGCGGCCACGGCGGCCTCCTCGTCATGTCGTCGGGTACGGCGGCGAATGCCGGGTCAGAGGAGCCCTACCCCGTCGTCGCGAGGGCACGCGTGGCGGCCGGCCCCGCCCCGCGAACCGACCGCGTCCGGGTGATCGATAGAGACGGTGTGAGACTGTTCCGCCCCATGGGGGGCCACCGCGAGAACGACGACGCGGACGGGGACGCGGCACTGCTGCGCTCGGTCGCGGCCGGGGACGCCTCGGCGCTGGCCGTCCTCTACGACCGGCACGCGGGCTGGCTGCACGCCCGGCTGAGCCGGCGCTGTGCCGACCCCGAGGTGGTGCGGGAGGTGCTCCAGGACACCTTCGTCACGGTGTGGCGGTCGGCGGCCGGGCACCGCGGGCAGGAGGCCGGCGGCTGGCTCTGGACGATCGCGGCCCGCCGCCTGGTGGACGCCGGCCGGGTCCAGGAGCGCGCGGCCCGCGCGCAGACGCTGCCCGCCCCGCCCGCCGTGGCGCCCTCGGCGGAGGACCGGGTCCTGGCCGCCCTGGAGTACGGCGACGTCGGCACCGCCCTGGACCGCATCTCCCCCGAACTCCGCGAGGTGCTCCGGGCCACCGTCGTGGACGGCCTGACCACCCGCGAGGCCGCCCGTCTGCTCGGCATACCCGAAGGCACGGTCAAGTCCCGCGCCGTCCGCGCGAGGGCCGAACTCCGCGCCGCCCTGGCCCGGCTGAACCCCTCACCGACGGGAGGCCCGGCATGACGACGGCCTGGCACGCCTCCGAGGACCTGGCCCTGCGCTACGCCGACGGCTCCCTGCCGGAAGCTGACGCCTGGTCCCTGGAGAAACACCTGGAGACCTGCACCGCCTGCGCGACCCGGGTGTCGGCGGCGGTACGGAACACATGGGCGGGAGCCGTGCTCGACGAGGTACGTGACGTGGTGCTGACGGCCGCGCCGCGCACCTCAGAGGCGCGGGGCTCCGGCCTGTGCGGCTCCGCCGCGGGGGCGCGACCGGCCCCCACCGGCGCGCGGCGAACCCCCCGCCTCAGACCCGCCCTCTGGTCCTTCGGCCCCGCCCTGCGAGGCACCTGGCTCCTCGCCCTCCTCTCCGTGACCCTCGGCGCCCTCCTCCTCGATCGCGCCGCGGGCTACGCGTCGACCCGCACCCTCCTCCTCACCATCGCCCCGGTCATCCCGGTGTCCGGCGTCGCCCTCTCCTACGGCCCGCAGGCCGACCCCCTGCACGAGATCACCGCGGCCACCCCCTCCGGCGGCCTGCGCCTCGCCCTCACCCGCACCGCCGCCGTCCTCGGCGTCAGCCTGCCCGCCCTGACCCTCACCGGCGCCGCCCTGCCCGCCTCGGGCGCGCCCGGCGCCGCCGCCTGGCTGCTGCCGGGGCTGGCGCTGACCCTCGGCTCCCTGACGCTCGCGTCCTGCGTCGGCTGCCGCACCGCGACCGCCGTGGTCGCCGGCGGCTGGCTGGCCGCCGTCCTCGTCCCGGCCCTCGCCGCCCACGGCGGGCCGCTCACCACACGGCTGGCCGGACAGCTGACCACCTGTTTCGACGGCGCCCAGCCCGGCTGGGCCGCGGCCGCCGCCGTCTGCGCCGCGCTGCTGGCCGCCCGCCGCAGCGCCTACGACCATCTGGAGAACCGTTGAGCATACGAGTGACCGGTCTGCGCGTCCGGCACCGCAGGACCGTCGCCCTCGACTCGGTCGATCTCGCGCTCGGCACCGGGGTGCACGGACTGCTGGGCCCCAACGGCGCCGGGAAGACCTCGCTGATCAGGGTGCTGGCGACCGTCGCCCGGCCGTCCGCCGGCCGGGTGGAGCTGCTCGGCCGGGACACCGCCGGGCGGCGCGCCCTCGGCGAGATCCGCGCTCACCTGGGGTACCTGCCGCAGGAGTTCGGCTACTACCCGGGGTTCACCGTGCGGGAGTTCGTGGCGTATGTGGCCTGGCTCAAGGAGCTGCCCGCGGCCGAGGCCCCCGCCGCCGTCGAGCGGGCGGTGGCCCGGGTGGGGCTCGCCGACCGCGCCGACGCGAAGGTCCGGACGCTGTCCGGCGGCATGGTCCGCCGGCTCGGTGTCGCGCAGGCGATCGTCAACGAACCGGACCTCCTGCTGCTCGACGAACCGACCGCCGGGCTGGATCCCGAACAGCGCGTGCAGTTCCGGGAGTTGCTGCGCGAGTTGGGCGCCTCGGCGACCGTGATGGTCTCCACCCATCTGGTGGAGGACGTGGCGGCGGCCTGCACGGAGGTCACCCTCCTCGACGCGGGCCGGGTCGCCTACCGGGGTACACCCGACGCGCTCGCCGCCCTCGGCGAGACCTCCGACGGCCCCGGCGACCACCCCATCGAACGCGGCTACACGGCGGCCCTGCGCGCCCACCGCGCGACGGAGGCGCCGCGATGAGCGTCGTGACACGGACCCCGCTGGTCACCGAGGCCCGCCGGGGATTCGCCCCCTGGGCCGGGCTCACCGTGCTGCTGACGCTCGGGGTGCTGCTCGCCGCGTCGGCCGACAGGTGGCAGGGCGGCTGGGCGGAGACGGCCGCGCGGCTGCACAACGCCGTGCTGATCACGGTTCCGGCGGCCGCGGCGGCGGGCTGCTGGCAGGGCGGACGGGAGCGGCGGCGCGGAACGGAGGAGCTGTGGGGGACGGTCGTACGGCCGCCGTTGGCCCGGTTCCTGGTGTCCGCGCTGCCGACGGCCCTGTGGGTGGCCGCCGGGTACGCGGGCGCGGCGGGACTGGCGCTGCTCGCGACCTGGCCGTACGCCCCGGGGGACGGACCGCGTCCGGCGCTGGTGCCGACGGACGCGTTCGTGTCGGGGGCCGCGGTGCTCGCCGGCCATGCGGTGGGGCGGCTGGTGCCGTCCCGGCTCGCGGCTCCGCTGCTGGCGATGGCCGGGTACGCGGGGCTGGGGGTGACGGCGGCCGCGCACGAGGGGGCCGGGAGCCATCTCGACCCGGCGTTCCCGGTCACGGAGACCTCGGTGCCGGTGTGGTGGCAGCCGATGGCGATGGCGGTGTGGGTCGGGGGCCTGGCGGGAGCGGCCGTCCTGGCGTACGCGGCCCGGCGCCGGTGGACGGCCCTGCTGCCCCTGGCCGCCGCGACCGCCGCGGGCGCGCTGCTCGCGCAGACCGGGGACGGGCTGTGGCACACCGACCCGCTGGCCCGGCGGCAGGTGTGCGAGACGTCCGTCACCCCGGCCGTGTGTGTCAACGCCCGGTACGCGGGTGCGCTCCCGCAGATCACCGAGGCGCTGTCGGGTGTCACGGGCAGGCTGAAGGGCGTACGGAATCTGCCGTCGCGCTGGGAGGACCGGGCCGGCGGGCCGCGCGACGACGAGGCGGAGCTGCCGTCGCTGACGCCGCTCGGCTGGTCGTTCGTGCGGGGGCGGCTGACCGACCCGGAGGAGTTCGCGCGGGAGGCGGCGGGGGCGCTGATGGTGCGCGGTGACTGTCCGGACGACCGGGTGGGCGTGGCCGACGACGCGGTGCAGGACTACCTCGCACCCCGTCCCGCGCGGCACGGGTTCGACGGTGCGGATGCCCAGGGGGACGCGCGACGCCGCGCCGAGACGGCCGACCGCCGCGCCGCCCGGGCCCGGCTGGCGGCGATGGGCGAGCAGCGGCGCCGGACCTGGCTGTCGGCGTACTTCGCCGCCTGGGCGGCCTGCGACCCGAGCGGGGTGCCGGCCCTGTGACCACGAGCCGCCTGTTTCTGTACGCCCGCTCCCGCGCGGTCCCCGGCACTCTCGTCGCGCTCGCCGGTACGACCGTCCTCGCCGTCTGGGCGGCGGCCCGCCTGGACAGCTACCTGGACCCCTGGCGGCGCGTGCCGGTCGTCGCGCTGGCCCCGTTGCTGGCGGCCGCGGTGATCGGGGTGGGCCTGTCCTCCCCGTCCGAGGAACTGGACCGTACCGCGGTACGCCCGTGGTGGCCGCGCCGGCTGGCGCAGCTGGCCGGGCTCACCGCCCTGGCGGCGGCACTGCTGCCGCTGGCCGTGCTGGGGCATCCGGAGATCTTCGGACCACCGGCCGTGATCCGCAACACCCTGGGCTGCACGGGTGTCACGGCGGCGGCGGCCGTCCTGCTGGGCGCCCGGCCGAGCTGGCTGCCGGCCTTCGGTTACGTCAGTGCCGTGTACCTGGCTTCGGCGGGGCCGCACGGTCGCTGGACGGCGCTGTGGGCGTGGCCCGTGCAACCGTGGGCACAGCCGGCCGCCTGGGCGGCGGCGCTGAGCGCGTTCGCGGTGGGCGGCGCGCTGTACGTCGTACACGGCGCGCGTCCTGAGGGCCCCCGCAGCGGCGGCTGACCGATCGGTGACGCGACGCGGCGCACCGCGCCCCGGCTCTCGGGGCGAACCGGAGTACCGGGCGGTCGGGGGGACGGGGGCGGGGGCGCGGACGACGACGGTGTGGGGGATGGGATGCCGCCGACGGCTTCGTGGCAGTCGTTCGCAGCGTCGCCGTGGCCGGACCTGCGGAACTCGAACCGGGGCAGGTGTCCTTGCGCAGGTCTGTCGATGCGATCACCGACGCGATCCCCGGCCCATCCGGCTTCATGGCACCGAGCGCCGTCCGCGGCACCGGTCTGTCGCCGAGGCGGGCCTCGGCGGCCACGTGACGACTCGCGCGCCGCGCCTGGTCGCCTCGGTCCCCGGTCGTTACGGGTCAGCTCCGGGAGGCCGGGCGGGACAGGCGGACCGCCGAGACGAGGAAGAAGATCCCGCCGAAGGCGGCGTAGCCGGCGAGGGCGGTCAGCGAGGGGTCGTCCTGGGCGGCGCTCCGGATGAAGGACGCGCCGGCGAGGACGGAGATGCCGCCGCTGAGGATCATGGCCCACTGGCCGCCCATCGGCCGGCGCGCGACGCCCACGAGGAGCTGGATGAGGCCGGAGACGACCGCCCACGCGCCCCAGACACGCAGCACGTCGGCGACGCCCGAGGTGCCGGCGACCGCGACGCCGACGGCGGCGAGCACGCTGACGGCCATGTTGGCGTACAGGCCCTTGAGCGGCCCGGCGGCGCGCGCCGACCTGGCGTCGACGACGGCCGCGGCCACGTCGAAGGCGGGATAGAGGAACAGCAGCAGCCTGGCCCCGGCGGTGAGCCCGGAGCCGGACACCAGCAGGAGCGCGGCCCACGCGACGGCGAAGACGAAGCGGATGACGTACAGCCGGCGCAGGGCGGGCGTGGCGCCGACGGACTCGGCGGATGCGGTGGATGCGGGGGATGCCATGGGGTTCTCCAGTGACTGTGGACGGAAAGAGGGGATAGATAGAACGCTCTTTCTTCTTTCCTGTCCGACCCTGGCACACCTTCTCCACGAAGACAAGAGAGAGCGTTCTACCCGCTACCATGGGTGACATGACAAGGACGGAAGCCGGCACAGGCACCGGCAGGCGGGTCTCCGAGGCCCGGGAACGGCTCCTGAGGACCGCCGGGCGGCTCTTCTACGCGGAGGGCATCCACACGGTGGGCGTCGACCGCCTGGTCGCCGAGTCGAAGGTCACCAACGCCACCTTCTACCGCCACTTCCGCAGCAAGGAAGACCTCGCCGTCGCCTACCTCGGCAGCGTCGACCAGGCGATCCGCGCCCAGATCGGCTCCCTGACGGCCACGGACACGCCGCCCGACGGCATCCTGCGGGGCATAGGCGCGTCCCTGGTGGAGCAGATCCGCTCCCCCGGTTACCGCGGATGCGCCTTCCTCAACGCGGCGGCGGAGTTCCCCGACCCCGACCACCCGGTCCACCGTGCCGTCGTGCAGCACCGCGCATGGTTCCTGCAAACGATCACCGGACTGTTCGCCGAGATCTCGGCCGCCCAGGCCGACCACGCCGGGCGGCACTTCGTCATGCTCCGCGACGGCGCGATGAGCGCCGGCTACCTCGGCGACCCCGTCCTGGCCGGCGAGACCCTGCTGCGCGGCATCGAGGGACTGCTGCGGATCCACACCGCACGGGGGCTCGACGAGCACGCCGCCCCCGCGCCCGGCCAGGCCTCCCCGGCGGCCACTGCGATCTCCGGCATCGAGTGCTCGCCGCCCGGCACCTGACCGCGGCCGAGGCGCGACCGGCCGCGGTCACGCGCCGGGCGGCGAGAGCCGGGGCCCGCCGATGCCGGCCTGTCCGCCCGCGTCCGAGGTGAGCGCGTCGCGATCGTCCAGGTGAGCAGGCCCGGCCGGGGCACCCCGTGCACGGCGAAGGGCCCCGTGGCCGAACCGGCAGCCACGGGGTATGCGAAGGCCCGGATCGTCAGGCGGAGATGCCGTCGATCCGGGCCAGGGCGTCGTCCGCGCCGTACGGCTGCAAGTACGGCAGCCAGCGCGGGTCCCGATGGCCGGTCCCGATGATGCGCCAGGCCAGGCCGGTGGGCGGGGCTGGTTTGTGCCGCAGCCGCCAGCCGATCTCGAAGAGATGGCGGTCGGCCTTGACGTGGTTGCAGCGGCGGCAGGACGCCACCACGTTGTCCCAGACGTGCTGACCCCCGCGACTGCGCGGGATGACGTGGTCGACGCTGGTTGCGACGCCACCGCAGTACATGCACCGGCCCCCGTCGCGCGCGAAGAGCGCCCTTCGGGTGAGAGGAACGGGCCCCCGGTAGGGAACCCGTACGAATCGCTTGAGCCGGACCACGCTGGGTGCGGGGACTGTGACGGTTGCGCTGTGCATATAGGCGCCGGATTCCTCCAAGGCGACTGCCTTGTTCTCCAGGACGAGGACGAGCGCGCGGCGGAGCGGTACGACGCCGAGCGGCTCGTACGACGCGTTGAGGACCAGGACATGCGGCACGGGTGCCTCCTTGGGCGTCGGCGGCGCGTGGCTCGCGCCGGGACGATCTGTGGCCAGTCTCCCCTCATGCCTGGTGGACGCGCCACCATCTCCCGGTAACGGGCTGGGAGTGTTTTCGACCACACGGCATTCATCCCCCGGTCGCCCCCCTTTTCAAGCGGGCCTGTTCCAGCAGGCCTGTTCCGGGGCGGCGAGAACCGGTGGTGAGAAACAGGCGTGAGCACGGTCTCTCCTTCTCCCAACGGCCGGGCCCACACACAATGCCCCGTTAGTGTGGTGTTCCTGCCCGTCCGGTGACCTTCCCGTGACCTTGAACGCCGTACCCGACCTTGTCAGCCGTACCGGAGGGCAGTAGCGCACCACCTGGAGGTACCCGCCGTGTCCTTGCCCGCCGTCCTCACGGCCGCCGGTTCGTCGCCGTCGCCGACCCCCTCGGAGTCGGCGACCACGACCGTCCCCACGCTCCAGGACGCCCAGGAGAGCGCCGTGCACACGGCCAGCTGGGTCGAGCAGAACTGGTCGACGTGGCTGGCGATCGGGCTGAAGGTCCTGCTGGTCGTGGTGATCGCCGTGGTGCTCAGAAAGATCGTGCTGCGGGCGATAACCAAGTTCATCGACCGGATGAACCGGACCGTGGAGTCGGCGGAGGGCACCACCCTCGGCGGGCTGCTGGTCAACGCCGAGCGGCGGCGGCAGCGCTCGCAGGCGATCGGGTCGGTGCTGCGGTCGGTGGCGAGCTTCCTGATCCTCGGCACGGCCGCGCTGATGGTGCTGAGCAGCTTCCAGATCGACCTGGCGCCGCTGCTGGCCTCCGCCGGTGTCGCGGGTGTCGCGATCGGTTTCGGCGCCCGGAACCTGGTCACGGACTTCCTGTCGGGCGTGTTCATGATCCTGGAGGACCAGTACGGCGTCGGTGACACCATCGACTCGGGGGTGGCCTCCGGCGAGGTGGTCGAGGTCGGTCTGCGGGTGACCAAGCTGCGCGGCGCGAGCGGCGAGATCTGGTACGTCCGCAACGGCGAGATCAAGCGCATCGGCAACCTCTCGCAGGGCTGGGCCACGGCGGGCGTCGACGTCACCGTGCGGGCCAGCGAGGACCTGGACAAGGTCCGGGCCACCCTCGGCGAGGTCGCCGAGAAGATGGCCAAGGAAGAGCCCTGGAACGAGGTCCTGTGGAGCCCCATCGAGGTGCTCGGCCTGGACTCCGTGCTCATCGACTCCATGGTGGTCCGCGTCTCCGCGAAGACCATGCCGGGCAAGGCCCTGACCGTGGAACGCGAGCTGCGCTGGCGGATCAAGCGCGCGTTCGACGCGGCGCACATCCGCATCGTGGGCGGCGAGACGGCCGTACTCCTGGACGAGGAGACCACCGACCGCGCGGCCCAGGTGACGGCGCCGTCGGCGTTCTCCGACTCGGACTCCCCGCAGGTGGCGGCGACGACCCCGATCGCTCCGCAGCGGTCGGCCACGGGCGGACGGTAGCGGAACGGTTCAGCACACTCGTTCGGGTGAACGGGCGGGGCATTCCGGCGCCGGGCGCGCGCGGGGTGCCCCGTCGTTCTCCCGGGGCGCCCGGCGCGGGCTTTAGCCTGGCACCAGTGCGACAAGGAGACCCAGCGATGAGCGCGGAGCCGATCATGGAACCGGTCAGGCCGCAGGTGGACCCCATCGACCTGTTGATCGCACTCGAAAAGGCAGCGTCGCCGATGCCAATTCGAGCGGAGTTCGTCGAGGGGACGGGCTACGTGCCACCTCGGCCAGAACACCAGCACAACGCGGGTGCCGTGAAGATCATCGTCCAGTTTCACCTGGCCGGACTGGACACGGCTGGGGTGAACGACGGCTTCCGAGTGCCCCACCCAGACGGTCGGACGATGGCTCTGGTCGTCCCGGACTTCTACGTCTGCCGCCGCACCTCGACACGGCCCCCTTCCGCGGCGACTGAGCGGCCGGTGCCGTGATCCCGGAGCGGGCGCGGGCGCATCACCTCCGGCACCGGCGGCGCCCTGTCCACCACGGTGAAGGCGTCGAGGAGCGGCTACTACCGGTACGTCTTCGCGGGTACGACGACCACCGCGGCGGCGACGGCCACCGGTGACCACGTCAAGGTGGAGTGACGGCACATCGCCACCGCGTGACCCGGCAGGGCCCGCCCGGATCCTCGGATCTTCCGGGCGGGCCCTTTGCATGCCCCTCGCATGACCCCTCACATGCCCCTTCGCATGGCCGAGCCCAGGTAACGACTGGGTTGCCGCCCCGGCGGGCTATTGACGCTCCCCTTCCGGCGGCCTACGTTTTCCAGCCAACAGGAAACTTTCCTAACAGTGATCAAGGTGACGCCTCAAGTAGGTCACCCGGGTGGACCGATCGCCCAGGTCACTGGGAAACTGAGCGGCTGGAAAGGCAGGTGTCGAACCCCATGGCAGGAACCGCCGGTACGCCGGGCACCCCGCGCGTGCTCCGCGCCATGAACGACCGCGCCGCACTGGACCTGCTGCTGGAGCACGGCCCGCTGTCGCGCACCAGGATCGGCAAGCTCACCGGCCTCTCCAAGCCGACCGCCTCCCAGCTGCTGGCCCGTCTGGAGGCGGCCGGGCTGGTGCTGGCGACCGGCACCAGCGAGGGCCGGCCGGGCCCCAACGCCCAGCTGTACTCGGTGAATCCGGCCGCCGCCCACGCCGCCGGACTGGACGTCAACCCGGGCCGGATCCGGGCCGCCGTCGCGGACGTCACCGGCCGTACCGTCGGCGAGTACGAACTGCCGACCCCCGGCCGGCGCTCCGCGCAGTCCGTCGTACGGCAGGTCACCGACGCCCTGGACGGCGCCGTGAAGGCAGCCGGGCTGGCCCGGGACGACGTCCACCGGGTCGTCATCGGCACGCCCGGCGCCTTCGACCCCAACACCGGCCGGCTGCGGTACGCCTCGCACCTGCCCGGCTGGCACTCCCCCGCGCTGCTCGACGACCTCGCCGCCGCGCTGCCGATGCCCGTCGAGTACGAGAACGACGTCAACCTCGCCGCCATCGCCGAACAGCGGCTCGGCGCGGCCCGCGGCCACGGCGACTTCGTGCTGCTGTGGAACCAGGAGGGCCTCGGCGCCGCCCTGGTCCTCGGCGGCCGGCTGCACCGGGGCTGGACCGGCGGCGCCGGCGAGGTCGGCTTCCTGCCGGTGCCGGGGACCCCGCTGGTCCGCCAGGTCACCAGGGCCAACAGCGGTGGCTACCAGGAACTCGCCGGTTCGCAGGCCGTGCCCCGGCTGGCCCGCGAGCTCGGCATCGAGGACCTGCCGGACGGGCCGTACGACGCGGCGGCCGCCGAACTCGTCGCCCGCGCCGCCGACCACGCCACCGGGCCCTACCACCAGTTGCTGCGGACCTACGCGACCCGGCTCGCCACCGGTCTGGCCTCCCTCGTCTCCGTCCTCGACCCCGAACTCGTCGTCCTCAGCGGCACCGTCCTGACCGCCGGCGGCGAGGTGCTGCGCGCCCTCGTCCAGGCCGAGCTGGAGGAGCTGGCGGCCGCCCGGCCGCGGCTCGTCGTCGGCGACGTCCGTGAACACCCCGTGCTGCGCGGCGCGCTGGAGAGCGCGCTCGCGACCACCCGCGACGAGGTCTTCGACACCTCGCGCTGAGCCCCCGCAGACCCCCGCACAGCCACACCTTTCCTCGCTCACCGCCCGCCCCCGGGAGATCTCGCCATGCGCATACCCTCCGCTGCCCGAAAGACGGCTTTCGCCCTGACCGCGGCAGCCAGTTCGCTGGCCCTGCTCACCGCCTGTACCGGCCAGTCCTCCTCCGGAGCCGACGACGACGCCTCCGCGAACACCACCATCAACTTCTGGCACGCCTGGAGCGCCCCGAACGAGGTGAAGGCGGTCAACGCGCTGATCGCCGGCTTCGAGAAGGCACACCCCAACATCCACGTCAACGTCGTCAGCAACATGACCGACGACAAGATCAACCAGGCGCTGCGCAGCGGCGGCGACAAGGCCCCGGACGTCATCTCGTCGTTCACCACCAACAACGTGGGCAAGTTCTGCTCCTCGGGCGCGCTGGTCGACCTGAACCCGTTCTTCAAGAAGTCCGGCATCGACCCGGAGACGACGTTCCCGAAGGCGATGAACCAGTACACCGAGTACGACGGCAACCGCTGCACGGCTCCGCTGCTCGGTGACGCGTACGGCCTCTACTACAACAAGACGGCGTTCAAGAAGGCCGGTATCACCAGTCCGCCGAAGACGTGGACCGAATTCAAGGCGGACGCGAAGAAACTGACGATCACCCAGGGCGACGGCTACAAGCAGCTCGGTTTCATGCCGGACTACCACGGCTGGGAGACCACGACCGAGCACTACGCGGCCCAGTTCTCGCCGACGTACTTCACCGCCGACGGAAAGTCGAACATCGCCAAGGACCCCGCTTTCACCGAGGCGTTCACGCTACAGAAGGACCTCGTCGACGAACTCGGCGGATTCCAGAAGCTGGAGAAGTACCGGGCGACCCTCGGCGACGAGTGGGGCGACAAGCACCCCTTCCAGACCGGTCAGGTCGCCATGCAGCTCGACGGCGAGTGGCGGCTCGGCATGGCCCTTGCCACCAAGCCGAAGTTCGACATCGGCGTCGCCCCGCTGCCCGTACCCGACGACCAGGTCGCCCAGTACGGCAAGGGCTACATCACCGGCACCATCGCCGGTATCGCCGCGACCAGCAAGAAGCAGAACGCGGCCTGGGAGTTCGTCAAGTACATCACCACGGACACGGACGCGGTGGTGAACTTCTCCAACGCCATCCACAACGTGCCCTCCACGCTGGCCGCCCTGAAGTCGCCGAAGCTGATGTACGACCCGCGTTTCAAGACCTTCCTGGACATCGCCGCCGACCCGGATTCCACGACGTCTCCGGCCTCCATCAACGGCGGTGTGTACCTGACGACGATCCAGAACTTCGGGTACGACTACGAGAGCGGCAAGGTCAAGGATCTCAAGTCCGGTCTGGAGGCCACGGCCAAGCAGATCGACACCGACATCGCGCAGGCGAAGTAGGACCGCGATGAGCACCCTCACGCTGGCTTCGAAACGCCGCAGGTCGGCACTGCGCACGGTCGCTTTCATGTCGCCCTGGCTGATCGGTTTCGCGGTGTTCTTCGCCTACCCGCTGATCTCCACGGTCTATTTCTCCTTCATGCACTACGACGGCTTCAAGGCGCCGACGTGGAGCGGCACGAAGAACTGGACGTACGTCTTCGAGCACTACCCGTACTTCTGGCCGGCGCTGCGCAACACCCTGTGGCTGGTGCTCGTGATGGTGTCGCTCCGGGTCGTCTTCGGACTCGGCGTCGGCATGCTCATCACGAAGATCAGGACGGGTACGGGGGTCTTCCGCACCCTCTTCTACCTGCCCTACCTGGCCCCGCCGGTCGCGGCGACCATGGCCTTCGCGTTCCTCCTCAACCCCGGTACGGGCCCGGTCAACTCGATCCTCGAAAAGGCCGGCATCCCGGCCCCGGGCTGGTTCAACGACCCGGCCTGGTCCAAGCCGGCCCTGACCCTGCTGGCCCTGTGGGGCGTCGGCGACCTGATGGTCATCTTCATGGCCGCGCTGCTCGACGTGCCGACGGAGCAGTACGAGGCGGCGGAACTGGACGGCGCCTCCGCGTGGCAGCGGTTCAGGTACGTGACGCTGCCGAACATCTCACCGATCGTGATGTTCGCGGTCGTCACGGGCGTCATCCAGACGATGCAGTACTACACGCAGCCGCTCATCGCCGGAAAAGTCGCCTCGGGTGTCATCCAGGGCGCGGGCACGCAGTTCGAGCCCGGCTATCCGGAGAAGTCGACGCTCACCCTCCCCCAGCTCGTCTACAACCTCGGTTTCCAGCGCTTCGACTACGGCTCCGCGTGTGTCGTCGCCCTCGTGCTCTTCGCCCTGTCCATGGTGTTCACCGCGTTCCTGATGCGGCGCCGGGGCGGTCTCATCCAGGCAGGTGACTGACGATGACCCAAGTGCTGGACCGGCCGGCGGAGCTGAAGGCCCCGGTGTCGGAGGCCGAACGCACCGCCCGCCGGAAGGAGTTGCTGAACTGGGTGGCGGTCCACTCCCTCGGCGTCGCCGCCGCCCTGTTCTTCACCCTCCCCTTCGTCTTCGTGTTCCTGACCTCGCTGATGAGCGACAGCCAGGCACTGAGCCGGGACCTGATCCCGCACACCTGGGAGTGGGGCAACTACCGGAAGGTGTTCGACACCCCGGGCTTCCTGACGTGGTGGAGGAACACCCTGGTCTACGCGGGCCTCGGCACCGTCCTGACCGTCGTGTCGTCGCTCCCGGTGGCGTACGCGCTCGCCAAGTTCCGCTTCCGCGGCCGCAGTCTGTCCCTGATGCTGGTGATCTCGATGATGATGCTGCCACCGCAGGTCGTCATCATCCCGATGTACCTCTTCTGGGCGAAACAGCTGGACCTCTCCGGCACCCTGTGGCCGCTGATCGTGCCGATGGCGTTCGGCGACGCGTTCTCCATCTTCCTGCTGCGCCAGTTCCTGATGACGATCCCCAACGAGTACCTGGACGCGGCCAGGGTGGACGGCTGCGGCGACCTGAGAACCCTGCTCAGGGTGGTCGTCCCGATGGCGCGACCGGGCATCGCCGCGGTGGCGTTGTTCCAGTTCTTCTACGCCTGGAACGACTACTTCGGCCCCCAGATCTACGCCTCGGAGAACCCGGGCGCCTGGACCCTCTCCTACGGCCTGGAGTCGTTCAAGGGCATGCACCACACCGACTGGAACCTGACCATGGCCGCGACCGTGCTGGTCATGGCGCCCGTGATCCTCGTCTTCTTTTTCGCCCAGAAGGCGTTCGTCGAGGGCGTCACGCTCACCGGAGTGAAGGGTTAACCCTTTTATGCAGCATCTCCCCGGGGAGCGCGGTTCCCGATCGCCGCTGTGCGGCGGGCCGGACCCCCAACCGTTGATCAACGTCTCCGGCATTCGGAAGCGAGGCACTCTCCAGTGAAACTCACCGTGGTCGGTGGAGGCTCGACCTACACCCCCGAACTCATCGACGGCTTCGCACGCCTGCGGGACACCCTGCCCGTCGAGGAACTGGTGCTGGTGGACCCGGCCGCCGAGCGCCTGGAACTGGTGGGCGGACTGGCCCGCCGGATCTTCGCCAGGCAGGGACACGGCGGCCGTATCGTCACCACCTCGGACCTGGACGCGGGCGTCGAGGGCGCCGACGCGGTGCTGCTCCAGCTGCGCGTCGGCGGCCAGGCGGCCCGGCAGCAGGACGAGACCTGGCCCCTGGAGTGCGGCTGCGTCGGCCAGGAGACCACCGGCGCCGGCGGCCTGGCCAAGGCCCTGCGCACGGTGCCCGTCGTCCTGGACATCGCCGAGCGCGTCCGCCGTACCAACCCGAACGCCTGGATCATCGACTTCACCAACCCGGTGGGGATCGTGACCCGCGCCCTGCTCCAGGCCGGCCACAAGGCGGTCGGGCTGTGCAACGTGGCGATCGGCTTCCAGCGGAAGTTCGCGCACCTGCTGGATGTCACGCCGTCCGAGATCCACCTGGACCACCTCGGCCTCAACCACCTCACCTGGGAGACGGCCGTGCGCCTCGGCGGCCCCGAGGGCGAGAACGTCCTGCCCAAGCTGCTCGGGGAGCACGGCGACACCATCGCCGCCGACCTGAAACTGCCCCCCGCGCTCCTCGACCGCCTCGGCGGCGTCATCCCCTCCTACTACCTGCGCTACTACTACGCGCACGACGAGGTGGTGCGGGAGCTGCGCACCAAGCCGTCGAGGGCGGCCGAAGTGGCCGCGATGGAGAAGCAGTTGCTGGAGATGTACGGCGACCCGGCCCTGGACGAGAAGCCGGAGCTGCTCTCCAGGCGGGGCGGCGCCTACTACTCGGAGGCGGCCGTGGACCTGGCGGCGGCGCTGCTGGGCAGCGCCGGCAACCCCTACCAGGTGGTGAACACCTACAACGGCGGCACGCTGCCCTTCCTCCCCGACGACGCGGTGATCGAGGTCCAGGCGGCGGTGGGCCCGGCCGGGCCGAGGCCGCTGCCGATCCCGGACGTCGACCCGCTGTTCGCCGGGCTCGTCGCGAACGTGACGGCATACGAGGAGCTGGCCCTGGAGGCGGCCCTGCGCGGCGGCCGGGACCGCGTCTTCCGGGCCCTCCTGGCCCACCCCCTGATCGGCCAGTACGAGTACGCCGACGCCCTGACCGACCGACTGGTCGCGCACAACCGGGAGCACCTCGCGTGGGCCTGACAGCAAGTGTCCTCGCCATCGACGCGGGCAACAGCAAGACCGACGTCGCGGTGGTGGCGGCGGACGGCGAGATCCTCGCCACGGCCCGGGCCGGCGGCTTCCGGCCGCCGGTGGTGGGTGTGGAGCAGGCCGTGGACGAGGTGGCCACGGCGGTCGCCGAGGCGTACGGCGCCGCCGGGGTCACCTCGGCCGCCCACGTCTCGGCGTGCCTGGCCAACGCCGACTTCCCCTTCGAGGAGGAGCAGCTGGCCGCCGCGCTGGCCACGCGCGCGTGGGGGACGACGGTGGCGGTCCGCAACGACACCTTCGCGATCCTCCGGGCCGGCGTCACCGAGCCGCGCGGGGTCGCCGTCGTGTGCGGCGCCGGCATCAACTGCGTCGGCATGCGCCCCGACGGCCGCACCGCCCGCTTCCCCGCCCTCGGCCGCATCTCCGGTGACTGGGGCGGCGGTTGGGGGCTGGCGGAGGAGGCACTGTGGCACGCGGCACGGGCCGAGGACGGCCGCGGGGAGCGGACCGCCCTGGCCCGCGCGCTTCCGGCGTACTTCGGCTACGGCAGCATGCTCGCGCTGATCGAGGCACTGCACCGGGAGGAGGTCGAGCCCGCCCGCCGGCACGAGTTGACGCCGGTGCTGTTCGCGACGGCGGCCGACGGCGACCCGGTGGCGCGGGCGGTCGTGGACCGGCTGGCACAGGAGGTGGTGGCCATGGCGGTGGTCGCGCTGACGCGCCTTGAGCTGCTGGAGGAGGAGACGCCGGTGGTGCTGGGGGGCGGGGTGCTGGCGGGCGGGCATCCGCAACTGGACGACGGGGTACGGGAGCTGCTGGCCGCGCGGGCGCCGAAGGCGGTGCCGAGGGTGGTGACGGCGCGGCCGGTGCTGGGGGCGGCGTTGCTGGGGCTGGACGGGGTGGGGGCGGGGGCGGGAGTGCAGGAGAGGGTGCGGCGGTACTTCGAAGGGTGACGGTGGGTTGGGGGCTGGGGCCGGGGGTGGGGACGCTCACCGGCGCTTGCAGGGTGCCTCCCCCAGCCTTCGGCCGGGGGGACCCCCAGCGCCCACCCTCCCCCACGCTCGGCTTCGCTCGCGCGGGGGGACCCCCATCGCCCCAGCGGCACGACTGCCCGCGGCTGGAAAGGGGCGCTGGCTGGAGCGCCCCTTCAGGGGCGCGGGGAACTGCGCGAGCAGCCCCCCCGCCGGCCCGCGCCCCGAAAACGCACCGTCACCACCCCTCCGGAACCGAACCGATCCCCCCGGCGTATTCATGAGCAGGGGTTCCGCTGCGATCCGATCAAGATCCAGTGAAGGCCGGTGCCCAATGTCAGTCCAGGCGGCGATACTGGGCGGCGACCGGATGACCATGGGGGAGGTCAAGTGACACACCCGCCGACGAAGAGCGCGGCACCGCCAGGCACAGGCACCGCTCTGCCCGCGCAGCGGACACGGCCCGGCACCCCCACGCCTTCCCGCCGCACCGCGTTCGCCGAGGGCGCCGACCGGCTCCGCGCCGCCGCCACCACCGAACCCGGCCGGCTCCGCCTCATCGGCGCCGTCCTGGCCGTGCTGATCGTCGCGTTCGGCGCCGTCACCGCCTGGCAGATGACCGACCGCGCGGCCGCCGCCGACGACGTGCTGCACCGCAGCCAGCCGCTGAGTTCGGGCGCCGCCGACATCTACCGCTCGCTGGCGGACGCCAACACCGCCGCCTCCAGCGGCTTCCTGGCGGGCGGTCAGGAGACGGCCGCCTCCCGCGCGCGGTACGAGAAGGACATCCGGACCGCCGCCGCCAAGCTGGTCACCGCCGCCGCCAACTCCGAGCCCGGTTCGCCCTCGGAGGCGGCCGTGGCGAAGCTGAACACGCTGCTGCCGGAGTACAAGGGGCTGGTGGAGCGGGCCCGCGTGTACAACCGGCAGGGTTACCCGGTCGGCGGCGCGTATCTGCGGTACGCGAACGAGAAGATGCAGCAGGAGATGCTCCCGGCCGCGGAGGATCTCTACACGAAGGAGAACGCGCGCCTCGCCTCCGACTACTCGGACGCGACGCCGTACCCGTGGGCGGCGATCGTCCTCGGTCTCCTCGCGCTCGCCGCGCTCGCCTGGGCCCAGCTGCGCCACTACCGCCGGACGAACCGCCTGCTGAACCGCGGCCTGGTCGCGGCCTCGGCGGCCACCGTCGTCACGCTGCTGTGGCTGGTGGTCGGCCACACCGTCGCCCGGGCCGGCCTGGACGGCTCCTACGACCACGGCGTCCGCTCGCTGAACGTGCTGCACGACGCGCGGATCGCCTCCCTGAAGGCGCGGGGCAACGAGAACCTGAGCCTGGTGGCGCGCGGCGCGGAGACGGTCACGGTCGGCGGGCAGACGTACGACGCGTACTACTACGACTTCGACAAGGACATGACCGCGCTCGGCAAGAGCCTCACCGACGCCGCGGCGCTCGCGGACGACTCGGCGGGCAGCAAGCCCGTCGTGGCGGCCGAGGGGAACATGAAGGTGTGGAAGGAGTGGCACGCCGACGCCCGCGCCGCGGACGAGAACGGCGACTACCAGGCGGCGCTGGACAAGGTGATCGGCACGAAGGACGCGACCGCCGAGTGCTTCGACAGCGTCGACACGAACTTGAAGAACGCCTTGGCCCATGAAGAGGCCGAGTTCAAGGAGCAGGCCACCCATGGCCGGGACGCCATGTCCGGACTGCCGATCGGTGCCGCCATGCTGGGGGTCGCGGCGGCGGCCGGCGCGCTGTTCGGCATCGGGCGCAGGCTTTCGGAGTACCGGTGAGAGGGGGCGCGGCGATGTTCGTGCGGAAGATGCGGGCCTCCCTGCGCGGCTGGGGCGGAGTGGGCGCGATGGCGGTCGGCTGCGTCCTGGCGCTGGCGTTCGTCCTGCTGCTGCCGCTCACCCAGTCCGGCGGCGCGGGCGGGCACGGCGAGGGGCTCGGCGGCCCGGGGCTGGCCACCGGCAGCCCGGCCAAGGCCGACACCTGCGTCGACTCCCAGGCGCAGGACGAGACCTGGTCGCCGTCGAGCGTGGACGGCCCGACCATAGCGGCCATCAAGTCCCGTACGGGCGCCAAGCGGAAGCTGGTCGTCGGCGTCGACCAGAACAGCTACCGCTGGGGCTACCGCAACCCGAACACCTCGGACGCGGAGCTGGAGGGCTTCGACATCGACCTCGTGCACCGGATCGCCCAGGACATCCTCGGCGACCCGAACGCGGTGCAGTTCAAGGCGATTCCGACGAGCCAGCGGATACCGGCGATCCAGGACGGCCGCGTCGACATGGTGGTGCGCACGATGACCATCAACTGCGACCGGCTGAAGGACGTCGCGTTCTCCGCGCCGTACTTCAAGACCGGGCAGCAGGTCCTCGCCCCCAAGTCGTCGTCGATCACCGGGTACAACGGCACGCTGGCGCACAAGAGGATCTGCACGGCGGCCGGTTCGACGGCGTACACCAAGCTGGACGCCGACAGGAAGTCCGGGAAGCTCGCCGCCTCGGCGGACATCTCCACCACCGTCCCCAACCAGCTCGACTGCCTGGTGCGGTTGCAGCTCGGTGAGGTCGACGCGGTGGTCACCGACGGCGCGCTGGCCGCCAGCCAGGCCGCCCAGGACCCGACGGTCGAGCTCAAGGGTGCCGCCTTCACTACCGAGTACTACGGGGTGGCGATGAAGAAGGACGCGACCGATCTGGTGCGCCGGGTCAACCAGATCCTGGTGGAGTACCGGTCCGACGGCTGGCAGGCGTCGTACGGCAAGTGGTTGTCGGCGACACTGGGAGCGGACTCGTCGGCGTCGGAACCGCCCGCGCCGCAGTACCTGCGCAAGAGCTGACCCGCATCCGCCGGCCCAGCCCCGACTAGCAAGCGAGAGGTGATCGATGGGCGTCACGGACCCCGCCGGGCCGGTGATGGACCGGGACGAGGTGGACCGTGCGCTGGCGCGGCTCGGCGCGGAGCACGAGGCGATCGAGACCTCGCTGCTCGCCCTGCAGGACCACGCGGGCCGCAGACTCCTCGAAGGCGCCGAGCTGACCGGGACCACCCGGGAGCGGTGGACGGCCACCGAGGCCTCGATCACCCTGCTGTGGGCCTATTTCGACGCCTACACGGACGCGCTGCGCTCCGCCCGGGAGATCCGGGCCCGGCGCCGCTGGTCCAGCCGTGAGGACCTGGCGGAGCTGACCGAGCTGCTGCGCGGCGAGTCGGTGACGGTGGCGGGCAGCGCGACCGCCACGGCGAACGCGCCGACCCTGCTGTCGGCGGCCGGCCGGCTCAGCGAGCGGTTCTCGCTGGCGGCCCTGGTCGACCGGATGAACGAGCTGTACGCGACCTCGCTGGACATGGTCGTCACCGCCGACGCGGTGTGGTCGGCGCTGCCCGCGCGGATCGATTTACTCGCCGCCGAGTTGCAGCGCACCCGCAAGCTGGCGCACTCCGTGGGCGTGCGCCCCGGCGAGCACCCGGCGGGCGACGACCTGGAGCGGATCACCCGGACGCTGACGAGGCTCCGCGCGGACGTCGTCTCGGACCCGCTGGCCTTCTGGGTTCCCGCGCAGGGGAGTTCGGCGCCGGGCGGCGGCCGTCCCGACACCACGGTGTACGACCGGGAGGCGCGGGCGCTGGAGGAGGTGCGGCGGGAGATCGACGCCGTGCTGACGGTACGGCAGGACGCCGAGGCCCGGCTGATCAGGCTGCGGGACGTGCTGTCCCGCGCGGACCGCACCCTCGCCGAGGCGCGCACGGCACGGGGTGAGGTGCTGGCGAAGATCGCGGCGACCGAGGTGCCGGTGGTCAGCGGCCCGCCGACCGCGTTGCAGGAGCAGCTGGCGACGGCGGCCGAGTACCGCAGAGGGGCCCAGTGGCACCGTCTGTCGCCGCTGCTCGAATCGCTGGAGCAGAAGGCGGAGGACGAACTGCTGCGCGCCCGCGAGTCGTTGACGGCGGTCACCGCGCCGCTCGCGGTGCGTGCGGAGCTGCGCGGCCGGCTGGACGCGTACAAGGCGAAGGTGGCCCGGCACGGGCTGGCGGAGGACCCGTTCCTGACCGAGCGGTACGACGCGGCCCGGCGGATGCTGTGGAGTGCGCCCTGCGATCTCCGGGTCGCGGAGCAGGCGGTGCTGCGCTATCAGCAGTCGGTGGCCGAGGCGCTGGGGGCGCCTCGGGTGCCGCGGCAGGGCGGGCCCGAGGACCGGAGGGGGGAGTAGTCGTGAGTCAGGCGGGACAGACCTGCCAGCGGCCGGGCTGCGAGGGGTCGTACGAGGACGTGGGCGGCGGTGAGCTGTACTGCGACACCTGCGGTCTGGCGCCGGTCGTCGCGGCCGGGGGTGCCCCCGCCGCGGGAGGGATGCTCGGCTCGCCGCCCACCGGGATCACGGCCGGCGGCAAGGGCTCGGCGGACAGCGGGAGTTCGGGGACGGGCAGCCGGAGCAGTTCGCGTACGTCGTCCCAGTCGTCGAAGTCGCGGCGGTCGGTCTCCGGGCGGCTGTCGCGGTCCGTGTCGGGCAGGTCGTCGGGCCGTTCGGTGTCGGTGCGCAGCTCCGGTTCGTCGACGAGCACGTCCGGGCGCAGCCGGCTGGGCGCGGGCCTGGTCACGGTGGAGCGGGTGCCCAAGCCGGACCCGCGCGAGATGGTCCTGGAGAACCCCGAGGTCCCGGAGCGGAAGCGGTTCTGCTCGCGGTCGGACTGCGGGGCGCCGGTGGGCCGGGCCCGCGGGGAGCGGCCGGGGCGGACCGAGGGGTTCTGCACCAAGTGCGGCAACCCGTACTCGTTCATGCCCAAGCTCAAGGGCGGCGACGTGGTGCACGGCCAGTACGAGGTCGTGGGCTGTCTGGCGCACGGCGGCCTGGGCTGGATCTACCTCGCGGTGGACCGGGCCGTCTCCGACCGCTGGGTGGTCCTCAAGGGTCTGCTGGACACCGGCGACCAGGACGCGATGGCGGCCGCGATCTCCGAGCGGCGGTTCCTCGCGGAGATCGAGCACGCCAACATCGTGCGGATCTACAACTTCGTCGAGCACCTGGACCAGCGCACCGGCTCCCTCGACGGCTACATCGTCATGGAGTACGTCGGCGGCAAGTCCCTGAAGGAGATCGCCAACGCCCGCCGTACGCCGGAGGGGCGCCGCGACCCGCTCCCGGTGGAGCAGGCCTGTGCCTATGGCATCGAGGCTCTTGAGGCCCTCGGCCACCTGCACAGCCGCAACCTGCTGTACTGCGACTTCAAGGTCGACAACGCCATCCAGAGCGAGGACCAGCTCAAGCTGATCGACATGGGCGCGGTGCGCCGGATGGACGACGAGGAGTCGGCCATCTACGGCACGGTCGGCTACCAGGCGCCGGAGGTCGCCGAGGCCGGCCCGTCCGTCGCCTCCGACCTGTACACGGTCGGCCGGACCCTCGCCGTCCTCACGTTCGACTTCCAGGGCTACACGACCGTCTTCGTGGACTCGCTGCCCGACCCGGACACCATCGAGGTCTTCCGGCAGTACGAGTCGTTCTACCGGCTGCTGGTCCGGGCCACCGACCCCGATCCGGCCCGCCGGTTCGCCTCCGCGCAGGAGATGGCCGAGCAGCTGACCGGCGTTCTGCGCGAGGTCGTCTCGGTGCAGACCGGCACCGCCCGGCCCGCCCTGTCGACGCTCTTCGGGCCCGAGGTGAAGGTCACGGACACCGAGCTGTTCCCGAAGCTGGACGGGGACGTGTCCCGGCTGGGGGCGCGGAGGGTGGCGTCCCGAACGCTCGCCCTGGAGCCGTCGGGAGCGGCTCCGGCCGGCCCGGCCCTGGTCAAGCCCATCGCCGTCCCGGCCGCCGCGCTCGCCCTGCCGGTCCCGCTGGTCGACCAGAACGACCCGAACGCCGGGTTCCTGGCCGGCCTGTCGACCTCGCTGGTCGGCGAGGTCAGCCTGCTCAGCGCGCTGGCCGCGGCGCCGGCCCAGACGGTCGAGACCCAGCTGCGGCAGATCCGCGCCCGGCTGGAGAACGGCGACTTCGAGGCCGCGCTGGTGGGCCTCGGCCGGCTGGAGGACGAGCGGCCCGACGACTGGCGGGTGGTCTGGTACCGGGGCGTGGCCGCCCTGGTCACCGGCGACCACGAGGGCGCGGCGCTGTCCTTCGACGCGGTCTACGACGCCTTCCCCGGCGAGACCGCGCCCAAGCTGGCGCTCGGCCTGTGCGCGGAGGTGCTCGGCCAGCTGGACAACGCGGCCGAGTACTACCGGCTGGTGTGGGCGACCGACCCGGGCTTCGTCAGCTCCGCGTTCGGCCTGGCCCGGGTGCAGCTGGCGGCCGGGGACCGGCGGGGTGCCGTACGGACGCTGGAGTCGGTGCCGGAGGCCTCGATCCACTACACGGCGGCCCGGGTGGCGGCCGTACGGGCGCGGCTGCGGCACCGGACCGCCGCGGCCGACGACACGCCGTTCCTGGACGATCTGACGGCCGCCGCCGGGCAGATCGAGGCGCTGGACGCGTACGGTCTGGATCCGGCCCGGCGCGAGCAGTTGTCGGCGGAAGTCCTCGGCTGCGCGCTGGACTGGATACTCTCCGGGGGCCAGGGCTCCCAGCCCGCCGTCGGCGGCCGGGTGCTGCTCGGCAGCGGTCTGGACGAGCGGGGCCTCCGCTTCGGCCTGGAACGCTCGTACCGCACGCTGGCCAGGCTGGCGACCGGCGGTGAGGAGAGGATCGACCTGGTGGAACGGGCCAACCGTTACCGCCCCCGGACGTGGGTGTAGTTGATGTCGCAGATGCCCCAGCAGGCCGCACCGGCGAAGTGCCCGAGCTGCGCGGAGCCGCTCGAATCGGGCGACCTGTTCTGTGGTGCGTGCGGGTACGACCTGTCGGCCGTGCCCGCCGCGCCGCCGGACCACCCGACCCTCACCATGGGCGCCGCCGGTGTGGGACCCTCGGGTGTGGAATGGCCACCGCCCGAGCCGGAGGGCTCCGGCAACCCCGCTGCCCCGCATCTGCCGACCGACCTGGCCGGCACCGACTCGGGCGGCAAGCCGCTGCCGGGGTCGACGCCGCCGCACGGCTCGCCGGCCTCTCCGGCGCCGCACGGTTCACCGGCGCACGGCTCGCCGGTGTCGCCGGCCTCCGGGGTGCGGTTCGACCGGCCGCCGGAGCCAGAGGAGTACCCGCTCCAGGCGCCGGACCCGCGGGTGGCCGCCTCCGCTTCTTCCGCCGAGACGGCCGAGACCGCCGAGAACAGTGAGACCGCCGAGCTGCCCAAGGTGTGCGTGGCCTGCCGCGCGGGCCGGGTCGACGACGACGGCTACTGCGAGAACTGCGGGCACGCCCAGCCCCGCGAACGCGACCACATGGAGCAGGAGGCGGGCCCGGTGGCCGCCGTCAGCGACCGCGGGCTGCGCCACCACCGCAACGAGGACGCGTTCGCCGTCGGCCACACCGCGCTGCCCGACGGCACCCCGGCCTCGGTGGCGGTCGTCTGCGACGGCGTCTCCTCGGCGACCCGCCCCGACGAGGCCTCCATGGCCGCCTCCCGGGCCGCGATCGAGTCGCTGCTGGCCGCGCTGGAGCAGGGCACCCATCCGCAGCAGGCGATGCACGACGCGATCGTCGCCGCCTCCCAGGCCGTCAACGCCCTCGCGGAGGAACCCCCCTCGGCCCGTGAGCACGCCCCGCACCAGAACGCCCCGGCGTGCACGATCGTCGGCTCGGTCGTGGCCTCGGGCCTGCTGGTGGTCGGCTGGGTCGGCGACAGCCGCGTCTACTGGGTGCCGGTGGACCGGAGCGCGCCGACGGCCCGCCTCACCGAGGACGACTCCTGGGCGGCGCAGATGGTCGCCGCGGGCCTGATGAGCGAGGCGGAGGCGTACGCCGACGAGCGCGCCCACGCGATCACCGGCTGGCTCGGCGCGGACGCCTACGAGCTGGAGCCGCACACCGCTTCCTTCAAGCCGGACCGGTCCGGTGTGGTGGTGGTGTGCACGGACGGCCTGTGGAACTACGCGGAGACGGCCGAGGAGATGTCCGAGGTCGTGCCCGCCGACGCGGCCCAGCGGCCGCTGCACGCGGCCCGGGTGCTGGTCGGCCACGCCCTGGACGGCGGGGGCCACGACAACGTAACAGTGGCGCTGCTGCCGTTCCCGGAACCGCCGCAGGGGGCAGGATCCGCCTGAGGCCACCGCAAAACGGCCGCAAACGGGAGAGAGACGTACGGGGACGAGGCGTACGGCGACAGGGCGTACGGCGACAGACGTACGGGGAAGCACCGGCGGACCGGAGGGGACCGGTCCGCACACCGTCAGCACCCACCACGCGTGGGGTGGAGGGGGAGCAGAGCAGTCATGGCCAATTTCTCGAAGTCGAGCGTGCCGCAGTTCTCGGTGGACGTGTACCAGAACGAGTACCTGCCGGACGGCGGCCGTGAGGTCAACGCGATCGTCACGGTGACGGCGACCGGCGGCGGCACCGTCGGGACCGCGGTCGGGGCGTCGTACGCCCCCGGGCAGGGGCCGTCGGCCGGCGTGGCGATCATGGTCGACTGCTCGGGCTCCATGGACTACCCGCCCACCAAGATGCGCAACGCCCGGGACGCCACGGCGGCCGCCATCGACACCCTGCGCGACGGCACCCACTTCGCGGTGATCGGCGGCACGCACGTCGCCAAGGAGGTCTATCCGGGCGGCGGCCGGCTCGCGGTGGCCGACCGCGCCACCCGGGAGCAGGCCAGGCAGGCACTGCGCAGACTCAGCGCGGGCGGCGGGACGGCGATCGGCACGTGGCTCCGGCTCGCCGACCGTCTCCTGTCCTCCGCGGACGTCACCATCCGGCACGGCATCCTGCTCACCGACGGCCGCAACGAGCACGAGTCGCCGCAGGACCTCAAGGCCGCCCTGGACTCCTGCGCGGGACGGTTCACCTGTGACGCGCGCGGGGTCGGCACCGACTGGGAAGTGAAAGAAGTCACAGGGATCGCCTCCGCGCTCCTCGGCACCGCCGACATAGTCGCCGATCCCACGGGTCTGGCCGCCGACTTCACGCAGATGATGGAGACGGCGATGGGCAAGGAGGTCGCGGACGTCGCGCTGCGGCTGTGGACCCCGGTCGGCACGACCATCAAGTTCGTCAAGCAAGTGGCGCCCACCGTCGAGGAGTTGACCGAACGGCGCACCGAGACGGGGCCGCGCGCCGGGGACTACCCGACCGGCTCCTGGGGCGACGAGTCCCGCGACTACCACGTCTGCGTGGAGGTCCCCGCGGCCGGCCTCGGCCAGGAAATGCTCGCCGCGCGTGTCTCATTGGTCGTCCCGCAGCCCGACGGCAGCGTCCAGAACCTCGGCGCACAGGGGCTGATCAGGGCGGTCTGGACGGACGACATGGTCGCCTCGACCTCCATCAACCCCCAGGTCGCCCACTACACGGGTCAGGCCGAACTGGCTCAGGCCATCCAGCAGGGTCTCGATCTCCGCAAAGCGGGCGATATGGATGGGGCAACGGCCAAACTGGGTCGGGCCGTTCAGTTGGCAAGCGCTTCCGGGAACGCGGATACTGCGAAACTGCTTGCGAAGGTGGTGGACGTGGTCGATGCCACGACAGGTACTGTGCGACTGAAGGCGAAGGTCGAGGAGGCCGACGAGATGACTCTCGAGACACGGTCCACAAAGACTGTTCGTGTAAAGAAGTGACCTGACAGTCCACACGCAGGATCACCCAGACAGGCTCAGGACGAACCTGACAGAGAGGGAAGCCCGCCATGCCGACCTGCCCGAACGGACACCAGTCGGGTTCCGACGACTGGTGCGAGGTGTGCGGTCACCGCATGGCCGGTGCCGTACCTCCGCCGCCCCCGCCGACCGCCGGCGGCTACGGCTTCCCGCCGCCCGCGCCCGGCGCCCCGGCCGGCGGCCCGATGGGCGGCGGCCGCCACCTGTCGGCCGTGCCGAACGGGCCCGAGCCGGAGCTGTGCCCGCAGTGCCGTACGCCCCGTGAGGGCGGTGCGCCGTTCTGCGAGGAGTGCCGGTGGAACTTCCTGACCAACACGGCCACCTCGTACACCCCGGCCGCCCCGCGCCCGCCGGCGGGCGGCGGCCCGGCCGCGCCCACCTTCCGGCCGCCGGCCCCGCCGTCGTTCGGCGGCGGCGACTCGTTCGAGTACCAGGGTTCGCGCCCCTCGCAGGTGAACCGCCCGGCCGAGCCGATCCCGTCCTTCGGCAGCGAGCCCTCGGGCCCGACACCGTTCGCGGGCGAGCGCGGCGGCGGTCCGGCCGCGTTCGGCACCGACCGCGGACGACCCGGCCAGCCCGGCCCGTCGGGGTTCGGCGGCGCTGACCGTGGCCAGCAGTCCGGTCCGCCGGCGTTCGGCGGCGGCGACCGCAGCCAGCAGTCGGGTCCGCCCGCGTTCGGCGGCGGCGACCGCAGCCAGCAGTCGGGTCCGCCCGCGTTCGGCGGCGGCGACCGCGGCCAGCAGTCGGGTCCGCCAGCCTTCGGCGGCGACCGCGGCCAGTCCGGTCCCGCGCCCTTCGGTGGTGAGCGCGGTCCCGCCGCGCCGCCTCCGCCGTACGGCGGTGCCCCGGGCCAGAACGCCGGCGGCGCGTCCGCTTTCGGCGTCCCGCCCGGTGCCGGCCAGGCCTCCGGTCCCTACACCCGTGATCCGTCCGGCGGCCCCGCCGCCGGTCCCTTCGGCGGCTCGGACCCGTCCCGGCCGCCCGTCCCGCCGTCGCCCGGCGGCCCCGGCGCGACCAGCGGTGGCGCGCCCGGAGCCTTCCAGCAGTCGGCGCCGACCGCGCCGCCCGGCTTCCCGCAGGAGACCCGACCGCCGGCCGGCGGCCCGTCCTTCGGCGGCGGGGACGACGACTGGGTGATCTCCCCTCCGGGGCAGGCCGCCGGCCCCGGCGCGCCCGCCCGCCCCGGCGGTTACGGCTACCCGCAGCCCGGCTCCACCCAGGCCCCGCCCGGTCCCGCCTTCCCGCAGGCCCCGCAGGCCCCGGCGACCTGGACGGCGACGATCGGCCCGGACCGCGAGTACTTCATGGCGATGATGCAGCGCTCGGGCCCGGAGGCGGCCGGCCTCAACCTGCCGGCGTACTCCCCGGAGCAGCAGCGCACGCTCACCGGCAACCAGGTCACCATCGGCCGCCGCCGGCACTCCACCGGCGACACCCCCGACATCGACCTGTCGGTGCCGCCGGAGGACCCGGGCGTCTCCCACCAGCACGCGGTCCTGGTCCAGCAGCCGGACGGCGGCTGGGCGATCGTCGACCAGAACTCGACCAACGGGACCACGGTCAACGGCGGCGAGGAGCCGATCCAGCCGTTCGTCCCGGTGCCGCTACAGGACGGGGACCGGGTGCACGTCGGGGCCTGGACGACGATCACTGTCCGACGGGGCTGAGGCGTAGCGCGCCCCTCCGGGGGCGCGGTCCCGTATCGCTGCGCGGCTTGGCCGCGTGGACGCGACCAGCACGAATCACCCGCACCCGAACACGCACACCCGAACACGCGTACCGCTCAGACCGGGAGAGGCCAGGCGAACGGCCCCTCCCGGTCGTCCAGCCACACCCACTCCCTGTCCTTCTCGACGCTCACCCCGAACCGCTCCCGCCCGGGCATCCCCTCCCGCGCCCACACCTCATACGCCTCCCGCGGACTGAGCACCCCCCGGGTCAGCTCGACCAGGAACTGGAACAGCTCGTCCTCAAGAGCCTGGGACGGCACCCCGCCCAGCTCCCCCGCCCCCACCCCCGCCCTCGCCACGCCCCGCAACGGCACGAAGAACGCCGCGGACGGCAGGAACCTCCCCTCGGCGCACCCCCCGCCCCGCACGGTCAGCGTCAGCAGCCCCGTGGCCACCGGCGTCAGGATCCGCGCCCCCTCCGTGCACTGCGCGACCCACGCCCGCGGCACGCTCGGCAGCGCACACGTCGCGATGATCCGGTCGTACGGTGCCCGCTCCGGCACCCCGCGCGCTCCGTCCCCCGTGACCACGGCCGGCCGGTACCCCGCCGCGGCCAGGTGGCACCGCGCGGACTCGGTGATCTCCGGCTCCAGGTCGACGGTGGTGACCAGGTCGTCGTCGCCCAGCCGATGCGCCAGCAGCGCCGCGTTGTAGCCGGTCCCCGCGCCGATCTCAAGGACCCGGTCGCCATCCGCGACCCCCAGCGCGACCAGCATCCGCGCCATCAGCGAGGGCTGGCTGCTGGAGGAGATCAGCTCGCCGTCGCGCAGCCGGGTGGCCAGCGGTACGTCCTCGTAGGCGCCGCGCACCCACCGTTCCCGGGCCGCCGGATCCGGGCTCTCGCCCCACCGGCGCTCATAGCCGCGCGCCCCGGCGACGTAGTAGGGCACGAACAGGTGCCGGGGCACCTGTGCGAACGCCTCCCGCCACACCGGCTCCGCCGCCCAGACCCCCTCGGCGTCGATCTCCCGCACCAGCGCGGCCCGTGCCATGGCGGCGATCCCCTCGGTCTCGCTGTCGTAGGCGCCCATGTCCCCACCCTAGGCGCGTGCCGTGCCGCAGCCCGGGTCCTAGGCCTTGAGTCCTGGGTCGCCCCGTCTGAGACCATGTACGGGTGAGAGAGATTCGGCGCGGCACGCTGCAGGAGAAGACCTTCTACGAGCAGGTCGGCGGGGAGGAGACCTTCCGCCGACTGGTCCACCGTTTCTACGAGGGCGTCGCCGAGGACCCGGTCCTGCGGGCGATGTACCCGGAGGAGGACCTGGGACCGGCCGAGGAGCGGCTCACCCTGTTCCTCATCCAGTACTGGGGCGGTCCCACGACGTACAGCGACAACCGCGGCCACCCCCGGCTGCGGATGCGGCACGCCCCGTTCACCGTGGACCGGGCGGCGCACGACGCCTGGCTG
The DNA here is from genome assembly GCF_040686075.1 of Streptomyces sp. NPDC086519. Lineage (NCBI taxonomy): Bacteria > Bacillati > Actinomycetota > Actinomycetes > Kitasatosporales > Streptomycetaceae > Streptomyces > Streptomyces sp. NPDC086519. Next base: position 109,501 of record NZ_JBFBJL010000002.1, read on the forward strand.
CGGCACATGCGGGTGGCCGTGGACGAGCTCGGCCTGACCGAGGAGCACCGCGAACAGCTCTGGAACTATCTCACCTACGCAGCCGCCTCGATGATCAACACCCCTGACTGACCGCCGTCGGCGCTCAGCGGACGCTGACGTTCAGGGCCCCGAGTCCCGCCCGTCGTACGGCGATCGACCCGAACGGGGTCCGCAGCCGCAGCCATGCCCCCGCCGAGAACAGCACGGCCTCGTCGCTCGGTCGCAGGAAGCCCAGTGACTGCGCCGCGTGGACGGCCCGGACCGGCAGCGGGGTGCCGCCGACCGTCCGGGACCAGATGTCCCGCCCGATCCGGTCGAGTTCGGCCCGGGTACGGCCGTCCGGGGCCAGTTCCTCGGTACGGGACCGGAATTCACCGACCGCGGCGGCGACCATGGCCCGCAGTGCGCGCGGCGCGGGCAGTCCGGGCTCGGCCTGCCAGCCGCCCCGCGGCGGGAGCACCCCGGCCCACGGCGGGCCGGTCACCGGCATCGGTACGGCGGCCGTGGCGGCCCGCTCGTCCACCGACTCCAGCAGCTCCCCCGCCGACACGGTCACGTCGAGGGTGACGTCCAGGCCGTCCTCGTACGGCTTGGCGAGCCGCACCGTGCGGATCGCCAGCACCTCGAAGGACGGCGGCCGCCCGAAGACGGCGAGCGCGGTACCGGCCGCCTGGAGCCGCACCGCGGCCGAGCGGTCGTAGTGGAGCAGCCGGGAGAGGAAGGCCGCGAGATCCGCCGCCTCCCCGTCGTCAGCGAGGTGGAGCACCGTCATGCGGCGACGGCCTCCTCCTTGTCGTCGTCGCGGTACTCCTCCAGGAAGTCCCGCTCCTCGGCGGTGATCCGGCGCGGCCGGCCGGTCTCGAAGTCGAACGGCACGACCACCGTGGAGGCCCGCACGTAGATCAGGTCGTCGTCCTTCACCTCATAGGTGATGGTGAAGGACGCGGCCCTGATCTCGGTGATCCACAGCTCGATGTCGACCGGGTGGTGCCGGTGGACGAGCTGCCGCTTGTAGTCGATCTCGTGGCGCGCCACCACGGACCCCTGCTTGAACTCCTTGTCCGGGCGGAACAGGAAGTCGATGCGGGCTTCCTCCAGGTAGCGGATGAAGACCACGTTGTTGACATGGCCGTACGCGTCCATGTCGGACCAGCGCAGGGGGCAGCGGTAGAGATGGCGCAAGATCGATCAGCCCCGGGTCAGCTTCTTGTAGGTGGCACGGTGCGGGCGCGCGGCGTCCGCACCCAGCCGCTCGATCTTGTTCTTCTCGTACGACTCGAAGTTGCCCTCGAACCAGAACCACTTGGACTCGCCCTCGTAGGCGAGGATGTGCGTGGCGACCCGGTCGAGGAACCACCGGTCGTGGGAGACGACGACGGCGCAGCCGGGGAACTCCAGCAGCGCGTTCTCCAGGCTGGAGAGGGTCTCCACGTCCAGGTCGTTGGTCGGCTCGTCGAGGAGCAGCAGGTTGCCGCCCTGCTTGAGGGTGAGCGCGAGGTTGAGGCGGTTGCGCTCACCGCCGGAGAGGACACCGGCCGGCTTCTGCTGGTCCGGCCCCTTGAACCCGAACGCGGACACGTACGCCCGGCTCGGCATCTCGACCTGGCCGACGTTGATGTAGTCGAGCCCGTCGGACACGACCTCCCAGAGCGTCTTCTTGGGGTCGATGTTGGCGCGCCCCTGGTCGACGTACGAGATCTTGACGGTCTCGCCGACCTTGATGTCGCCGGAGTCCGGCGCCTCCAGCCCCTGGATCATCTTGAACAGGGTGGTCTTGCCGGCACCGTTCGGCCCGATGACCCCGACGATCCCGTTCCGCGGCAGCGTGAACGACAGCCCGTCGACGAGAACCTTCTCCCCGAAGGCCTTGTTCAGCTTGTCGACCTCGACGACGACGTTGCCGAGCCGGGGGCCCGGCGGGATCTGGATCTCCTCGAAGTCCAGCTTCCGCATCTTGTCGGCTTCCGCGGCCATCTCCTCGTACCGCGCGAGACGGGCCTTGGACTTGGCCTGGCGCCCCTTGGCGTTCGACCGCACCCACTCCAGCTCTTCCTTGAGCCGCTTCTGCCGCTTGGCGTCCTTCTGGCCCTCGACCTTGAGGCGGGTGGCCTTGGTCTCCAGGTAGGTGGAGTAGTTGCCCTCGTACGGGTACGCGCGCCCGCGGTCGAGCTCAAGGATCCACTGGGCCACGTTGTCGAGGAAGTACCGGTCGTGGGTGATGGCCACGACGGTTCCCTCGTACTTGGCGAGGTGCTGCTCCAGCCAGTTCACCGACTCGGCGTCGAGGTGGTTGGTGGGCTCGTCGAGCAGCAGCAGGTCGGGGGCTTCGAGCAGCAGCTTGCAGAGCGCGACACGGCGCTTCTCGCCACCGGAGAGGGTGGTGACGGGCCAGTCGCCGGGCGGGCAGCCGAGGGCGTCCATGGCCTGCTCCAGCTGAGCGTCGAGGTCCCACGCGTTGGCGTGGTCGAGCTCCTCCTGAAGCTTGCCCATCTCGTCGAGCAGGGCGTCGGAGTAGTCCGTGGCCATCAGCTCGGCGATCTCGTTGAACCGGTCGAGCTTGCCCTTGATCTCGGCGACACCCTCCTGGACGTTCTCCAGGACGGTCTTCTCCTCGTCGAGCTCGGGCTCCTGCATGAGGATGCCGACGCTGTAACCGGGCGAGATGAAGGCGTCGCCGTTGGACGGCTGCTCGATCCCCGCCATGATCTTCAGCACGGTCGACTTACCGGCACCGTTCGGACCGACGACGCCGATCTTGGCACCCGGCAGGAAGTTCAGGGTGACGTCGTCGAGAATCACCTTGTCGCCGTGCGCCTTGCGCGCCTTGCGCATGGTGTAAATGAACTCAGCCAAGAGAAACCGTCCGGCAGCTTGAAATCTGGCAGTGAGCAGATACACCCCATCTTGCCTGACGTCCAGCCTTGGGTGTTAACCCGTTTGACTGGGGGGCTGTGACCTGGGGTTTCGCTGGTGGTCGCGACAGCCAGTCTGTCAGTGCCGGTCGCTGTTGAGTGACCTCGGGGAGCCTCGGACGGCCCAGGGACGGCCCAGGAGCCAGCCGACTCGTGGGCCAGGTGACGGGGCCTGTTCGATATCGTCGGGACTGTGGCGGTTCCTGGCGAGGATGCCTTGCTCCTCCAGCTGGCGTCTCCCCGGCGGAGGCGGACATCGGGCACGGTGTTGTGGAAGCGGGGAAGTCAGGGACCGCCACACGAACAATCCTGAAAACCGTCGTGGCGCGAGTCATCGCGTGTTCGATTCCCACACCCACCGGGTGACGTGGACGGCCCCTGACCAGGCAAGACGGTCGGGGGCCGTTGGCGTGTGAGGTGCCCGTGGGGCACCGCTGTTCCCCCTGGTTTCCCGCTCTATCGGGCACGCGAGGGGCACGACCGGGGCACGGCGTCTGGGCCTTGGATCATGGCCTGAGGGGGCTGTCGCCTACCGGTTGATGGGAATCTCGTAGACGATCTCGCAGTGGGCGGCGGGCACGATGATGTCCGCGGTCTCCACGGGCCGTCCCTGGTCGCTGTAGTAGGTCCGCCGGATGTGGGTGACGAGAGCGGCCTTCTGGATGCCGAGGAGTGAGGCTTCCTCGGCGGTCGCCTGCCGGGGCTCCGGCTGCTCCACGGCATGGCTGACAGTGATCCCGATGGCGGCCATGCGGTTCACGACGCCCGTCCCAGCGTGCGGGCCTCCCTCGGGGAGGACGACGAGGGTGCCGGCGGTGAGGTCGTAGGGCTCCCAGCTCGTGGAGAGCTGCACGGGCCTGCCGTCGGCCAGGAACTCGTACGCGGTCCGCACGCACAGGCCGCCTTCGGCGATGCCCAGCCGCGCGGCGATATCGGCGGGGGCGGGCACCTTGGCGTCGGTCCGGCTCTCCCACTCCCCTTGCTTGCCAAGGGCCTTCATGTCCGCGCGGAACGGCGACCCGTGGGGTTGCTCGCGCGCCGAGGACCGGACGACCCGCACGCGTTGCCGTGGCTCGGCGACATACGTGCCCGATCCGGCTCGCCCCTCCAGCACACCTTGTGAGATCAGCAGTTCCTGCGCGCGACGGACGACGTTCTCCCCCACGCCGTACTCCTGGCCGATCTGCGCCCGGGAGGGAAGGCGGTCCCCCGGCTCCCACACGTGCTCCGCGATCCGCCGCCGGAGTTCGTCGGCGATGCGGAGGTAAGGCGGCTGCTCAGACATGTGGAAAATCTAGTCCACTAGCTCTAATTTAGTTAACTAGCTTCACTGAAAGTGAGCGCTGGTGACGGAGGCTGCCCTGTGCCCGCTTCGGGAGTTAGCGCGGCGGCCATCGCCGCCCGGCTGTCCGCCGTCGGGCTCCCCACGCGCGTGGAGGAACGCGCCGGCTTCACGTCGGTCGAAGCGGAGTTACCGGAATCGCTCTCCACCGAGTCGTGGAGGGAGGTCCTGGATGTGGTGGCCGAGGCCGACCGGTTCGGGCTCCACGCCACCAGCCTGAACGGCCGCACCCTCTGGGCGGTCGTACGCAAAGCGGTCCCCACGGCGGGCGATGCCGGGGGACCGAGCCATCAGCGATAGGAGCTGATTCAGCGTGCTCAACCGTATCCGCCGCGCCGTCGCCCGCACCAGGGCGCGGTACGTCCCCAGAGGCAGGCACCGCCGCTGCTTAGCGCCGCCTCGGCTGCCAGCTGCTTGTGCGTCCTCCGCGCCTGTTGACGGGTCGACGGTCGCTCTCGGAGTGGTCTCCGATCGGACGGGCCACCGCGACTTGCTCAGAGGCAAGTACACCCCGCTTGTCCGCCCCTACTTGCTGGCATGGGAGAGGCGCGTACGACAGCACTCGGTGGATGTCGTGGCCGGTGACGCGCGGGCCGACGCGAGGTCCTTCCTTCTGGGGGTCGGCTGATGTCCCCACAACAGCAACCGGGCGACCTGGGCGCGTCGGCCGCCCCATACCGGTCAACTGCCTGCCGCGTCGGCACGCACCACGCGTGCGCGGAGTCTTCTCCTGCTTCGGCACCGATCGACGTCCCGCTGATCTACGAGGCGTGCGACTGCTCGTGCCACTCAGCGTCTGCCGCCACGACTCCCGGGGCGTTGAAGCAGTGAGCGTCCGGGACTCCGGCGGTCGGCCGGTAGCCAACATGGATTATCGAGAGGCGGGCGCAGAGATGACGGCACACAGCGGGCTGAGGCTTCTGCCGTGGGCGGGGCCGGGGGGTAAGCCCTGCTACCTGAACACCGATGACCCGGAAGGCTTCATGTCCCGCCTCGCGGACCATATCGAGTCGATTCAGCTCGGCATGGCGTCCCAACTTCTGGAGCAGGCGGCACCGGCACTCGACGATGAGACCGCGAACGGGGAGGAGTTGCGCCTTCTCGCCGCGCAGTTGGCCGGCGCCTTGCGGGACGTGCTCGGTGTAGCTACCAGCCGCGGACACTGTCACCCGGAGGGACTGGAAACGGATGCGGACTTCGGCCTGTAGTACAGCAGCGTAGAGGCCCTATCGCTGACCGGACAGACAGAACTGGGAGCTGAGCGCGACGACTCGTAAGAGGCTGGGGCGTCGCGCTCAGCACAGCTTTTGATCCGTAGCTCTGCAGAGATCGGTCGGGGAGGGGCATACCGGTTACTCGGGAGCGTCTGAAGGGGGTTGAAGGTCGGCGGCGGTTGCTGGGGTTGCTGTATCGAGTTGCTGTACAGCCGCCGCAGCATCACGGGCGCGGGCGAGGTTGTGGCGCGCGTCGATGGTCATGGGGTGGTCGTCGCCCAGGATGCGCTCCCGGTCGGCCAGGACCCGCTCGCGCAGGTCGAGGGCATCCTGGACCCGCCCGGCATCGCTGTAGGAGACGGCGAGGTTGCTGCGGGCGCGGAGGGTGTCGGGGTGGTCGTCGCCCAGGATGCGCTCCCGGTCGGCCAGGACCCGCTCGCTGAGGTCGAGGGCGTCCTGGATGCGTCCTGCAGCGCCGTAGGAAATGGCGAGGTTGTGGCGGGCGGAGAGGGTGTCGGGGTGGTCCTCGCCCAGGATGCGCTCCCGGTCTGCAAGCACCCGCTCACGCAGGTCGAGGGCATCCTGGACCTGCCCGGCATCGCTGTAGGAGACAGCGAGGTTGTGGCGCGCGTCGAGGGTGTCGGGGTGATCCTCGCCCAGGATGCGCTCGTAGTCGGCCAGGACCCGTATGCGCAGGTCGAGGGCATCCTGGACCCGCCCGGCATCGCTGTAGGAGACGGCAAGGTTGTGGCGCGCGTCGATGGTCATGGGGTGGTCGTCGCCCAGGATGCGCTCCCGGTCGGCCAGGACCCGCTCGCTGAGGTCGAGGGCGTCCTGGATGCGTCCTGCAGCGCTGTAGGAGTTGGCGAGGTTGTGGCGGGCGGAGAGGGTGTCGCGGTGGTCCTCGCCCAGGATGCGCTCCCGGTCTGCAAGCACCCGCTCACGCAGGTCGAGGGCGTCCTGGATGCGTCCTGCAGCGCTGTAGGAGTTGGCGAGGTTGCTGCGGGCGGAGAGGGTGTCGGGGTGGTCCTCGCCCAGGATGCGCTCCCGGTCTGCAAGCACCCGCTCACGCAGGTCGAGGGCATCCTGGATGCGTCCTGCAGCGCTGTAGGAGACGGCTAGGTTGCTGCGGGCGTCGAGGGTGTCGGGGTGGTCGTCGCCCAGGATGCGCTCCCGGTCTGCAAGCACCCGCTCAAGCAGGTCGAGGGCATCCTGGACCCGCCCGGCATCGCTGTAGGAGACGGCGAGGTTGCTGCGGGCGGAAAGGGTGTCGGGGTGGTTGGGGCCGTGTATGCGAGTGCTGTGGCAAACGGTGGTCTCGTCGTATGCGATGGCCTGCTGGTAGAGCCCCGCATCCGTGAGGCTGCTGCTGACCCGGTAGATGCACGGGTGAGCTTGGGGCTGCCACAGGGCAGGGCGAGTGACCTCATCGAGGTGCACCGCGCTGGCACGCAGTGCGGCAGCCAGTTCCCGTTCCTCGTGGTCGTGGCGGGGCCACAGGCTCAAGATCGCGTCGGCCGCGGTACAGGCCATGGCCGGGAGGGTTCCGGACGGGAAGGTTTCCCGCACCGCGCGGGCGGTCAGAGCGTGCATACGGATGGGGGCGGTGGCGGTGTCCTGGGTGATCAGGGCATAGGTGCGCAGGCATTCCAGCGCGCTACGCACCTCGCCTTCGGTGACGGCCGGGTAGTGGCGGCGCAGTCGGCGGCGTTGTGGTGGGCGTGCGGTGCGCAGATGGCTGAGGGCTGCGGGAGTGGTCCATGCGGTGGCGGGGTGGCCGAGTGGGTCCATAAGGGAGACGAGGTGCAGCAGGGGGCGGGCCAGATGACTGGTGTCGGCCTCGTCGACCGCGTCGAGAGAGAGCAGGAGTGAGACGGTGACGGGCCGTCCGTAGCCTTCGGTGTCGGCGCTGGGCGGGAGTAGATCGCTCAGCCGGCTGTTGGCGTCGCGCAGCAGGGTGAGGTAGTCGTGCATCGTGCGCCGGGTGTTGATGACGTAGGCGGTGGCGTGGCCGAGCGCGAGGGGCAGATCGCCCAGTTCGTCTGCCAGTTCGTCCGCCCGGTTGGGGTCGTGGAGGTGGGCGTGTCCGGCGTCGGTGAGCCGGCGGCGCAGATAGGCAGCCCCCTCGTCCCGCGTGTAGAGGCCGAATCGGATCAGGGTCCGGCCCTGGCCGCTGAGCTGGGCATCCTCACGCCGAGTGGTAGCCAGCACCCAGCCGTTACCCGCACCGCTGTCCGGCCACCATTCCTCCAAGGGAGCCGGGTCGGTGAGGTCGTCCAGCACCACCAGCCACCGTCGCCGCGTAGCCGTTAGCCACCGTACGAACAGCCGTGCCGCCCCGCCTTCGTCGTCCGGGTCGGCCCCGGGAAGATGTAGTTGCCCGGCTGCTTCCGCGTACGCGGTGACGATCTGGTCGAGGCTGGTGGCTCTCGCCCACACCAGCACATCCAGACCGGCACCCTCTGTGTGCTCCTGGTCCCGCAGCTGGCGCGCCAGGAACGCTGCCAGCTGGCTCTTGCCCACTCCGCCCGCCCCGGACAGCACCACGTCACGGCCCTCGCGCCGTGCCCCATCGGCCTGGTCCCGGATCGCCGTACGCGGCTGGAACGCCGCTGCGAGCCGCGGCACGTCCCCCACCCACACCGGCCACTGCACCGACGCGCCCGGTACCGGTGGCGCATACACATGCATGTCCCCCGCCACCTGCGTGACATCACGCCGCGTCCGTGCCTGCTGCCGCGTACGACGCTGCCCCGAACGCTCCACCACCGCCGGCCCCCTCAGGCCCGGTCCCCGCCGACCTGGTCAACGTCACCGCCGCCGCGCCCCTTCTGGCGGATGCTCTCCCGCACCGGCCGACGCCCGGTCCTGTCAACCGCACCGACGTTTCCCGCGGTCTGCCTGATGTTTCCCTTCGCGCGGGCCGACTGCCGCACGGTGCGCTCCGGCCCGGCGCCTGCGGGTGTGCCGGTCTGGGAGGCCCACCAGCCCAGCGCGGCCAGCACCCCGGCCGCGACCACGCCGCCGACCGGGCCGATCACCTCCCACGGGTCATGCCCACCCGAAGACAGCACCGCCCACGGCACAGCCACGGCAAAGAACGCCGCAACCGAGGCCACCACCGCCACCACCCACCGCACGGCCGCCATACCCCGCCCCCGTCCGAACCGGTCAACACCCCTGGAACATCACATGGTTGCACCTACCGCTCAACCAGAACCCTCCCACGGGGAAATTGACGGCCGAGCCGTGCGCAGCTGCTGATCCGCCGTCCAGACACGCAAGCAGCGACAGTGTCGACCAGCAACACTCTTTCCAACTGCGGTGGTGGGGGCTGGAGCGTCGTTCGGGGTCGTTCACCTGGGTTCATGGACGGCTGAGTTCGTCTTCTAAAGGTCTAGCAGTGCTGATATGACCTGCGTCAATGAGGCACGCTGGTGAGCGGGCCTCATAACAAGCCGGGACCGGGCTCAGGCGGCCGACTCACGCCGACGCTGGTACTCCTCCAACCAAGTCAGCATGGTTCTACAACTCCTCACGTAATCGAGGGCGGCTGACGGACTAACGGTCTCTACTCGTCGTTCGTGTGCCGCCTCGTTCCTGAGGCGGCGCAGGTCGTGAAGCGAGTTCCTCACGTCGTGCGGTACATCAGGCAATGAGTCGATGATTCTCCCGATCGGGCGCATTTGGGATGCCGTGCCACCGGGTGCGAGATCATAGAGAAGCTGTTCGATGGGCTGCCAAGCCGCAAGCATTCCGGCCGACGGGCTGACAGCCGCCATCAGCACATCATTGTCGATTCGGCTTCCTCGCGGGCGAGCTTCCCCAGGGACGGCCCAGACACGGCCCAAGCCACCTGACACGGCCCCTCATCGGCAACGAAACCGCTGGTGAGCAGCCTTTTCGTATCCTCTCGCGGCAAGTAACACCCCATCTTGCCTGACGTCCAGCCTTGGGTGTTAACCCGTTTGACTGGGGGGCTGTGACCTGGGGTTTCACTGGTGGTCGCGACGGCCATTCTGTCACTGCCGGTCGCTGTTGAGTGACCTCGGGGAGCCTCGGACGGCCCAGGGACGGCCCAGGATCCAGCCGACTCGTGGGCCAGGTGACGGGGCCTGTTCGATATCGTCGGAAGTCGGGAACCACCAGACGAACAATCTTGAAAACCGCCGTGGCGCGAGCCACCGTGGGTTCAGATCCCACACCCACCGGGGGACGTTTACGACCCCTGCCCCAGGCGAGACGGTCGGGGGCCGTCGGCGTGTGCGCCTGCCGTGGGGCACAGCCGCCGGCCGGGGACGGCCAGGGCTACTCGTCGCCCCGCTCGCTTCGCCCGTCGACCGAGCGGGTGTGCGGGCCGCACCGACCCGCCGTGGTGTACTCGGCTCCGCCGACATCGAGCCGCCGCCGTAACCACTCCGGCAGTGGGGTTGGGTGATCAGGGCGCTGAGGTCGGGGGCTCCGGCCTTCAGTGCGGTCGGCATTGCTGTCTCGTCCGCATCGGACCCCAGAAGGAGGCATCCGCACCATGACGGGCACTGAGCCCTTTGGCCTGCTGCACGTGTTGATCGTCTACGAGCGCCCTTCGGCGCACCGGGTGGTCTGCCACGCCCGCAGCGTCAGTCTGGAGCGGGGGGTCTTCCTCGGCGATTCGGTGCTCCCGGTGGACAGCCCACCGGGAGCCGTGATGACCCCGGCCCGGGTGGTCCGGATGCACCGGCAGCCGGTCGGGGAGTTCACCGAGTTGCCCCCTGTCTGGAGTGCTGTCGTCGAGCTCGAGGGTCCGCACCTGTCCTGGGTGCAGCTTGAGGCGAAGCTCCGGACGGTCCCGCCGGCAACCGGCACGGAGCAGCGGCAGGCCGGCTCTGCGAAACCGTAGCCGGGAACGGCGCTCCGCGGGTGCGCGATCACGCCGTGGCCTGGGATTGCCTGCCTCGGGCGGCGCGGGGCGGCACGTACACCTCGCTGCGTCACCAGGACTCGGCTTGCAGGAACAGCGTGGTCACCTCCGCGAAGAACCAGACGGAGAACACCAGGCACCCAAGCCACAGCCCCCACCCGACCCAGCGGACCTCTCGTCGTATGCGCATGAGCGGATCATCCCCCGTCCTGGTCCTGGCCTGTCACCGGCCCGGACCTCCCGCCACGCTCGCCCCCTGCGCACACCTCTCCTGCTCAGTGTTCCCCCGCTCCTGGCACAACCCGCGTGTATCCGGCCTCCACTGCGCGGCGGTACCACTCCTGGGCCTCGGCTTTCTCCCCATGCCGGCTCAGCCAATACGCCAGATTCGCCATGGCCGGCGGAGATCCGCAGTCCGCCGCGCGCCGGTAGACCGCGAGGGCGCCATCCTGATCGCCCGCACGATCAAGGGCGAGCGCGAGGTTGAACAGCTGAAGTCCGGCCCTGTGAGGCGCCAACTTGGACAGGTACTGCTGCTCGACATACTCCAGTCCCTCGCGGCGGTAGGCCTTGAGCAGGAGGTTCGTCGCGCTCCTGGTACCCGGCGTGGTGGAGAACCAGGCAAGTGGCAAACCAGTGAAGACCGCCAGAACCGCGATCGTCCATGACGCCCAGGCCGGTGCGCCCGTCACTGAATGACTCCACCCCGTGACGGCTCCGAGGACGAGCACCACCGGAACCCCCGCCGAGACCGCGAAGAGCAGCACGAGCGAACGTCTGCTCCACCCGTAACTCACTTCATAAGGTGAGCACGTCGAGCATCGCGCGACAAGGGCCCAGTCGCTCCCGAGGCCGCCGGAGCCGCAGTCAGAGGACCATCGATCGGCCGGGCGACTCGGCGACACGCCGGTTCTGGTCCGATGCGTGCGCGGGCCGGACGACGGTCGCGGCACATCGGGCCAGGGTGGCGGAGAGCTCCTAGACGGAGGGCTTGTGCAGGGCCTTGTGCAGGAGCAGGGCGGTCACTGCCACCGCTCCCACCGCTCCGGCTGATCGGAAGGCGCGGGTGGAGCGCCAGGACAGGGTGGACCAGCGGGAGTTGGCCGAGAGCACGGAGCCCGTGCTCAGCCAGGAACCGGCCGAGACGAGGGACAGGGCCGAGCCGATCGACCCTGCCGACAGGGCGCTGCCGATCGAGCCGACGGAGAGGGCCGAGCCCACCGAGCCGATGGAGAGCACGGAGCCCACCGAGCCGATCGACAGTACCGAGTCGTGCGACCACAGGGACAGGACGGAGTCCGAGGACGACGACGTGCGGGGTGCGGGTGAGGTGGTCATGCCGTCATGGTGCCCGTCCGGGAGTCAGTCCGTCTGCTGGTTCTCGCGCCGGCGCAGGATCACCAGGACCGCGCCGCCGATCACCACCAGGCCGATGGCCACGCCCGTGATCACGCCGGTCGCGGAGTCGCCGCCGGTCGCGGCCAGGTTGACGTCGGCCCCGGCGCCGCCGACCGAGGCGGGGCTGGGCTCGCTGAGGGTCTGGGTGGTGAGGCCGGCGTCGGTGCCCTGGGTCTTGCAGTCGAGGACGCCGGTGAAGCGGCGTTCGAGGCCGTTCGCGCCGGTGATCGTGAAGTCGTAGGCCTGGTCCTCCTGGAGCGGGATGGTCACCGTGCGCGAGGTGCCGGCGGGGATGGCGTACTCGGTGCTCACCAGCTCGAAGGTGAACGGCTTGTCCCCGGTGTTGGCCGCGGTGATGTCCACGCCGCCCCGGGCGCAGTCCTTCTCGGCCGACAGTGCCGGTATCGACCCCTGGCCCGCCCAGGTCGCGTTCGCGGTCGCGGCGACCGTCGACTCGCTGGAGCCGGCCAGGATCTGCGTCTGGCTGCGGCTGTCGGAGGTGAAGGCGCGGCCGACGGGCACCGTCGTCGACGCCTGGACGGTCAGTTCGGCCGAGCCGTCCGCGGCGTCGTCCGGGACCTTGAAGTACAGCTTGCCGCCGTCCTGGGCGGTGGTGACCGGCTTGCCGGTCTTGTCGGTGATCCGTACGCCGCTCAGCGCCGCGTCGGACGGCGGTATCACGGTGACCGTGCGCGCGTTGGTGTGGACCGTCACCGGGCCGAGCAGGCCGCCCGGCCGGCCGGAGACGGCCGCCGGGGAGAGGGTCAGCGAGGCCTGCGGTTCGTTCTGGCCGCGGGCGTTCCTCTCCAGGTAGTCGGCCAGCTTCTCGGCCTGCGGGTCGACGGCGTCGACGTCCGCCCCGTCCGAGTAGCGCCAGATCGCCACCTGGGTGCCGGCCGCCGCGTCCTGCTCGGTGAGGCTGCCGACCCCGGCCTTGCGGGCCAGCGCCGCGAGATCGTTGACCTGCGGGTAGGAGTTCTGCAGGATCCAGCGGATGTCGCCGGCGTTCTTGTTGGCGCCGAGCGAGGTGCCGCTCCACGCGGTCTCGCGGTATTTGGCGTCCCGCTGGGCGGGGTTGTGGAGGTCGACGCAGTACGTCTGGAGCGTGCCGCCGCCGTCCACGGACATCTCGAACAGGCCCGCGGCCACCTGCTCGTCGCCGCCGTCGCCGTGGACCACGGCCTCGCCGTAGGTCTTCAGCCCGCCCATGGTCGCCGTCGCCCCGCTCTGGCTCGCGGCGGTCCCGTCGTCGGCCGCGGCCCGGCCGGCGCCGGTCAGCGCGACGGCGGCCACCAGCCCGGACACCAGGGTCGCGGCGGCGAGGCGGGCCATGCCTCTCGCGGCCACGGCGGTGCCGTAGTGCCTGGTGGACGCGCGGGGCGCCGAAGGACCAGAGAACGCAGCGAGCACAGAATTCCCCTTCGAGCAGGACCCGTTGGACGCGGGGGGGGGATGGTCCCACCAGCAGAATCAGCGGCCCCGGGGGCCACGCCCGGCATCCTATGGATCAGCCGGACCGGCCTTTCCCGGTGAGATGGTCCGATGAGCGATCCGATCCGCAATCGTTATCGCGGGAGCCTCGGTGAGCGTGGCTTGTCGGCAAATCCACCCGGTCACCGCGGTCGTGGCGGCGGGCGCCGCGCAGCGCATTCGCCGATAAGCCGTCAAGGGCGGTCAGTGCGGGGGTGGTTCACGTCACATCAGGTCACCGCCGCCGGTTCCGGTTGCGCCTGTGCGGACGTGTCGGGGGACTCCGCCGGTGTCTCCCAGTTCGGTTCCGGGCTCGGTGGCGCCGGTGCCGGTGCGGGTGTCGTCGTGTCGGGCTTGCCGGTGCGCCGGAAGGCCGTCGTGCCGCGGGCCAGGTCGTGCCCGATCGAGACCGCGTCGATGTCGGCGGAGGCCCACTGCTGCCCCTCCCGGGTCTCGGTGCGCACCTTCAGCCGCCCCTGCACGACGACCGGGTCGCCGACCGCCAGCGAGGTCGCCGCGTTGGTGGCGAGCTGCCGGTTGGCCCACACCGTGAAGAAGTTGGTGTGGCCGTCCGTCCAGGCGTTCTTCTCACGGTCCCAGTAGCGCGAGGTCACCGCCAGCCGGAACCGCGCCGACGGTCCCGCCGCCAGCTCCCGGAACACCGGCTGCGTCGCCACGTTGCCCACCGCGCAGACCATCGTCTCGTTCATCACGAACCCCTCCCTCGCCCGGCCGCCGTGGCCGGGCGGATCCGCGTACGGGTCCGTCCCGTACGGCTGTGTCCACCGCGGCGACCGCGTGCAGGGGATGCGTTCGCGTTCGCGTTCGCGTTCGCGTTCGCGTTCTCGCTCGCGTTCGCGTTCTCGCTCGCCGAACGTGTCCGTGTGCGCCCGCATCCGTCCGAGCACATCGGGGGTGCATTCGCGCGCATCCTCGTACATCGGGGTGCAGCCCATGTGCGTCGTGATCGCCGTGGGACCAGACTGCCGCCGCCGGCCCGGGTCCGCCGGGCGCTGTGGACCACCGCCGACCTGTGGAAAACTCCACCGCCCGGACGGGTGACCCGCGCCCCCGGCCCCGGCCCCGGCCGGAGCCTCACCTCACCCCGGCCCGTCCGCGTCCCCCGGCCCCGATCCGTTCGCGTCCCCCGGCCCCGGCGCCGCCCGCGACACCCGATCCCGGCCGGCCTCGCCCGCGGCACCTCACTCCGGCGCCCGCCCGCGTCACCTCACTCCGGCGCCCGCCCGTGTCACCCTCCCGTACTGCTCCCGCACCTCCTGGTAGCGCAGCAGCTCCGCCGCCACCGGGTCCAGGACCCGGGCCCGTCCGCAGCCGGCCGCCGCCTCCCGGAGCCGGCGCTCGGCCTCCAGGCCGTACCGGCGGGCCGGTCCGCGGGCGGCGATCCGGCAGCCCCACTCGACCAGCGGTCCGCCGACGATCCCGGCGATCATCAACAGCACCGGAACGCCCAGGTTGGGCGCCATCACCCCGGCGATCTGCCCGACCAGCCACAGCCCGCCGAGCACCTGGAGGAGCGTCATGGCGGCCTGGGTGAGCACCGCCACCGGCCACCAGCCCGGCCGCGGTGGCCGCCCCGGCGGCAGCCCGGCCCGTGCGGCCAGCTCGTCGAGCGCCTCCGAAAGGCCCTGCGAGCCGCGTACGGCCGCCTCGCGCACCGCCTGCGCCCAGGGCGCGGGCAGCCCGGCCGAGGCCCGCTCGGAGACCGTGCGCACCGCCTGCTCGACGCGCTGCCGCGCCGTGGCCTCCTCCTCCGGCTGGGCCTTCCGCAGGCGCCCGGTGGGCGGCTCGCCGCGCTTCTGGTACCAGCGCCACAGCCGCAGCCAGGGCGTGCCGCAGGCCCGGTTGGCGTTGCGCCGCCAGGCCCGTTCGGCGGCCTCGCCGGCGGCGGTGGCGCCGACCGCGTCCGCGAGCCGCGCCGCGAACTCGTCGCGCGCCTCCTCGCTGAGCTCGGCGCGCCGCCCGGTGGCGTAGACCGGGCGCAGCCGGGCCGCGGCGGCGTCCAGGTCGGCGGCGACACGGCGCGCCGCCGCGCCCCGCTCGGACACGAACTGGCCGAGCACATCGCGCAGTTCGCCGACGCCGTCGCCGGTGAGCGCGGACAGCGCGAGCACGGTCGCGCCCGGGTCGCCGTACTCGCCGAGCGCGATGCCGTCGTCGTCGAGCAGCCGGCGCAGATCGTCCAGGACCTGGTCCCTGGCCTCGCCGGGCAGCCGGTCGGTCTGGTTGAGGACGATGAACATGACCTCGGCGTGGCCGGCCATGGGCCGCAGATAGCGCTCGTGGAGGACCGCGTCGGCGTACTTCTCGGGGTCGACGACCCAGATCACCGCGTCGACCAGTTTCAGGATCCGGTCGACCTGTTCGCGGTGCTGGACGGCGGCCGAGTCGTGGTCGGGCAGGTCGATCAGGATCAGGCCGCGCAGTTGCTCGTCCGCCTCCGGGTTGTGCACGGGGCGGCGGCGCAGCCGGCCGGGGATGCCGAGCCGGTCGATGAGGGCCGCGCTGCCGTCGCTCCAGCTGCACGCGATGGGCGCGGCGGTGGTGGGCCGTCGCACCCCGGTCTCCGAGATGGCGACTCCGGCGAGCGCGTTGAACAGCTGGGACTTGCCGCTGCCGGTGGCGCCGGCGAGGGCGACGACGGTGTGCTGGCCGGAGAGCCGGCGCCGGGTGGCCGCCTCGTCCAGGACCCGGCCGGCCTCGGCGAGGGTGTTGCTGTCGAGGCGGGTGCGGGAGAGGCCGACCAGTTCGCGCAGTGCGTCGAGGCGGGAGCGCAGGGGGCCGTCGTACGCGAGCGGGGCGGGGGGCGGGGCGCCGGGGCCGCGGGGCTCCAGGACGGGGACGGCGGCTTTGGCGGTCTCGGTGACGCGGCGGGCGATGAGGCCGTCGTCCCACGCGTCGTCGGCGGCCGGATCGTCGGCGGCGGGCGGGCCGTCGTCGGCCGGCTCCCGTTGTTGGTCCCGCACGCGCGCGTGCGGGACGTTCTCGGTTCCGGCGGCGGCCTCGGCCGCCTCGGGAGCCTGCGGAGATCCGATGGCTTCGGCGGCTCGCGGGCGCTCGGTGGCTCTGCCGGCGCCCGCGGACGCGTGGGGCCCCTTGGGCCCCTTGGGCTCCCCCTCGGTCCCGTCCCGTTGCTGGGCGCCGTCCGGGACACGTTCCCGTCCGGACTCCCGTACGGACTCCCGTCCGGCGTCCGGTGCGGAGTCCGCCGCGGTCGGGCCGGTCTCGACGTCGCTGGCGTGGTCACCGGTGTAGTCACTGGTGTGATCCATGCGTTCCATGTGATCCGTGTGGTCGTGGTCAGTGACGGCGGTCACCGGTCACCTCTCCTTCTGCAGGACGGACAGGGCGGCGATGAGTTCGGACTGGGGTTCGGGGTGCACATCGAGGGCGTCCAGCGGGGCGAGGCGGCGCTCGCGCGCGGCGTACAGGACGCGGTCCACGTGCTCGGTGAGCAGCCGTCCCGCCCGGTCACGCAGCCGCAGCGCGCCATGGGCGCCGATGCGCTCGGCGAGCCGCTCCCCCGCCGCCCTGGTACGCCGTCCGCCGAGCAGCGCGGTGGCCACCAGGGCGGCGACGGCCTCGGAGTCCGGGGCGACGCCGCGGTCGAGTTCGCGCACCTCGTCCTCGGCGTACTCCTCCAGCTCGCGCCGCCAGCGCCGGACGGCGAGGCCGATGCGGTGCTCGGCGCTCTCCAGGGAGGGGTCGCGGTCGGCGAGGCCGGGGGCGGCGGAGGCCGGCTCGCGGCGCCAGGCGTCGTCGACGCGTTCGTCGGCGGCGGTGACGGCGCACAGCAGCAGGGCGGCGAGGCTCTCTGCCAGGGCGTCCAGGAGTTCACCGGCGGTGCAGTCCAGGGGGTAGGCGCGCCAGCGCTTGAGGGCGTCGCCGGCGAGGACGGCTCCGCTCTGCAGGCGTCCTCGCACGCGCGCGTGCTCGCTGTCGTACGCCGTGTCGACGGCGGAGGTCAGGCGCAGCGTGGCGGCGTACTGGGCGGCGGCGGCGCCGGCCAGCTCGGGCAGGCGGGCCTTGAGGGAGTCGAGGAGGCCGTGGGCGGTGCGGGCCAGGGTGTGGCTGCGGGCGCCGGGGTCCTGGGCCTGGTGGAGGAGCCAGGCGCGCAGCGGGGCGACCGCGGTGGCCGGGAGCAGCCCGCCGCCCCAGGCCGACTCGGGCAGCTCGGGCACCGTGAACCGGGGTACGTCGCCGAGTCCGGCCTTGGTGAGGAGGGCGCCGTACTGCCGGGAGACCTCGGAGACGACCGTGTGCGGGACCCGGTCGAGGACGGTCACCAAGGCGGCGTTGTACTCCTTGGCGGTGCGCAGCAGGTACCAGGGGACGGCGTCGGCGTAGCGGGCTGCCGTGGTCACCATCACCCAGACGTCGGCGGCGCAGATGAGTTCTGCGGCGAGGACGCGGTTGTCGACGACCAGGGAGTCGATGTCCGGGGCGTCGAGCAGGGCGAGGCCGCGGGGGATGCTCTCCGCGGTCTCCACGCGCAGCACGCGCGCGGGGTTCTCGCCGGGGAGGAGGAGGTCGTCGCGGGGCTCCTGGTGCGGTACCCACTCGCGAGTGAGGTCGGGCAGCACGCGCATGCCGCTGAACCAGTGATGGTCCTCCGGATGGCAGACCAGGACCGGCGTGCGGGTGGTCGGCCGCAGCACGCCCGCCTCGCTGACCCGGCGGCCCACGAGTGAGTTGACGAGGGTCGACTTGCCCGCGCCCGTGGAGCCGCCCACGACGGCCAGAAGTGGCGCTTCGGGCTCTCTGAGGCGGGGCACCAGATAGTCGTCGAGCTGTGCGAGGAGTTCGTCGCGGTTGGCACGCGCGCGTGGAGCCCCCGCCAGGGGCAGCGGGAAGCGTGCGGCAGCGACACGGTCGCGCAGGGCGGAGAGTGTGTCGAGCAGCTGAGGCCGTACGTCCAAGGTCACCACATGCGAAGAATGCCCAATTTTAGGGGAATTCTGAAGCATATAGACATGTCTGCGCGCCGACAGGACACAACGGACGGAAGGGGCGACCGGGACGGAGGCACAGTCCAGGCATAACGAGTGCACAACACCCGGTGCGCCAGGCGCCAAAAGCGATGCACGATTCGTACCTGCCTGCGATTATCAGGACCGCTTCACCGAACCTCCACATTGAGCCACGGAGGCGAAGCAACAGGGACACGGATCAGCAAGTCCTATCCTTGTCCCCGGCAACGTCACGGACCCGCCCCCACCAGGGCAGTACGTACGAGGCCAGCACAACCGGCCCCCGTAGCTCAGTGGATAGAGCAGGCGCCTTCTAAGCGCTTGGCCGCAGGTTCGAGTCCTGCCGGGGGCGCCACTGACAGCAGGTCGGATTGGCCACTTTTCCGCAGGCCATACCGCGTCCGGCCGGTACCGATTCACAGCATGCCCCGCCTCGGCCGGGGGTGCGGGAGTCCGGCTGACTCCGGCTGAAACCGGCTCCTACGAGGAGCCGCCCCCGCATGCTCGGCGCGCGTCGGGAAACGGGCAATGGGGCGCGGGGGCGTGACGCGGACGTCTCGGGCGGCGGCCAGGACGCGCAGCCCGGGTTCGAGGGCGGCGTGGCGAAGGTGTGGCTCGACGGTAAGGCCGAGGCGACCCTCAGCGACTCGGCCGCCCAGATAGGCGCCCGCGGCGCTCGCCACCAGGAAGGTGGAACCGTCCTACGACGACGGCGCCCCCTGGACCACGGCCCGCCTCAGCGGCCGGGGCAACGGCAAGGTCGCCGTCCCCCTGAGGGCCCCCGCGCCGGCGCGGTACGTCACGCTGCGCGTCCGGGCCGCCGGCAGCCGGCAGCCGCGGCAACTTTGTCACCCGGACGGTGGGGCGCGCGGCGGGCGTCGCCGGATGATCCACCGGTGACGTCGTGAGAACAGCGCACGCGCGCTGAGCGAGTCCGTGGCCGCGGCCCCTGACCGGGCGCCACGGCCACGTCGGCGTCCCGCCATCCCCGTCTCCGCCCCCGCGGGGGCAGCGTCACAGATTCCAGCCGATGGGCGCAGGAAGTGACAGCAAGCGCCCCGACGGCTTTCACTCGCGAACGGCCGCGAGTACTCGGGCGACAACGTTGTCTCCGTCGCCGGGTGCCCGAGGCCACCGGTGGGACCGGGCCCGGCCACCGGTGGCGCCGTCCCGGGGCTCAGCTGCGGTCGACCAACTCGCTCAGGGTCGCGGCCAGTTCGCCGACCGACTGCTCGCGCAGCAGATGGTGGGCCGGTACCGGGATGTTCAGGGCCGCCTCCAGGGTGCGCTGGAGGGTCAGCGCGGTGAGGGAGTCGATGCCCTGGGTGTAGAGGGGGCGGTTGCGGGCGATGCGGTGGGCCGGGGGGATGTCCAGGTGTCGGGCGAGGTTCTGGCAGAGGAACGTCTCGAATGCCTGCCGTCGGTCGTCGCCGGAGGTGTCGCGCAGGGCGCCCAGGTTCAGCGCGGTGGTGGCTGGTATGCCTGACACGGTCTCATCGTCCTTTCGGGTGGCGTGGTCGGGGCTGGGAACTGCGCAGTTCGCGGGGGTCGGGGCCGGGGCGGGGGCCGGCGCCGTCGGACCACAGCAGCCGGAACCGCCAGCGGTGCAGCCGCCAGCCGTCCGGGGTGCGGACCGCCTCGCCCTCGCTGTAGCCGCCGATGTCGAAGCGGCCGTCCGGGTCCGGGCCGTCCTCGTGGTGCACATGGGACGCGATGAGGTGGACGCGGACGCGGGCGGTGTCCCCGGACACGTGGATGCCGTAGTTGGCGGCCAGGTGGTGGGTGCGGGCGAAGCGGGACTTGCGGTCGTGGTGGAAGGCGGCGGCCTGGTCCCGGCCCTCGACGGCGCCGACCGGGAACTCCAGGCGGCAGTCCGGGGTGAAGACCGTGACCGGCCAGGTGGGGTCGAAGCCGTGGTCGTCCTGGGTGTCGAGCAGGGTGATGTAGCGGTCGATCAGTTCGGCGACCGCCGCACGGTCGGCGAGAGCCCCGAACTCGACCCGCAGAGAGTCGAGTTCGGAGCGCAGGGCGGAGAGCGTGTCGGTGCGGTCGAGGGGCGGGGAGGTCATGGGGTCCGTGACTCCGATTCGGTCGGGGATTCGGTCGAGGGGGCCGGCCACGCCGTCTGGCCGCCGGTCAGCCGCACGGCGGCTGGTAAAGCCGTGCGCGCCGCCGGTCAGGCCGCGCGGCTGCCGGTGACGCGCCAGCCTCGGGGGTCGCGGTGGGTCGCCAGGCGTTCCGGGCGGCGCCAGGCGGCCACCGGGCGGGGCTCCAGGGGGCAGGGGTCCACCGCGGCGAGGGCGGCCGCGCGGGCGAGCAGGACGGTGGTGAGGGCGGCGAGCTCGGCGGCGCTCGCCTGCCCCTTCACGACCCTGATGACCAGGGCACCGTCCGCGCCGCCCGGGGCCTTCACGCTCTCCGGCGCGCTCACTGCGGCGGGTTGCCGTGCTTGCGGCACGGCAGGTCGGCCTGCTTGCTGCGGAGCATCGCGAGGGCGCGGATCAGGGTGGAGCGGGTCTCGCGCGGGTCGATGACGTCGTCGATCAGGCCCCGCTCGGCCGCGTAGTAGGGGTGCATCAGCTCCGCCTGGTACTCCTTGATCTTCTGCGCGCGGGTGGACTCGGGGTCGTCCGCGGCGGCGATCTCCCGGCGGAAGATGACGTTCGCCGCGCCCTCGGCGCCCATCACGGCGATCTCGTTGGACGGCCAGGCCAGGGCGAGGTCGGTGCCGATGGACCGGGAGTCCATGACGATGTAGGCGCCGCCGTAGGCCTTGCGCAGCACGAGGGAGATCCGCGGCACGGTGGCGTTGCAGTACGCGTAGAGCAGCTTGGCGCCGCGCCGGATGATGCCGTTGTGCTCCTGGTCCACGCCCGGCAGGAAGCCCGGTACGTCGATCAGGGTGACCAGCGGGATGTTGAAGGCGTCGCAGAACTGCACGAACCGCGCCGCCTTTTCGCTGGCGTCGATGTCCAGGACCCCGGCGAACGAGGCGGGCTGGCTGGCGACGAGGCCGACCACGTCGCCGTCCAGCCGGGACAGCGCGCACACCACGTTGGTGGCCCAGCCGGGCTGGATCTCGAAGTAGTCGCCGTCGTCGACGATCTCCTCGATGACGGCCCGGATGTCGTAGACCCGCCCGGGGTCGTCCGGGACCAGTTCCACCACCCGGTCGGTGCGCCGGTCGGCCGGGTCGGCGGTCACCGAACGGGGCGGCAGGTCACGGTTGTTGGACGGCAGCAGCGACAGCAGGTGCCGCACGTCCTCCAGGCAGCTGCGCACGTCGTCGTAGGCGAAGTGGGCCACGCCCGAGGCACCGGCGTGGACGTCGGCGCCGCCGAGGTCGTTCTGGGTGATCTCCTCGCCGGTCACCGCCTTCACCACGTCGGGGCCGGTGATGAACATCTGGGAGATGTCCCGCACCATGAAGACGAAGTCGGTCAGGGCGGGCGAGTAGGCGGCGCCGCCCGCGCACGGCCCGAGCATCACGCTGATCTGCGGGATGACACCGGACGCCTTGGTGTTGCGCTGGAAGATGCCGCCGTAGCCGGCGAGGGCGGAGACGCCCTCCTGGATCCGGGCGCCGGCGCCGTCGTTGAGGGACACCAGGGGCGCACCCGCCGCGATGGCCATGTCCATGATCTTGTGGATCTTCTGGGCATGGGCCTCGCCGAGGGCGCCGCCGAAGATGCGGAAGTCGTGCGCGTAGACGAAGACGGTACGGCCGTGGACCGTGCCCCAGCCGGTGATCACGCCGTCGGTGTACGGCCGCTTCTTCTCCAGGCCGAAGCCGGTGGCGCGGTGCCGGCGGAGCATCTCGACCTCGTTGAACGACCCCTCATCGAGCAGGAGTTCGATACGTTCGTACGCGGTGAGCTTGCCCTTGGCGTGCTGGCGCTCGGTGGCGAGCGGATCACCGTGCCGGGCGGCCTCCTTCATCAGGCCGAGTTCCTCGATGCGCTCGGCGGCGGTCCACTGGCCGCGGTGCTCACGGTCGTGCAGGCTCGGGCGGTCGGTCTGCTGTTCGAGTGACATTGGCGGGTCACGCTCCCCAGTCGGATACTCGGGTGGTCACGCCCACGGGCACGCCCACCGTCCCGTCGGCGTCCAGGTCGACCGTCTCGCCCGCGTACAGCGCGGTCGGCGGCACCCAGCGCACGGTGACCTGGTCGGGCGCCCCGCCGCGCACCGCGACGGCCGCGTTGTGCCGCGGCCCGGACGGCAGGTCGAGGAGCGTCCAGCCGGCCGGCCTGCGGTCCGGGTCGGCGCCCAGGTAGTCGTGGCCGGGGTCGCGGGAGAGCCCGGTGCCGAGTGCCTTGAGGTAGGCCTCCTTGCGGGTCCACAGCCGCCCGAAGGCCGCGCGCCGCTCCCCGGCGTCGCCGAGCGCGGCCAGTTCCGCCTGCTCCCCCGGGTGCAGTGCCGGGGTGCAGACCTCGACGGTCTCGGCGCGCGGGAGTCGCTCCACGTCGGCGCCGACGACCGTACGCGAGACGGCGACCACGGCCATGCCGTGGCTGTGCGCGAGGGAGAAGTGCAGCGGCGGGTCGGGGTGGGCGACCGCCGGCCGGCCGTGCGGCTCGGCGCAGCCCGGGCAGGGCTCCCGCACGAACGGCACGTCCTGCGGGGGCAGCCCCAGGTAGGCGCCGAGCAGCCGGCGCAGGGCGACATGCGCGGAGGCGTACGTCACCCCGTCCGCGGGCCGGACGAAGGACGCGGTCCGCCGGCGCTCGGGTTCGCTCAGCTCGGACAGGTCGAGCAGTTCGGCCGCGGTCTCCAGGGCGGCCCGGCGGACCAGCCAGACGTCCAGGTGCCCGGCCGCGGGCAGTGCCGGCCCGGCGGCGAGGGTGGCCGTCCCGAACTCCAGGACCGGCATCTGCCCGATCACCTCGGGCTCGGCACGTGCGTGACCAGGTGGTGCTCGTCCCGGCCGGCGTGCTTGTGCGGGCTGTCCTCCGGGCCGAGCTGTCCGGCGAGGCAGTCGACCAGTTCGGCGGCGCTGTTGGCGCGCAGCAGCCGGTTCAGGTTGACGTCGACGCGGAGCGAGGCCTCCATCCGGCGCTGGAGTTCCAGGCCGGTGATGGACCCGATGCCCAGGCTGTTCATCGGGCGGCCCACGGTGTCGATGCTCTCCGGGGCCACCCGCAGCACCCGGGCGAGTTCGCCGCGGACGTACGCGTCGATGAGCCGGGTGCGTTCGGCGAGGCCGACGGAGGCGAGGTGCGTGAGGCTGGGCGGCACCACCTCGACGATCTGGTCGTGCTCGAACTCGTAGTCGAGGTCGTCGAGTTCGTCGTCCAGGTCGTCGAAGACCCAGGTCTGGGTTGTCTGGTCCATGGTCATTCCCCGTGGTGGAGTGAGGAGGGTGGGGGTGGGGTGCGGATCAGGCCGGTGAGGCCGACGAGCAGGCCCAGGAAGCCGAGGGCGGCGACCAGGGTCAGCGCCGGCCGGCAGGCGGCGGCCGCGGCGGCCGGACCCGCGCCGGGCGTCGGCGCGTGGGCGGCGAGCAGGGCGGCGACGAGCGCGACCGCGAGGAGCGCGGCGAGCTGTACGGCCGTCTGGTACAGGCCGCTGCCGGTGAGCCGGTCGGCGGGGGCGAGGCGGGACATCGCCTGCATGTTGAGTGCGGCGAAGGAGAGCACGAAGGCGGCGCCGATGAGGAGGAGGGTCGGCAGCATCCGGCCCGGGTAGTCCAACGGCCATGCGTGCGGCCGTAGTTGCAGCAGACAGCCCGCGAAGGCACAGGCGGCGCCGGCCGCGATGAGGGGCGGGGCACCGAACCTGGCGACCAGGCGGCCGGCGGCCGGCGCGGTGAGCGCCGGGGGCGCGGCGGCCGGGAGCAGGGCGAGCGCGGTGCGCAGGGGGGACCAGCCGGCGAGGGTCTGGGTCTGGTACGTCAGGACGAACAGGAGGCCCAGGTAGGACCCGTTGAGACAGGCGGCGCCGGCGGCGGAGCGGATGAGGGCGGGGTTGCGGCGCAGCGAGGGGCCGATGGCCAGCAGGGGGTGGGCCGAGCGGTGCTCGATCTGCCAGAAGGCCAGCGCGAAGAGGGCAGCCGTGCAGAGCGGGCCGACGGCTCTCGGGTCGCTCCAGCCGTGGGCCGGGAGTTGGGTGATGCCTTGGACGAGGGCGAGGAGGGCTCCCAGGAAGGTGAGGGCGCCGGGGATGTCGTAACGGCGGGCGGTCGTGGTCCAAGCGCGGCGCCGTGGGGGCTGGTCGCGCCCACGCGGCGGTAGCCGCATATCCGACACAGCCCCGCGCCCCTTTGGGGCGCTCGCAACGCCCGGGCCGGTTCCCTTTGCGGTGCCCGGCGGCTCCCCCGGTATCAGGCGAAGCCCGAGCGCGAACAGCAGGAGCACCACCGGCGCCGGGAAAGCGAAGGCCCAGCGCCAGGACGTCTCTGTCAGCCAGCCGGACAGGACCAGCCCCGCCGTGAAGCCGCCCGCGCCGAACAGGGTGTAGACGGAGACCGCCCGGGAGCGCGGGCGGCCCTCCGGGAAGGTGCTGGTGATGATCGCCAGGCCGGTGGGGGCCGTCAGGGCGGCGCAGAAGCCCTTGAGCAGGCGGGTGGCCAGGAGGAGCCAGGGGTCGTGGGCGAGGGCGCTGAGGGCGGAGGCGGCGGCGAAGGCGAGGAGGGCGGCCAGGTAGACGCGGCGGCGGCCGAGGAGGGTCACCACGCGGGCGCCGAAGAGGAGCAGGCCGCCGAAGCCGGCCGCGAAGCCGGTCATCGCCCACTGGGTGACCGTCGGCGGCTGTCCCAGGTCCGTGCCGATGGCGGGCAGCGCCACCACCGCCACGGACACCTCCAGCGCGTCGATGAGCATGTTGCCGGCGAGGACGAGCAGCAGCCCCCACAGCCGGGGGCCGAACCGCTCGTCCGGGCCGGTCGCGACCGGTGACGGAAGGGTCCTGGTCACCGCGTCACCCGAGGAGCGTGCCGCCGCTCGCGTCGACGAAGGAGCCGGTGACCCAGCGGGCGTCGTCGGAGACGAGGAAGGCGACGACGTCGGCGACGTCCTGTGGCTCGCCGACGCGGTTGAAGGCGGACAGCGCGGACATGGCCTCGACGGCCTCGGGGATGTCGAACAGCGGGTTGCCGTTGCGGGTGATGCCGGGCGCGACGCTGTTGACGGTGATCCCGCGCGGGCCCAGCAACTTGGCGAAGTGGAGGGCCAGTTGTTCGACGGCCCCCTTGCTCATGGCGTAGGCGATCTCGTCGGGGTTGGCGAACCGGGTCAGGCCGGAGGAGATGTTCACGATCCGGCCGCCGTCGGGCATGTTGGCGAGCGCCCGCTGGATGACGAAGAACGGCGCCCTGGCGTTGACGGCGAAGATCCGGTCGAACTGCTCCGGGGTGGTGTCCTCGGCCTTGACGCCGCCCATCACGCCCGCGTTGTTGACCAGGATGTTCAGCTCGGTCTCGCCGGTGCGCTCCTTGAGTCCCGCCTCCAGCGCGAGGAACAGCTCGTGGACGTCACCGGGCGTGCCCAGTTCGGCCCCGACGGCGAACGCCCGCCCGCCGTCCTTCTCGATCCCGGCGACCACCTCGGCGGCGGCCTCCGCGCTGCTGCCGTAGTGCACGGCGACCAGCGCGCCGTCGGCGGCGAGGCGTTCGGCGGTGGCCCGGCCCATGCCCCGGCTGGCGCCGGTGACGAGCGCGGTCTTTCCGGTCAGGTTGCCCATCTTCCTTCTCCTGACGGTCGGTTGTGGTGGGTGGGGGGTGCGCCGGTCGGGTGCGAACCAGCGGGCGAGGGCCGGGAGCAGGCCGTCCGCCCTGTCGCCGGCCCAGGCGACGTATCCGTCCGGTCGTACGAGCACGGCGGCGTGGCCCTCCAGGGGGCCGGTGGGGCGGGTGACGACGGTGTCGACGGACGCCGACCAGCCCTCCGCCGCCGCGGCGAGCGCCGGGTCGGTCACGAGCAGCAACCCGCGGGCCGGGCGGAGCAGTTCGGCCGTGCTCGCTCCCGAGTCGAGCCGCAGCTCGGGCAGCCGCGCGCCGGCCGGTGCGGCCTCGTCGCCCTCGGCGGCCCCGTACCGCACGTCGAGGCCGCTGATCATCCCGGCGAGGTGCGCCCGGACCTTCTCGTACGAGGTGAGTTCGCCGACGACCGAGCGCAGCGACTCCACCTCGGGCCCGCCGAGCAGCAGCCGGGCCTGGGCGCGGATGTTGGACAGGACGCGGCGGCCGACGGCGTGCCGTTCGTCGTGGTAGGTGTCCAGCAGCCCCGCCGGGGCGCGGCCGAGGACGGTGGCCGCGAGCTTCCAGCCGAGGTTCACGGCGTCCTGGAGACCGAGGTTGAGGGCCTGGCCGCCGATCGGCATCTGCTGGTGGGCCGCGTCGCCGGCGAGCAGCACCCGGCCCGCGCGGTAGCGCTCGGCCTGCCGGGAGGCGTCGCCGAAGGAGTTCACCCACAGCGGGGTGCCATGGGCGATGTCCTCGCCGGTGACGTCCCGCCAGGCGGCCACGATGTCGGCGAAGCGGGCCCGCCCGGTGCGCGGCGGGGTGCCGAACCGGTGGACCATCACCCGGGTGACACCGTCGCCGCGCCGGGCGGCGATGGCGAGCCCGTTCGGCAGCCGCTGGAACCGCCGGTTCGGGATGTCGATGCCGTCGACGTCGGCGCGGATCAGCTCCCGTCCGGCGTCGTCGCCGGGGAAGGGGATGCCCGCGAGGCGTCGTACGGCCGACTGCTCGCCGTCGCAGCCGACGACGTACCGGGCGGTGAACTCCCGCCGGACGCCCTGGTGTTCGGCGACGAGCCGGACCTGGTCCGGTTCCTGCGCCAGCTCCAGGACCTCATGGCCCCGCAGCACCCGCGCCCCGAGCCGCGCCGCCCAGGCGCCGAGGAGTTCCTCGGTGCGGGTCTGCGGGACCTTCCACTGCCCGGGGTGGCTGCTGGGCAGGGTGAGGTCGAGGGGGAGGCCGCCGAAGTGGCCGCGGGGCTCGTTCGGCGGCGGCTCGGGGTCGCTGAAACCGCCGGGCCCGTCCAGCAGGCCGCGCTGCCGCAGCAGTTCCATCGTCCGGGCGTGCAGGGTGGACGCCCGGGACTCCGTCGTCGGGGCGGCCAGCCGTTCCAGGACGGTCACGTCGGCGCCGCCGAGGCGCAGCTCCCCGGCGAGCATCAGCCCGACGGGGCCGGCGCCGACCACCAGGACGTGCGTGTCGACCGTGTCGGCACCGGCCATGGGTCAGCGCCTCGCCTCGGCGTACGCCTTGGCGTGGTTCAGGGTGGCGCGGCTGTTGGTGCTGAGCGCCCCCCGCACGTACTCCCGGGCCTCGGCGACTCCCGCCTGAGGGCCGAGGATCTTCGCGATGTTCTCGGGGCGCAGCACGACGGTGTGCTGCGAGGAGGCGAAGGTGCCCTCGTCGGTCTCGCGGAAGGTCCAGTAGCCGGTGTGCAGGTTCATCAGGGCCGGCAGGGTGGTCTGCTTGTAGGCGATCTTCCGGCCGTCCAGGCAGACCCGGTACGACTTGGTGGTGTGCGTGGAGCCGTCCTTGGCCCGGGTGTCCATCTCCAGGGTCTGCAGGCCCGGGGTGTCCTCGGTGAGCCGGACGGTCGCCACGTGCGGCAGCCGCTCGGACCAGCGGTCGGCCTCGTTGACGAAGTCGTAGAGGTCCTTGGCGGCACCGTCGACCTGGACGGTGTCCTCGAAGGAGAACGTCAGCTCGTCCGAGGCGGTGGCGAGTTCGACGTTCGTCCGCAGCGCGGCCAGCTCGGAGCGGGAGTTGCGGTCGACGGCCTCGTCGATCCAGGCCAGCCCCGCCGGGTCGTCGTCGACGGCGGTGTAGTCGTGCAGCAGCCGCACCCGCGAGGTCCCCTCGTCGACCGGCTCGATGATCCAGGTGCCGCCCATGCTCGCGACGGGCGGGGCGGAGACGGTCTGGCGGAAGGTGATCCGCAGGCCCTCGGGGTCCAGCACGCGGCGCGAGGTCCAGTTCTTGGCCTGGCCGCCCGCGGTGGCCCAGATGCCGATCAGCTCCTCGTTCCCGGAGCGCTCCAGGTGGTCGACGTAGATGGTCGGCGGGAAGATCCGCGGCCAGTTGGCCACGTCGGCGATCAGCCGGTAGACCTCGGCGGCCGGCGCCGAGATCGTGATCTCGTGCTCGACTTCCTTCGGCTCGGACATGGGTGACTCCTTGAGGGTGCCGGGGTTTTCAGAAGTTGCCGAGGCCGCCGCAGACGTTGAGGGCCTGCGCGGTGATGGAGGCGGCGGTGTCGGAGGCGAGGTAGCCGACCAGGCCGGCGACCTCCTCGGGGGTGGAGTAGCGGCCGAGCGGGATCTTCGCCGTGAACTTGTCGAGGATGGCGTCCTCGCTGGTGTCGTAGGCGGCCGCGTAACCGGCGCGCACCCGCTGCGCCATGGGCGTCTCCACGTACCCCGGGCAGACGGCGTTGACGGTGATGCCGGTGGGGGCCAGCTCGTTGCCGAGGGCCTTCGTGAACCCGACGACCCCGTGCTTGGATGCGGAGTACGGCGCCCCGAGCACGACGCCCTGCTTCCCGGCCGTGGACGCGATGTTGATGATCCGTCCCCGGCTCTTGTTCCGCATGCCGCCGGTGGTGAGGGCGGCGCGGGTGAGGCGGAAGACGCTGTTGAGGTTGGTCTCGACGACGTCGTACCAGAGCTCGTCGTCGATGTCGGCGGTCACCCCGCCGCCGGACCGGCCGGCGTTGTTGACGAGCACGTCGACGGTGCCGTACCGCTCCACGGCGGCCCGCACGAAGTTCTCGATGGACAGCGCGGACCGCACGTCGAGGGTCGTCCCGTCGACGTCCAGCCCGTCCGCGCGCAGTTCCTTCACGGTCCGCTCGACGTTCCCGGCGTCGCGGGAGCCGATGAACACGCGGTGGCCCTGCTGGGCCAGCAGCCGCGCCGTGGCGAGACCGATTCCGCTGGTGGCCCCGGAGACCAGGGCGACCCTCTGCTGCTGTTCGGACATGTCTGCAGCTCCCTTTCAGGGGCATGGGAAGGCCGCCGGCGCCCGGTCAGGGCGGGCGCCGGCGGCCGGAGGGGAGGGGAGAGAGGTCAGGCCGCGGCGGCGACGTCACTGAGCTGCGCGTTGACGAGCGCCAGCAGCTCGCGGGGCGTCTTGGCCTCGGTCACCACGGTGTCGTCCAGCGTGATGTCGTACTCCCGCTCGATGCGCCCGCAGGTCTCCAGGATGGCGAGGGACTCGTAGCTGAGCTCCTCGAAGTCGGTGTCGAGGATGTCCCCGTCGAGATCGACGCTCTCATCGGCACCGGCGGCCTCCAGCAGGATCCGCTTGAGGTCGTCCAGGGTGAAGGACTGAGTTGCCACGGTGATCTTCCTTTCACGACTACGAATGGGCACGCATGGGAACGCCCGCCCTGCCGGTCCCCTGGCGGGGGAGAGACGGCGGGGGCCGGGAGGACGGGCGGGTCTTTGGGGGGCTGAGGTTGGGGGGGGGGACGCTCACCGGCGCCGGCCGGGTGCCGCCGCGCCCACCCGTGCCGCCCTGCGGCACGACTGCCCGCGGCTGAGGCGCCCCGAAGGGGCGCGGGGAACTGCGCGACCAGCCCCCGCGCACCCGCGGCCGAACGACCGCACAAGCCCCTACGCTCGTCGGCGGCCTACGCCCGCACCACCATCGCGGAGTTGAACCCGGCATACCCCCGCGCCAGCACCAACGCCGTCCGCACCTCGGTCAGCCGCGGCTCGCCCACCACCAGGTCGAGGTCATAACCCGCCTCCGGCGAGACGTTCACCGTCGCCGGCACCACCCCGTCCCGGACGGCCAGCAGCGCCGTCGCCACGTCCAGCGGCGCCGCACCCGAGTACAGCCGCCCCGTCATCGTCTTCGGCGCGGTCACCGGCACCCCGTGCGGCCCGAACACGTCACTGAGCGCGTCGGCCTCCACCCGGTCCAGCTCCGGCACGGCCGCCGCGTCGGCGAACACGACGTCCACGTCGGCCGCGTCGGCGCCCGCGTCCGCGAGCGCCAGCTCGATCGCCTTGCGCAGCCCCGGCGGCCGCCCGGTCCCCGGCGCCGGATCGAACGTCGCGCCGTACCCCGCGATCTCCCCGTACACCCGGGCGCCGCGCCGTACGGCCGTCTCCTCGGCCTCCAGGATCAGGATCGCCCCGCCCTCGCCGGCCACATGCCCGGCCGCGGCGGAGTCGAACGGCAGGTAGGACCGGTCCGGCTCCTCCGACGTGGACAGCCGGTCGCTGGCGAGCTGCGCCACCCACCCCCACGGGCAGACGGACGCGTCGATCGCCCCGGAGACGATGAGCCGCGTCCCCTTCCGGATCTGCCGGCGTGCGTGCGCCAGCGCCTCCAGCCCGCCGGCCTGGTCGGACACGACCACCCCGCTCGGGCCCTTCATCCCGTTGCGGATGGAGATCTGGCCGCTGTTGACGGCGTAGAACCAGGCGAACGACTGGTATGCCGAGACGAACTGACTGCCCTGGCTCCATAGCTTCTGCAGCTCCCCCTGCCCGAACTCGAAGCCGCCGGAGGAGCTGGCGGTGACGACGCCCATGTCGTAGGCGGGCAGGTCGGCCGGGTTCACGTCCGCGTCGGCCAGCGCCCAGTCCGTCGCGACGAGCGCCAGCCGGGTCATGTGGTCGGTCTGCGCGAGCAGCCGGCTCGGCAGGTGTTCACCGGCGTTGAACCCGGGCACCTCACCGGCCAGCTTCGCCGGATACCCGGACGGGTCGAACCGCGTGATGCGGCCGATCCCGCTCTTGCCGGCTCGGGCGGCGGCCCAGTAGTCGGTCGTGCCAAGGCCGTTGGGCGCGGCGACGCCGAGCCCGGTCACCACGGTCCGCGTCGTCATGCGGCCGCGCTCCTCTCCGGTCGGGCGAGCACCATCGCGCTCTGGAAGCCGCCGAACCCGCTGCCCACGGTGAGCACCGCGTCGGTGCGGTGCTCACGGGCGGTGAGCGGCACGTAGTCCAGGTCGCACTCGGGGTCGGGGGTGTGCAGATTGGCCGTCGGGGGCACGACGCTGTGCTCCATGGCGAGGACGGACGCGGCGATCTCGATGGAGCCGATCGCGCCGAGCGAGTGCCCGACCATCGACTTGATCGAGGAGACCGGGGTCCGGTAGGCGTGGTCGCCGAGGCTCTTCTTGAACGCGGCGGTCTCGTGCCGGTCGTTCTGCTTGGTGCCGGAGCCGTGCGCGTTGATGTAGTCGACGGCCTCCGGGTTGAGGCGGGCCTCGTCGAGGGCGACCGTGATGGCCTCGGCCATCTCCGCGCCGTCGGGCCGCAGCCCGGTCATGTGGAAGGCGTTGCAGCGGGAGGCGTACCCGGCGATCTCGGCGTAGATGTGCGCCCCGCGTGCCCGCGCCCCCTCCAGCTCCTCCAGGACGAAGACGGCCGACCCCTCCCCCAGCACGAACCCGTTGCGGGTGCCGTCGAAGGGGCGGGAGGCGTGCTCGGGGTCGTCGTTGCGCGGGGTGGTGGCCTTGATGGCGTCGAAGCAGGCCAGGGTGATCGGGGAGATCGGGGCGTCGGTGGCGCCGGCGATCATCGCGCAGGCCGAGCCTTCCCGGATCAGCTCGACGGCGTGGCCCACGGAGTCCAGCCCGGACGTGCACCCGGTGGACACGACGGTGGCCGCGCCCTCCGCGCCCACCGCCCAGGCCACCTCCGCCGCGAACGAGCTGGGCACCAGGTAGTTGTAGAGGTGCGGGACGGCGTAGGTGTGGTCGACGAGGTCGAGCCGGCCGCCGTCGCTGACCACCCGGTACTCCTGGTCGAGGCCCATGGTCGCGCCGACCGCGCTGCCGATGCTGACCCCGACCCGGTAGGGGTCGGCGCCGGACAGGTCGAGCCCGCTGTCGGCGAGGGCCTCGCGGGCGCTGACGACGGCCAGCTGCGCCGCCCGGTCCATCCGCCGTATCTCCTGCGGGCTCAGCCCGTGCTCCTCCGGGTCGAAGTCGACCTCGGCGGCGACCCGGGACCGGAAGGAGGACGGGTCGAAGAAGGTGATGCCACGGGTCGCGGTGCGGCCCTCGCTGAGCAGGTTCCAGAAGTTCTTGGTGCCGACACCGCCGGGGGCGATGACACCGACCCCGGTGATGACCACTCGCCTGGCGTTCACGCCCGGCCCTCCCAGTCGTAGAAGCGTGTGGCGACCGCGTCGGCGGGAGACCGCCAGGTGGCGGGGTCGTACGCCTGGATGAACGGCTTCAGGTCCGCACTGATCCGCACGAACCGCGGGTCGGTCTTGGCCTCCTCGATCAGCTCGCCGCCGTTGTCGGTGTCGAAGTGCTGGAGGTGGAAGTACAGCCCGCGGTAGGCGAAGAGCTCACGGCGCCGGGTGCCCATGAGGTGCGGCATCTCGGTCCGGTCGAACTCCCCGAAAAGCCGGGCGACCTCCTGGCTGCTGCCCGGTTCCATCCGGGCGACGATCAGGGTGCTGTGCATGAAATCTCCTCAGGGAAAAGCGCCCCGTCAGGGCGCGCGAACGTATCGACAGGCGTCCGCGACAGCGCCCCGTAAGGGGCGCGGGGAACTGCGCGACCAGCCACAACGGCGCGACAGCCGCACGACGGAAGATCCCGGCACTGCCTCACCGCGCGGGCCCGAACCACCGCTCAAGGGCCATCGGCAGATCCGCGTGACTACCCGGCGCCGCCCAGGCCACGTAACCGTCGGGCCGCACCAGCACGGCCGTGGTACCGGCCAGCGGACTGCCGGCCGGGAGTTCCGCCACCGCCGTCACCACGTCCACCCGGTCCCGCCAGGCCCAGGCCCGGTCCCGCAGCCGCGCGTTGTCGGCGAGGTCGAGCAGCACACCCCGCCCGGCACGCAGCGCCTCGGTGCTGGAGGCCACCCTCCTGTGACCGGCAAGCGGCACGTTGGGCAGCCGTCGGCCGAGCAGCGCGCCCGCGCCCCCGTCGACGTCGTAGTGGATCTCCAGCCCCGACACCATCGCCGCCAGATGCCTGCTGACCTCCGGATACCGGATCAGCTCGGTCAGCACGTCGCGCAGCGGCTGCACCTCGGGCCCCGACAGGAACAGCAGCCCCTGCGCCCGGGTGTTCATCATCAGCCGCTGCCCGACCGGGTGCCGTTCGTCGTGGTACGTGTCGAGCAGCGTCTCCGGTGCCCGCCCCCGCACCACCGCGCCCAGCTTCCAGCCGAGGTTCACGGCGTCCTGGATGCTGGTGTTCATGCCCTGGCCGCCGGCCGGCAGATGGATGTGCGCGGAGTCGCCGGCGAGGAGGATCCGGCCGCGCCGGTACTCGGTGACGAGGCGGGTGCCGTCGCCGAAGGAGGACACCCACACCGGCTCGGCGTGCGAGATGTCGTCGCCGGTCAGCCGCTGCCAGGCCGCCGCGGCCTCCGCCCAGGTCGGCGGCTTCTCCCGGCGCTGCGGCGGGGTGCCGCGCTCGCAGATGATCAGCCGGGTGATGCCACCGGGCAGCGGACCGACCATCACCATCCCGCCGGGCAGGGTCTCCCCGATCATCCGGGGCTCCAGCTCGATGCCCCGCACGTCGGCGAGGTACATCTCCAGCGTCGACGGCGTCCCCGGGAAGTCGAACCCGGCGGCCTTGCGGATGGTCGAGCGACCGCCGTCGCACCCCACGAGGTATTCGGCGCGCAGCCGGTGCACCCCCTCGGGCCCACGCACCTCGACCTCGACGCTGTCCTCCTTCTCCTTGACGGACAGCACCTCGTGCCGGCGCCGGATGTCCGCGCCGAGCCGGCCGGCCCACTCCTCCAGGACGGTCTCGGTGACCGACTGCGGGATCGTTTTGGCAGCCTGGTGGGCGCCGTCGAGGACACCGAAGTCGACCGGCAGGCCACCGAAGTGGCCCACGTTGCTGACCTCGATGTCCCCGAAGCGGGGCAGCAGTCCGCGCTGGTCGAAGACCTCCATGGTGCGGGCGGTGAAGCCGAGGCCGCGCGACTCTCCGGTGCGCGCGGGCAGCTTCTCCAGGACGATGACGTCGGCGCCCGCGAGCCGTAGCTCGCCCGCGAGCATCATGCCGGCCGGTCCGGCGCCCACGACGATGACTTGTGCGTCCATGACACTCCTCGGGAACGGTTCCGTACGGTCCCGTCGGGGAGACCGTCGGCGAAGACGAACTGTCAGCGGTACAGGCGCCCGATCGCCCGGTTGGCCACGTGCGCGGCCGCCGCGTGCCGCGGGTCGGGCGCCAGCGCCTCGTGCCGTACGGCCACTTCGGCGAGCTTGATCGCGTGCTCGTCGCTGATCTGGACCGCCTCGGCGAACAGGGCCGCCGGGTCGGGGGCGTCCGGCAGCGGGACCGCGGGCCGGGGCACGGCGTGGAACCAGTCGAGCATGGTGCGGCTGACGGCCCGCGCGACCCGGTACGACGGCCACCGCTGGTCCGCCGGCAGGTGCTCCACCACCAGCCGTACGGCGGCGGGGCCGGTGACCGAGTGGATCAGCGGGATCGGGTGCGGGAGCGAGAGCGTGGCGTAGATCCCGGAGAACTCGGCGACGAGGTCGTCCAGCGCCCGTACGACGTCGCCGTCGCCGTCGCCGCCCTCGTCACCCCCCTCCTCGACCACGACCCCGCCCTCGGAGTACCGGGCCGCCCAGTACCCCAGCCCCTGTGCCAGTTCGGCGAGTTGCGGCCGGTTGCCGGGGCCGGCGGTCACCACCGCCCGGACCGCGTGCGCGGTGCGGATCACCCCGTGCCTGAGCACCCCGGACATGCCGGGCAGCAGCCGGGGCCACCAGCGGGCCAGGACGTCGGTCCACTCGCCCTCGGCGAGCTCGCGCTCGAACAGGGTGGTCCAGTCGGCGACCCGGCCGAACTCGCCGAGCGCCTGCCGCCAGTCGGCCTCGTCGGCCGGGTCGAGGGTGAACCGCCGCTCGGGGACGTCGTGGAAGGTGTGGCCGCGCAGATGCCCCTCCACCCAGCCGGGCACCTCGTCGGCGTATCCCATGTGGGCGAGGGCCTCGGCGGCCATCGGGGCGTGGTTGACGAAGCCGCGCCCGTGTTCGTACCCCACGGAACGCAGCCGCTCCAGCGCTCCGTTCATGGCGTCGGTATAGGTGAGTGCTGCCAAAGCGATCAGTCCTCGATCGGTCTTGATCAGTCCTGGATCAGTCGTGGACCAGTCCTGGACCAGTCCTGGATGTGCCCTGGATGTGTCCTGGATCAGTCCTTGATGTCGCAGATCGCGGCGCCCGCGGCGAGGGCCTGCCCCGCCTCGGCGGCGATCCCGGTCACGGTGCCGGACCGGTGCGCGCTGAGCGGCTGCTCCATCTTCATGGCTTCGAGTACGACGACCAGGTCGCCCTTCTCGACCCGCTGCCCCTCGGTCACGGCCACCTTGACGACGGTGCCCTGCATGGGAGAGGTGAGCGTGTCCCCGGAGGCGGCGGGCGCGGAACCGGCGGCGCCTCGGCGGCGGGCGCGGGGCGCGGCGGCCGCCCCCACGAGCGTCCGGTCCGGGACTCTTCCCAGGACCGCCGGCAGCGAGACCTCCAGCCGGTGCCCGCCGACCTCGACCACCACCGTCTCGCGGCCGGACTCCGCCGGCTCGGAGCCGGCCGCCGGGGCCGCCGTGAAGGCCTCGATCTCGTTGACGAACTCGGTCTCGATCCAGCGGGTGTGGATCCGGAAGGGGTCACCGGTGAAGGCCGGGTCCCGGACGACCGCCCGGTGGAACGGGAGCGCCGTGGCCATCCCCGCCACGCGGAACTCGTCGAGCGCCCGCGCGGCCCGCTCCAGCGCCTCCGCGCGGGTGCGGCCGGTGACGATCAGCTTGGCCAGGAGCGAGTCCCAGGCGGGGCCGATGACGCTGCCCGACTCCACGCCGGCGTCCAGCCGTACCCCCGGCCCCGACGGCGGCTCGAAGAGCGTCACCGTGCCCGGCGCGGGCAGGAACCCCCGCCCCGGATCCTCGCCGTTGATCCGGAACTCGAAGGAATGGCCCCGCACCTCGGGGTCGCCGTAACCGAGTTCGGCGCCGTCGGCGATCCGGAACATCTCCCGGACCAGGTCGATGCCGGCGACCTCCTCGGTGACCGGGTGCTCCACCTGGAGCCGGGTGTTGACCTCCAGGAAGGAGATCGTGCCGTCCTGCCCGACGAGGAACTCGCAGGTCCCCGCGCCGACATAGCCGGCCTCGCGCAGGATGGCCTTGGACGCCCGGTACAGCTCGGCGGTCTGCTCCGGGGTCAGGAACGGCGCCGGAGCCTCCTCCACCAGCTTCTGGTGGCGACGCTGCAACGAGCAGTCACGGGTCGATACGACCACCACGTTGCCGTACCGGTCCGCGAGGCACTGCGTCTCGACGTGCCGCGGCCGGTCCAGGTAGCGCTCCACGAAGCACTCACCGCGTCCGAAGGCGGCCACCGCCTCCCGCACCGCCGAGTCATAGAGTTCCGGCACCTCCTCCAGGGTCCGGGCGACCTTCAGCCCGCGCCCGCCGCCGCCGAAGGCCGCCTTGATGGCGATCGGCAGGCCGTGCTCCGCGGCGAAGGCCACCACCTCCTCCGCGCCGCTCACCGGGTCCGGGGTGCCGGCCACCAGGGGCGCCCCGGCCCGCTGGGCGATGTGCCGGGCCGCCACCTTGTCGCCGAGGTCGCGGATGGCGGACGGCGGCGGCCCGATCCAGGTGAGGCCCGCGTCCAGGACCGCCTGCGCGAACTCGGCGTTCTCGGAGAGGAACCCGTAGCCGGGGTGGACGGCGTCCGCGCCGGTCTCCCGGGCGGCCCGCAGTACCTTCTCGATGTCCAGGTAGCTGGTGGCCGGGGTGTCACCGCCCAGGGCGAAGGCCGCGTCGGCGACCCGGACGTGCAGGGCGTCGCGGTCCGGGTCCGCGTAGACGGCGACGCTCGCGATCCCGGCGTCCCGGCAGGCCCTGGCCACGCGTACGGCTATCTCGCCACGGTTGGCGATGAGCACTCTGCGCATGTCAGGACGCCTGCCGGGCGTGCTGGAAACGGTCCGCGCCGGTCTCCAGCGGGCCCAGGGAGCCGTCGAAGAAGATCAGCGGTTCCAGGCCGTGCTCGGGGACGCCCAGCTCCACCACCTCGCCGATGACGATGTCGTGGTCGCCGGCGGTGTGCACGTCGACCGTGGTGCAGGTCAGGTGGGCGAGGGCCTCGCTGAGCACGGGCAGCCCGTCCGCGGTGAAGTGGTGCGGGACGCCCTCGAAGGCGCCGGCGGTGGCCCGGCGCCCGGCGAAGTGCCGGGCCAGCTGCTGCTGGCGGCCGGACAGGAAGTTCACGGTGAACCCGCCGCTCTGCTCCAGGAGCGTGTGCAGCCGGGACTGCCGGTGCAGGCAGAACAGCACCAGCGGGGGTTCCAGCGAGACCGAGGTGAACGAGTTGACGGTGGTGCCGTCCGCGTCGCCGTCGGGGCCGGTGGTGATGACCGTGACGCCGGTCGTGAACAGGCCGCACACGCGGCGCAGGTCCAGCGGTTCGACGATCCGGGTCTCTTCTTCGGCGCGGGTCAGCGACCGCGCTGCTGCGGACATGCGCATCCCTTTCTGCGATGAGCCTTCCGGGAGGACCCTTCTGAGAAGAGCCCTTCTGGGAGGAGCCCTTCCGGGAGGGTCAGAGGAGCTTGCGGACCTTCGCGCCGGCCTTGACGATGCCGAGCAGGAACTCGCGGCCGACGCTGTTCATCTCGGCGGGCGCCTCGACGGAGGCCCAGTACAGGAAGCGGGCCATGGTCAGCGTGTTCGGGTAGATGAACCGCCGCTCCTCGTCCTTCCAGCCGAAGACCGGGTTGACGACCGGGGACTCCTTGAGCAGCCCGAAGACGATGTCGGCGGCCTCGTCGCCGGTGAGCGCGCCGGCCTCGTACTTCTCGCAGGTCTCGGCGGTGGTCTCCAGGATCCGCTTGAAGGAGTCGCTCTGCGGCCACCACAGGCCCGGGTACGGCACCTTCTCCAGCTCGTCGAAGTGACGGACGTCGTGGTCCTTGAAGTGCTTGAGGCGGGCCCGGGTCAGCCGCATGGTGCCGGGGGTGATGAAGGAGCCCCAGACCCGGAAGACCGCGTTCCAGAGCCGGAAGTGGGAGAACGCGATGAAGGAGCTGTTGACCAGGTCGTCGTTGTACTGGAGCAGACCCTGCTCGACGCGCTCGACGTACTCGAAGCGCTCGGCGGAGAAGTCGCCGTCCTTGAGGGCGAGGACCAGCCGGGAGGTGAGCGCGTCGACGACCTCCAGGGTGTTGGACAGGCCGCGGGAGAACAGCGGGTCGAGGAAGCCGGCCGCGTGCGACATCAGGCACCAGCGGTCGCCGACGGTCTGCTTGGAGGAGTACTGCAGCCGGTCGGTGGAGATCCACTCACGGACCCGGGTGGCGCCGTCGAACTGCCGCTTCACCGCCGGGTACTTGTCGAGGAAGGACTGGAACTCCTGCTCCGGGGTGAGGTCCTTGGGCTTCGGGTAGGTGCGCTCGTCCATCGTCAGCCCGACACTGCACAGCGGGTTGCGGGACTTGGGGTGGTTGTCGAAGGGGATGATCCAGAACCAGCCGCGCTCGATGAGGTGGTGCATGGTGCCGGTGTGCCAGTCGGCCGGCGGGCGCAGCTCCTGCGGGTGGCCGCTGACGTCGTCGAACCGCTTGATGCCGACGTAGTGCGTGAACATCGAGCGGGAGTGGTGCTTGAAGCGGGCGGTGGGCTTGTCGCGCAGGTCGAACTTGTCGGCGAGCGGGGAGCGGAAGCCGGAGGCGTCCACCAGGTACTTCGCCCGGTACAGCTCGGGCTCGGCGCCGGGGGCGGCGCTGCGGCCGAGGACGGTCACGCCGTCGTCGTCGAACTCGACCTCGTTCGCCCGCCAGTTCTGCCGCGGGGTGCAGCCGTACTTGATGGCCACGTGAAACATGAAGGAGTCGCTGTCCTGCCGGAACATGTGGCTGTTCTGGTGGAATATCTTCGGCAGGGCGAGCTGGGTGGCCTCGCGCGGGTCGGGCTCTTTTCCGACCTCGTGCTTCAGGAAACCGAAATGCGCCTTCGTACCGAAGGTCGGGCCGATGTCGCGGGTGGAGGCCTCGACACTCGCAAGGCTTTTCAGCTCGGGAATGTCATGGCGTTCGGAGAGGATGTGGATCCATTCCACGAGCTGCGGGGTCATGGACTCGCCGATGGCGAAGCGCGGGTGCGCGGCCGCGTCCACCAGCAGCACCTTGGCGCCGTGCTTGGCCAGGACGGCACCGGTGACCGAGCCGGCGAGGCCCGAACCGAGGATGATGACGTCGAAGGTCATGTCCTCGGGTATGCGCGCCGGTTCCGGCGCGCCGTCGGTCTTCTTGGCGACCATGACTGTCTCCTTCGTCGAGGGGCGGTGCGCAACGGGAAATCAGCATGAAAAAAGGCCCCTCGCGGCCCTTCCGAAAGGAATTCGGAAGAACAGTGAAGAGCCTGGAAAAGGGCGCGGTTAATCCGCCGAATCAAGCGTGACATTCTTTGGCCAGAGGGTCAACCCCTGGCGGGAACGGATGACTTGGCGTTCTCGGTGAATGCCGGTCCGGAATGCGTCGGGGCCAGGAGTCTCAGCAGGAGTCCGCGCAGTTCGTCGTCGCCGCCCGGGCCGAGCATCGCGGAGACGTCCGCGGCGAGCTCCGCGACGGCGCGGGCCACGACACCGAGCTGCTCACGGCCGAGGTCGGTCACCTCCAGGGCGTACCGGCGCCGGTCGTGCGGATCCCGCCCCCGCCGGACCAGGCCCAGCCTGACCAGTTCGTCGACGAGTTGGGAGGCGGCGGGCCCGGTGATGGCGAGCAGTTCGGCGAGCCGCTGCTGGGCGATGGGACCGAGGACGTCGAGGGCGTACAGCGGGCCGTAGTGCCGCACCCTGAGTCCGGTGCCGGCCAGCTTGTCGTCGCCGTGTTTGCGCAGCCGGTGGTGGGCCTGCGCGACCAGGTACTCGGTGCCCTGCACGAGGGGCTGCGCCGACTCGGGCAGCAGCCGGGCCAGCAGCTCGTCGAGCCGGGCGGTCTCCTCGTCCGTGAGTACGGCGGTGAGCCGGGCGTCCCGCTCGGCGACCGCCCGCCGGCTGGCCTCGACGGCCTCGCGCCCCTTGTCGGTCAGGGAGAGCACGTACTGGCGCCGGTTGTCGGGGTTGCGGGTGCGCCGGACCTCGTCGCGGGCCTCCAGGCGGTCGATGACGCCGACCATGATGGTGCGGTTGATGCCGAGCCGCTCGGCGAGGTCGAGCTGGGACTCCCAGTCGCGGCCGGTGAGCGCGTCGAGGACCAGGAAGTCGCGGGAGTCGCCGCCGTCGCCGTCGTCGGTGGCGGAGAACTGGGCGTAGACGCGGCGCAGGAGGTAGCCGATGAAGCCCGTGAGCGAGTCCGGGAGGACTCCGGGCACCTCCGCGGTCTGCTCGGTCCCGGTCACCGGGCCGCGCTCCTCATCGCTCTCGTACCGCAAGACAGCACCTCCTGCCCGAGTATATCGACGGACTCCCGGCCGGTCCGGCACCGGAAACCGGCGACCCCGCCCGATCGGTCAGGGCGGGGCCGCCGGGGCCGGTCACAGGGCGACGGGCGGGTGCTCGGCGTCCTGCTGCTGGGGGCGGGTGCCCGGGAGGGTGGCCAGGGCCACGATCAGGGCCAGCAGGTAGAGGCCGCCGCCGAGCAGGAACCCGTACGAGTAGCCGGTGGTGAGGGCGTGCGGGACGC
The DNA here is from genome assembly GCF_040686075.1 of Streptomyces sp. NPDC086519. Lineage (NCBI taxonomy): Bacteria > Bacillati > Actinomycetota > Actinomycetes > Kitasatosporales > Streptomycetaceae > Streptomyces > Streptomyces sp. NPDC086519. The sequence continues at coordinate 150,350 of NZ_JBFBJL010000002.1, forward strand.
TGCCCGGCAGCTCGTGGTCGGTGACGGCGGTGGCGGCCGCGGCGAGGGCGGCGAGGCCGATGGCGCCGCCGATCTGCTGGGCGGTGTTGACCAGGCCGGAGGCCGCGCCGGTGGCCTGCGGAGCGACCCCGCGGACGCTGACGATGGTGACGGCCACGAAGACCATGCCGAGGCCGAGACCGGCGACCAGCTGGGCGGGCAGCAGCGCGGCCCACGGGGTCTGGCCGGGCTCGATGAAGCTGAACCAGACCATGCCGGCGGTGCCGATCAGCAGACCGAGGGCGATCACGTTGCGCTCGGGCAGCTTGGCGAGCAGCTGCGGGCCGACGCCGCCGGCCGCGATGCCCATGCCGAGCGCGAAGGGCAGGTAGGCGACGCCGGTGACCATCGGGGCGTAGCCCTTGACGACCTGCATGTAGAGGGTCAGGAAGTAGAAGGTGGCGAGCATGCCCGCGCCGACCAGGAACATGATCAGGTTGGCGCCGACCCGGCTCCGGTCGGCGAGCACCCCGCGCGGGATCATCGGCGCCGCGGCGGCGCGCTGGATGAGGACGAAGGCGAGGATCAGGACGAGCGCGGCACCCAGGCCGATCAGGGTGACGCCGTCGCCGAAGCCCTTGTCGCCGGCGCGGTTGATGGCGTAGACGAGCGAGCCGAAGCCCAGGGTGGCGGTGAGCGCGCCGGGCACGTCGACCTTGCCGCGCTCGCGCTCGCCCTCGACGAGGACGCCGGTGCCGAACAGGACGGCCAGGGCGATCGGGACGTTGATGAACATCACCCAGCGCCAGCTCAGGTACTCGGTGAGCGCGCCGCCGAGCAGCAGGCCGACGACCGAGCCGAGGCCGCCCATCGCGCCGTAGACGCCGAGCGCCTTGTTGCGGGCGGGCCCCGCCGGGAAGGTGGTGGCCAGCAGGGACAGGGCCGTGGGTGCGGCGATGGCGGCGCCCGCGCCCTGGATCACCCGGGCGGCGATGAGCAGTTCACCGCTCTGGGCGAGGCCGCCGAGCAGCGAGGCCGCGGTGAACAGGATCAGTCCGGTACGGAAGACCCGGCGGCGGCCGAAGAGGTCACCGGCGCGGCCGCCGGCCAGCAGCAGGCCGCCGAAGGCCAGGGCGTAGGCGGTGACGATCCAGCCGAGGCCGGACTCGCTGAGCCCGAGGGCGCTCTGCATGCTCGGCAGGGCGACGGCGACGATCGTGTTGTCGAGGACGAGCATGAGCTGGGCCGCGGCGATCACGAGTAACGCGAGTCCGAGTCTGCCGTCCTGCTGCGGCGGGGCCGCGGCCTCGGGGACGGCCTGAGTGCGGTCTTGCAGCGACATGGGGGGTCTCCGTGTCTGTCTGTGTCTGCCTGTGTCTGTCTGCGTATGTCTGCGCGTGTCTGCGCGCGTCTGCGCGTGTCTGCGCGTGTCTCAGGGGTGGGGGGCGTCGAGCGGAGCCCTCGGGATCCGGTCAGCGGCTGGTGGCGGCGGTCCCGGGAGTCCAGATGGCGAGGTCCTCGTAGGCCTTGCGCCAGTCGTTCTCGTAGGCGTTGCGCAGCGGTTCGGGCATGTTGCCGAGGAGCTTGGCGGCCTTCGCGGCGTCCACGTCGTCGAGCAGCCAGGGCAGGTAGCGGACGGAGTCGTCGCCGACCCGGGTGCGCTGCTCGCCGGCGAAGTCCGCCCACTGCTCCTGGGACAGCGTGATGTCCATCAGTTGCAGGGCGTCCCGCTCCTCGTGGTCGAGGTGGGCGCTGAGCTGGGTGTAGAGGCTGTCGGTCAGACCGGTGAGGCGCTCCAGCCCCCCGTCGCGGTCGGCGAGGGCGGCGTCTATGTCGGCGAGCAGCGGGTCGATGACGCCGTGCTCGGCCTCCATGTCGGCGAGCAGCGCCAGTTCGGAGCTCTGGCCGACCAGGGCCGCCTCCATGACGGGCCAGATCTTCACGTCCTCGGAGACGTGGTGGATGGTCAGGAACTTCTTGAACAGCTCCCAGCCGACCGCGGTGCTCAGTACGTGCCGGGGGTCCTCGTCGACCCGCGCGGTGATCCGGGCGATGCGCTCCAGCTCGCGCCGCAGCGCGTCGTGGATCGCGAACATCATCGTCATGTCGAGGTTCTTGAAGTTCTGGCTCATCGGTCTCTCCCTCACTGCCTCACTGCTTCGTCGTCGTACCGCGAGAGTATCGTCAACCTGCTTATCTATCAAGCTTCCAACTAGCAATTAGCCAACCATCAGGGCCTGAACTATTCGCCGGTCGGCGGCTGACGCCGCTGCCGCGCCCGAAGGCGCAGGTCAGCGGGTTCTCACGATCTCCAGGGCGGGTTCTTCCTGGCCGATTCCGGCCGGTTCCCGTCCGAGGTCCTCGTCGATCCCCTTGCGGATCCGGGTCAGCGCGGGGGTGGTCATGGCCGTGGTGAGCAGCGCCATCAGTACGAGGACGGTGAACAGCTCGGGCCCGATGACGCCCAGCCCGAGCCCGATGTTGAGCACGATCAGCTCGGTCAGGCCCCGGCAGTTCATCAGCGCGCCCAGGGACATGGAGTCCCGCCAGTCCCGGCCGGAGAGCCGGGCCGCGAGCGTGCCGCCGCCCCACTTGCCGGCCACGGCGACCGCGAGCACGGCCCCCGCCCACAGCCACTGCGTGCCGCTGCCGCCCAGCAGCCCCACATCGGTCTTCAGCCCGGTGCCGACGAAGAACAGCGGCAGCAGCACCGGCACCGCGAAGGCCCGCATCCGGGCCGCGGTGGCCTCGGTCCGCCGGCTGCCGCGCGGGGTGACCACGCCGAACAGGAACGCGCCGAACAGCGCGTGCACCCCGATCCGGTCCGTGGCGTACGCGGCCAGGCTCAGCCCGCTGAACAGCACGACCAGCACGACACCGTCGGCGTACCGGCCTTCCGCCCGGGCGGCCCATCTGGCCAGCAGCGGCCGTACGACGAGGAACATCACGGCGGTGAAGCCGAGCGCGTACCCGGCGGTGGTCAGGGCCTCCATCGGCGAGTTGCTCTTCGTCACCGCCACCACGACCGCCAGCAGGCACCAGGCGCTGACGTCGTCCACGGCCGCGCTGGCCATGGCGAGCGCGCCGACCCGGGTCCGGTACAGGCCCCGGTCGGTCAGGATGCGGGCCAGCACCGGGAACGCGGTGATACTCATCGACACCGCGATGAACAGCACGAACGGCAGCCTCCCGGTGCCGGGCGGCGCGAGGTCGCCGTACATGCCGAGGGCCAGCAGCGCGCCCAGCGCCAGCGGCAGCGCGATGCCGGCCTGGGAGACGGCGACGGCCGTTCTGCTGTTCCCGCGCAGGGACTTGAGGTCCAGTTCGAGTCCGACGAGGAACATGAACACGAGCAGGCCGAGGTTGCCGAGCACGCCGAGGAACGGCAACGCCGACTGCGGGAACAGCCACGCCTGGGCGCCGGGCCAGAGCCAGCCCAGCAGGGACGGGCCGAACAGGATGCCGACGAGTATCTCGCCGACGACAGGGGGTTGCCCGAGCCGCTTGAGCAACTGGGCACCGGCCCGGCAGGCGAGGATCACCACGGGCACGGCGACGAGAAGAGGGGTGAGGGGATCGGGGACGGCGGCCATTACGTTCTCCTGTGAAAGGGGGTCAGGTGACGTGCCCCGTAAGGGGCGCGGGGAACTGCGCGACAAGCCACATCGGGCCTGGGGCCGATCCACCACGGATCCCGGCACTTCCTGCGCATCGCCGTGCCGAGCACGGTTGCCGGGCGGCTGCGGCGCCGTCGTGGCTGATCGCGCCGTTCCCCGCGCCCCTACGGGGCGCAGTTCTGAGCGGCGCTTTCAAGCGCCGTAAGGACGCGCTGCCTTGGCCTCGCGCAGCGCGGTCGCCCACCACGTGAGCTGGTCGAGCATCAGCTTGGCCGCGGTCTCGGCGCCCTCCGGCTCCGCCGGAAACGTGCCGTCGGCGGCGTAGTGCTCCAGCACCCGCGGAAACGTCACGACGTCCTTCATCCCCACGCAGTGGAACTCGGCGAAGACCTGCCGCAGATGCTCGATCGCCCGCATCCCGCCCGCCATGCCGAGGCCGTAGCCGACGAAGCCGACCGGCTTGGCCTCCCACTCGGTCTGGAAGCTGTCGATGAGGGTCTTCAGCGGGCCCGGCACGCTGCGGTTGTACTCCGGTACGACGACCACGTACGCCTCCGCCCCGTCCAGCCGGGGCCGCAGCGCCGCCGCCCGCGGGTCGGCCGCGTCGAGGCTCGCCGGGAGCGGGTGCTCGGCCACGTCGACGACGTCCAGGACCAGGTCGTCACGGCGGGCGGCCACCCGCGCGAACCAGCCGGCGACGTCCGGGGCGAGCCGCCCGTCCCGGGCGGAGCCGACCAGCAGCACCACCCGGAGGGGCCGGGTGACCAGGCCGGCGGCGGTCACCGCCGGGCCGCCGGCACGGGCGTGGGGACCGGCGTCAGCGCGAGGAACTCGGTGGCCTCGACCCGGGAGAGGATGCGCCGGGTCAGGGCGGGCATCCTCGTCGTACCGTCGTCGGTGAAGACCACCGGCCCGGTGACCTGGATCCGGCGGCCGCGCGTGGTGATCTCGCAACCGCCCGCCGCCAGCACGTTCTTGACCCAGTCGGAGCCGGGCCCGTACGGCAGTGTGATGACGATGTCCGTGCCGCGCCGGAACAGCTTGACGGGCGTGGTGAACTCGCGCCCCGACTTGCGGCCGCGGTGGTGGACCTTCCCGAAACCGGGCAGCCGGCTGAACAGCGGCCCGACGAGATGGTTGGCGAACCGCCGGTTGAAGCGGGCGACTTTCCTGTCGATCGGCATGTCTCAAGTCCCTTGCTCGGTCAGGTCCTTCGGTTCCGTCGGGGATACGGCCGGGTACGGCGCCCGGCCCCCGCCGCCGTCAGCGGGGGCCGGGCGCCGGCCGGGCGGGCGGATCAGGCCGCGGGCTTGCCGGCGCCCGGACCACCGGCCGGACCGCCGGCCGGGGTCAGCGGGCCGGCCGGCCTGCCGCCGGACTTGAGGAAGCGCTCCAGGGCGAAGTTGTCGACGATGCCCCAGCGCTCGGCGATCCGGTCGCCCTCGAACCGGAACCAGATGATCGCCTGGTGCTGCACCTGAAGCCCGGTCGGCTGGATGCCGATGAACGGGCCGGTGTGCCGGCCGTGCATGACCCAGCGGATGGCGGCCTTGTCGCCCATCGATAGGAAGTCGAGGATCTCGTACTTGATGTCGCTGAACGCGGACTGCTGGATCCTGATGGTGTGCTTGAACGCCTCCGGGCCGCGCATGGAGTCGTCGTGGCTGCCGTGGTTGCGGAAGTCGGCGGTGAGGTAGCGGTCGGCGGCCGACAGGTCGCCGAGGTCCAGGCCCTCGTGGAAGACCTTCTCGATCAGTTCCTTCTGCTGGTCCGCGGTGAGCGTGGTCGGCATGGGTGGGTTCTCCTTGGCTGAAGTGGGCGTGTTTCCTCGGGTGTCGAGGGTCTGTCGGTCGACCTGGGTCACTCCCCTGGGCACGGCGCCGGTGGTCCACACGATCCGCAGCCGCAGCCGGTCGAAGCGCCAGCCGTCGGGAGTGCGCCGGGCCGTGCCGGTGAACCGGCCGCCGAGCTGGAAGTACTGGGTGGGATCCGGCGGCAGCGGCGAGCCGTGGTGCACGTGGGAGGCGATCAGGCTCCAGCTCAGCTCGGCCCGGTCGCCGTCGACGTCGGCCCGGGTCTCCGAGCCGTGGTGGTGGGTGCGGCCCCAGCGCGCCATGATCTCGGTGGTGAAGCCGGCCACCCCGGCGAGGCCCTGGTGGCTGCCGACCGGGAACGTCATCTCGATGTCCTCGGTGAACAGGGACCTCGCCCAGGTCTCGTCGAAGCCGCCCTCGTCGAGGCCGGCCAGATAGCGCCCGGCCAGGTCCCGCAGGCTCAGCACGTCGGTGAGCCGGGCGAGCTCGGCCGTCATGACACCCGGCGCGCTTCGGTCCGGGCGTCCGTCGCGTAGATCACGACGTCGTCGGGGCCGTGCACGACGGCCTTGCCCTCGCCGGTGAGCGCGTCGCCGTCGTGCCGCGCGGTGATGTCGATCTGTATGTACGCGGCCCGGTGGCCGTTGGGGCTGATCTGGGTGACGTCGAGGTTGAAGTCCTCGCGCAGCGAGAACTCCAGCGAGTCGTCGCCGGTGACGGTCCAGGCGCCGGTGCCGGAGCTCTTGCGCGTGGTGACCGAGAGCGAGCCGTCCGGGGCGAAGGCGACGGTGTACTCGTCCACCTCGCCGTCGTGCGTGACCGTACCCGTCCATTGACCGACGGGTGTCCAGGTGGAAACAGGCATCGACCACACTTCCTCAAGTCGGGGCGGAGGGAAAACAAAGAAATCCGCGCCCCCGGCGGGGACACGGATTCGGATTTCGAGAAGGAGGCCACGGGCGCGAAAGCCACAGGCCCGCGAGAAGCGCCGCCGCCATCAGGGCATGGGGGCGCCGAAAAGAGTGTGACACCTCTGTTCGGATGCGTCAACGCCCCTTTAGATGAAGCGAGTTGACAGTTAGGCGGGTAAACAGAAGAAGCCCCCGCGGCAGGGGGGAGGGCCGCGGGGGCTGCTTCGCACCGGACCCCCGCACGGGTCCGGTTTCCTGGGGGTGGCCGAGAGAACGGGGCGCCGGCGGAGAGTGCGGCGGACGGTTACTCGAATTCTCTCCGGTAATGGGGCGGCACGTCGCGCCCGGTTATTCGGTGTCGTTGTCGCGGGCCAGCGCGAAGAGTTCGTCGAGGTCGTATTCGGCCCGCCGGGGGCCGCCGTACCGGGTGAGTTTGCCGCGGCTGGCCCATTTGCGGATGGTCGCCTGGGTGACGCCCATCGCGAGGGCCGCCAGTTCCGTCGGGACCGTGCGCGGCTTCGCGGCCCCGCTTTCCGTCCCGCTCGCGGTACCGGTGGCCGGCGCGGCCGGAACGTTCGGCTCCGTCATGTCGTCGCCGCCTCCCGGATCCGGCCCGCGACCAGCAGCCACTGCCGTGGCGGCAGTGCGTGGCCGGTGTCGCAGGTGACCTGGTCCGGTACCCGGTCGCCGCCGTCCGCCGGCAGGATGCCGTGGAGCGTCCCCGCGCAGCCCGGCCTGGTGCACGGGCCGAGGGCGAACCGGCGTACCGGGCCGGGGCCGAGCAGCTGGCGGAAGTCGGTGAGGAGTTCGGCGAGTTCCTCGTCGAGGTCCGCGCCCGCCGGGTGCCCGGCGAACCAGGGCAGTTGCCCGCGCAGGAACCCGGCCAGCGCGGGCACCCCGCGGCCGGCGGGCCGGGCGCCGGTGCGCTCGTCCACGACGAGCCGCGCCCACGACGCCATGACCTCCCCCGTCCGGGCCCGCAGGGCCAGCACCCGCTCGTCGAGCACGATGCCGACCGTGGCGCGGCTGCCGCTCACCCGCTCGCGCAGCACCGGCGCCCCGGGCACCAGCGCCTGGTCGCTCTCCCGGTACAGGTCGAGCAGGGTGCGCAGTCCGCTGTCGATCCGGTCCAGACAGCGGACACAGATCCGGCCGCAGCGCCTGCGGCAGTCGCGGCTGGCGTGGCCGTCCGTGAGTCGCTCCGGCTCTTCCATTCCATCCCCCGAATCCTCGGTCCGTGTGGAACTGCCACCAGTCTCACGGGGCCCGGAGGGCGCTTCAACGCACGGCGGTTCAGGGTTCCCACAATCCTCCGCAGCTCTGTCAGCGGAGTGTCAAACCCGTGTCAAGTGACCCGATTTGATCATTATTACAAACAGACCTGTCTGATTGGCGACCATCTTGGATCATCGCTCGTCATGCATGTTTCCAGACAAACATCGCTGTTGCCAGGGAAGTTGGGATCCTGTGTAGATCATGAGGAGGCGGGCCCCCGCCGGGTTCCTCCCAGGAAACAGGCATGGTTGTATGATTCATTCCACCATTGGCACCGGTGCCCGCAGAAAGTGCATGTACCGGACACACTGTTGGCAGGGAAGGCGGGTGCGACCTGATGCAGGCGCGATCCGAGCAAACGCGGCAGGCTCTCGTCCATGCCACCGCCGAGCTCATCGCCGACGGCCGGCTGTCCGACGCGGGTCTGGTCAACATCTGCCGCCGGGCCGGGGTGAGCCGGGGGGCGCTCTACCACCACTTCTCCTCCACCACCGCACTGACCGCCGCCGTGTACGAGGAGGCGAGAGCGCGGGTGGAGGCGCTGACCGAGGAGGCCTTCGCGGGCCCGGTGGCGGACGCGCCCGAACGCTTCCTGTTCGCGCTCGGCGAGGCCATGCGCACCGAGAAGGTCGTCCGCGCGGGCATGCAGCTGGCCGCGGACGGTTCGGCCGGGCCGCCCCGGCTGCGTGACGACCTGCTGGCCTCGGTCCACGAGCGGGTCGCGGAGGCGCAGAAGGAGTCCACGGAGCCGGCCGAGGACCTCGCCGACCTGACCGTGGTGATGGCCGCGGGCATCGAGACCCTGGGACACACCGACCCGAGCTGGTGGGACGGCGAGATCACCCAGCGACTGTGGCGACTGCTGCGCCCGCTGTTCGACCGGGACCGGCCGGGCCGGGGCGGCGAGCGCAGGATCTGAGAGAGGGCCGCTCACTCCGCGGGCGGCGTGGTGCGCAGCCGCCCGACCAGGCCCGGCGTGGCGAGGCCGGGCAGCAGGAACCTCCAGAAGACGCTGGTGCGTTCGGGAAGGTCGGCGCGGCCGGTGTAGGCCTGGGACATGATCTGCAGGCCGGTGAAGGAGCCGACGATGAGCGAGGCGACCTCGCCCACGTCCACCCCCGGCAGGAGCTCGTCCCGCTTCTCGGCCTCCTGGAGCAGCGCCAGGATGGTGTCCATGGACTGTTCGTAGGTGGTCTGCGGCGGGCAGTCGAACGACGTCTGCTCCGTCGCCAGCCGTACGCTCGCGCGCAGCACCGCGTCGTGCTGGAGGCGCCGGGCGAACTCCAGGGTCAGGTCGATCACCGACTGCAACCTGACCGGGCGTTCGGGCACCTCCAAAGCCTCGGCGTGGGCCTGCACCAGGGCCAACGCGATGGCTTCCTTGGAAGGGAAGTGATGGTAGAGGGACCCCCGGGTGAGTCCGGTGCGGGCCAGGATCTCGTTGGTGCTGGCGGCGTCGTAGCCGCGCTCGTCGAAGACCTGGGCCGCCGCCTCCAGGATCGACCGCCGTGATCGCTTGCCGCGTTCCTGCTGAGCCATGCCAGATTCCTACGCTCTCCCACCGAATTCAACAGACTGGTCTGTATCGTAATCCGCAAGGACGGCCTGCGGTCAGTACCGCGGCGGGAGTTGTCAGAAAACGGTCCCGTGGCCGGGTGCCGGAACCCGGCACGACCTGGGAGAAGAGGGCTAGGGACCGCCGATCCGGAAACCGACCCCGCGGACGGTGACGATCCAGGAACTGGAGCCCAGTTTGCCGCGCAGGGTGCCCACATGGGTGTCGACGGTGCGGCCGCGCGGCGACCACGCGTCCTCCCACACCTGGGCCATGATCTGGCGGCGCGGGATCACCGTGCTGGGCTGCGAGGCCAGCAGGTGGAGGAGGTCGAACTCCTTGCGCGTCAGGTCGAGCGGCCGTCCGTCGAGGGTGGCCGTGCGGGCGCCCGGGTCGATGCGCAGCGGCCCGTGGGTGACGGCCCGGCCGGCGGCCGGCTGGTCCGCCGGCTGCACCCGCACCCGGCGCAGCACCGCCTCCATCCGGGCCAGTAACTCCCGGAATCCGTACGGTTTGACGAGGTAGTCGTCCGAGCCCGCTTGCAGGCAGAGCACGCAGTCGAGCTCCGAGCCGCGCGCCGTGACGGCGATGATCGGCAGGTCGCTGACCGCACGGATGCCCCGGCACACCTCGAGGCCGTCGAGGTCGGGCAGGTCGAGGCCGAGCAGCACCAGGTCGGCCTCGCGGTGGCCGCGCAGCGCCTGGGCGCCGGTGGCGGCGCCGTGGGTGGCGTAGCCGTGCCGGACCAGCCCCTGCCGGAGCGTTTCGGCGGCCCGCGGGTCGTTCTCGACGACCAGGACGCTCAGCGCTCCCGCCCGGGGCGCGCCGGACACGGGGACCGGGCGGGCCGAGTGCCCGGCCGGGGCCGAGTGTCCGGCCGGGACGGCCGTGCCGGGCGAGCGGTGGTGCCGCGGCGACGGCGTCACGAGGTCCGCGAACTGGCGGTTCATCTGCTCCCCCTGAGGCACATCCACGTCATCTCGGACTGCGGGTTCACCACCAGACCGTACCAAACAGACTTGTCTGATTGTCAACTGGCGAGCCCCAGGAGCGCGTCGCCCCGGCCGACCTCCGACACTGCCATCGCGACCTGCAATTTCGTTGAATTACCGGACAAGTGGGAGGTCAGGCTCCACTCAGGCACCTTCGCAAAAGAATCAACCAAGCCTCGCACGTTCCGAGATAACCATGCAGCCCTGCATGTTTTACGCTTGCAATTCCGACATAAGGGTCAGTCGGTACCGGCGCCAGACCCGCGGACATCCCGACCCGTACAAGAAATTGCCCGGCGTCTCTTGCAGAACCGGACCGACCTGTCTGTATCTTGTTGCCCAGAACGTCGGCCACGGGGGGTGACAGCCGACGTACGGCCTGTTGCCCCTCCCCTCCGTCACACCGACACAGGAGCGCTGCACATGCCGCACCTCACTGACCGGGCCATCGCCCCGAAGCCCCTGCTTCCCGGACTGACCACCACCGTGCCGCGCGAGTACGTCCACCGCGCGGCCGTCTCCGAAGTCCTGCTCACCGGCTGGGAGCGCGACGAGTCCCCGCACGGCGACGGCTTCGACGGCTTCGTCGTCCGGGCCCAATGGCCGCGCAGCCACGCGCTGTTCGCCCCCGACGGCGGCTACCAGGACCCGATGCTGCTGATCGAGTCCATCCGCCAGATCGGGTCCCTGCTCGCGCACGCCGAGTTCGGTGTGCCGTTCGGCCAGCAGTTCCTCATGTCTGACATGTCCGTGACCACCGAGCCCGGCCTGCTCGTCACGGAGGCGGTCCCCACCGACGTCGAGATGCACACGGTCTGCCGGGACGTGGTCCGCCGGGCCGGCCGGCTGCGGGAGATGCGCTACGACGTCACCGTGGTGCGCGGGAACGGGGCCCGCGCCACCGCCTCGGCCGCGTTCCGCTGCATGAGCCCGGAGGTGTACCGGAGGATGCGCGGCGAGCGCTCCACCACCACCGACCGCGTCCAGCCGGCCGCCCTCGACCCGGCCGCCGTGGGTCACGCCAGCGCCCGGCACGTCGTCCTGGGCGAGCCCGTGCCCGGCACGTGCGGCAGATGGGAACTACGGGTCGACACCGCGCATCCGACCTACTTCGACCATCCGGTCGACCACATACCCGGCATGTTCCTGCTGGAGGCCGCCCGGCAGGCGGCGCACGCCCGCACCGGCGTGCCCTGCGCCCTGCTGCTCGGCGTGCGCAGCGAGTTCACGCGGTACGCCGAACTGGACGCGCCCTGCTGGATCAGCGCCGATCCCGAGCCGTACGGCACCACCGGCGACCTGCTGGTGCGAGTGCGCGGCAGCCAGCGTGAGGAGACGGTCTTCACCGCCGAACTGGTCCTGCGGCCCCGTGTCCGCTGACCCCGACCGCACCCCGGGAGAGTCCTCGTGCCCGTTCTTCTCATCACCGGCGCGTCCGGGTTCGTCGGAGCCCACGTGACGCGCGAGGCCCAGCGCCGGCGGGCCGACCTCAGGCTCATGAGCCACCGCCGGGCCCTGCCCCGGTCCTGCTCCGGGACCCGGACCGTGCACGCGGATCTCCGCGACCCCCGCTCGCTGCGCGGGGTGTGCGACGGAGTCGACGTGGTCCTGCACTGCGCGGCGCAGATCGGCGGCAGCGCCGCGGCCAACGAGGCGGTCAACGCGCGCGGTACGGCGGCGCTGGTCGCCGAGGCGCGGCGGGCCGGCGTGCGCCGGATCGTCCAGCTCAGCACGGCCTCGGTGTACGGCCGCGGCACCTTCCGCGGCCACCGGCCCGAGGAGCTCGCCCGCAACCCCGGCTCCGTCACCTCCCGTACCCGCGCGGCGGCGGAGGACACGGTCCTCGCGGCCGGCGGTGTGGTGCTCAGGCCCCATCTGGTCTTCGGAACAGGCGACATGTGGGTCGGTCCCAACCTGGCACGGCTGCTGCGGGCCCTGCCGGGAGTGGTGGCCGGCTGGCTGTCGCGGACGTCGGTCATCGGGGCACCGGACCTGGCCCGGCTGCTGGTCGCCACGGCGCTGGCGCCCGACGGGGCCCTGGCCTCGCGGGTGTACCACGCCGCGGATCCGACGCCGGTCACCGTCGGCTGCGCGCTGCGGGCGGTCGCCGACTGCGCGGGGATCGACTGGCCGCGTGCCGACCTCACCGTCGAGGGGGCCAAGGCGATCCTCGCGGCCAAGGGGGTTCCGCCGGCCATGCTCGACATCCTCACGACGGATCACTTCTTCGAGGCCGGCGCCCTCTGGTCGGACCTCGGTCAGCGTCCGGGCGGAGGGTTCGCCACCTGGTTCGGCCGTGCCGAGCACTGGTATCGATGGACCCTCGCGACGAACTGATTCTCCGCCCGGCACCCGCTGCGCCCGGTACCGGGGCCGGTGGCCCCCACCGGGCCCTTCGGGGCCCTTCGGGGGCGGGACCATGTCCCGGCCGGCCCCGGCCACGCGGCGCCCGAGCGGGCTACGCGTACCGGTAGATCCCGCCGTGGTCCTCCATCTGCTGCGGTGTGACGTCCCAGGGCGGCAGCTTCTCCCGCCGTGCGACGATCCTGCCGTGCTGGGCGTCGCCGGGGGCGGGCGGCTCCGCGGGGAGGTAGCGGGCATGGGGATGGCGCTGCCGCCACCGGGACCACTGGAGATCGACGAAGGCGTGATGCAGCCAGAACACGGGGTCGTTGACGGACGCGCCGCTGACCATGTGACCGCCCACCCAACGGTGCACCCTGTTGTGGTTGCGCCACGAAGCCGGAGGGTGTCCCGGCCCCCACCCTTCCAGCTTGTTGCGGAATCCCCTGGGGGAGGTGGAGTTCCAGGGAGCCGTGTCGTACAGCGGATCGGCGACGGCCGACTCCACGTCCCGGGACGTCGGCAGGGCGAGCGGATCGTGCGAACGGCCGAGATCACGCATGAGGTACTCGGTGTCGGTCACCCCTGCCGTGATGGTCCACCGGCCGTTGCGGAACGCGAACGGCCCGGACCTGACCTGCCGGTCGGAACGCCGCCCGTCGCCTCCCAGCAGATCCTCGGTCCACGGGACGGCGGTCGGGGTGCGGTTGCGGGTCCAGTCCCAGTACGGCACGGTCACCGACGCGTCCACGCGGCGCAGTGCCCGCTCGAACTCCAACAGGAACTTCCGGTGCCACGGCAGGAAGGAGGGCGTCATGTGGGCGGCACGCAGGCCGCTCTCGCCGTCGGGCGTGTAGTACTCGATGTGCATGCGCACGAACTCGTCGTATTCACCGCTGCGTTTGAGCTCAAGCAGCGCGTTGACGAACCGGCGCCGCTCGGAACGGGTGAGCGTGCTGACGTCCTTACGCGTGTACACCATGGACATGGTCCTTCGGGGTTCTCGACCGCTCGCTCCGCCCGCCGCCGTGGACCATGCGGCCGTCGTCCCCGTCCGGCGCCGCCGGCCGCGCGGTGGGGCCCAGTTCGTCCACGGCGGCGCGGGCGGCGAGGAGCGGGGTCGGGTACGACTGGTAGTGGTCGACCATGGTCATCCAGCTGCCGTCCGCCCGGCGCATCAGGGGCAGCGGGTGTCCGTCGACCGTGACGTGCCACATGTCGCGGCAGGGGTCCCCGGACGGGCCGGCACCGTGACTCACTCCGGTGATGCGCCGCCCACGGTATGTCTCGGCGAACCGCGCCTTCTTGGGAGCGGACCGCCCCGGCGCCGGCGGGGCCGGCGCCATCGCCGCCATGGTTCCCGTGGCCAGCAGCCCCCACAGCACCCGACGCCGCTCCGGGGGCTTCGACGCGGTGTTCACCGGTACGGTCAACGCTCCTCCGAACTTCCCGTCGAATGTGGTTCCGGCACCGGCCCGTTCTACAGTCCGCCGATCAACCGGCCGACCGTGCGCTGGTGCACGGCGTGCCCCTCGTCCTTGAGGGGGCCGGGGAGGGCCCCCTCCCCTTTCGCGGCGACCGAGTGCAGGGTCTGCAGCGGTTGCACGCTGACAGGCCCCCCGGTGACCTGCTTCACCACTCCGGCGAGACCCGCGTCCTCGGCGCTGGTGCCGCCGTGGGCGACGGCGGGCGTGGCCGCACCGGCCACGGTCAGGGCGCCGAAGACGAGCGCGGCAGCCTTCATGGGCTTCATGGTGGTTTCCTTTCATCGGTGAAACATGCGGGTCCGCGAAGAGCACGGCCCCCTCACGGTCAACGAACCACTAGGACGCCGGAAACCCCCTCGACGGAAAATTCCCCATACGCATTCAAAGCCGCGGGAACCGACTCTGCCGTATGGTTTCTTCCCGCCCGCCCGCCCGCTCCTGCGAAAGCCGGTGCGGAGCGCAGAAGAGACCGAAGGCCGACTCCGCGTCGTACGGAATCGGCCTGTTCGAAAACCGATACGCCGGTGAGCGCCGGTCAGAAACCGGCGGCCAGCGGAGATCGCGGCATCGTCAGCCGCCCAGGGGCAGACCGCCGACAAGCGGCTTCTGACCGTTCAAAGCGCCGGTGGCGCCCTGCAGAGTGCGGTTCACCGGGCTGTTCTTCGTGACACCGAGCCCGTCCACTCCCTGGGTCACGCTCTTCACCGTGCCGTTCAGGCCGGACGGCGCGTCCACCGCGAACGCGGGTGCGGCGGCACCGGCCACGACGAGGGACCCGGCAACAACGGCGGCGGCCTTCAGAGACTTCATTGGTGTTCCTTTCTTCGACGGGTAAACAGCCAGCGGTAATGCTGTCGTCGTAATCAACGAGCCCCGGACGATCCGGAAACCGGGCGGGCCGAAATTACCGAGTCCTCATATGAGATCCATGAGTCACGGAGCCCTTTCAGCGCCGCCGCTCCAGAGTGAGGCCAGGGTGAGGACGGCCGCGGAGACCGACGAGATTCGATTCGGCCGCAGTGGGACCGTGCGCGGGCGCGGCGAGCAGGCCGACGGCGGTCGTCGCGCGGGCGTGTGCGGTGGCGACGCCGACGCGGATGCCGAACCCGGCCCGGCAGCGATCCGCGCGAGCGCGTCATGCCGGTGCGGGCACACCGAGCCGACCAGGGCACGCCGGTGCGGCGGAGGACGCGAACCGGCCTGTTCCGGCGTGACCGCACGACACTCGACCGAAATTCGCAATTACGACACTTTCTTCGGTTTCGCCGGATTAGTACCACTAGCGTCTAGAGTTACTCACCTCCGGCGTGCCCCGCGCGGCGCACGCATCGACTCCACGGCGTCCTCCCCTCCTCCTTTCACAACCTTCCGGAAGGCCCGAACCCGGTCATGCGCGACTTCCTGCTCTCCCCGCTGCGCCATGGGACGGTCACCGCCCTCGCCCTGGCCGGGCTCCTGGCGCCCGCCGCCCTGGCCGCCGCGTCCGCGGCGCCGCCGGCACCGGCACCGGAGGCGGACCGTGTCCCGTTCACCGAGCGGTACAACGCCCTGCAGCACGGCGGCATCGTGCGTGCCGCCAACTCCTCCATCACCTGCCGTGCGGACCAACCGGTTCCCACGACGGCGACGGCGGCCTGTCCTGCGGTGCGCGCCGGGAAGACCGGGGTGAACGGCGCCTTCGACATGACGTACATCGACGTCGACCGGGACCCGAACACGTACAACTCCTCGCGCGCGGAGGTCCGTCTTCCCGAAGGAGCACGGGTCAGCTACGCACGGCTGTACTGGGGCGGCAACCTCCGGGTCGGCGAGCAGAAGCCGCCGAAGGACAACGGGCGCGTGCTGATCGCCGAACCCGGCGGGCAGTACAAGGAGGTCCTCGCGGACACGGTCGTCGGCCACCGCGTGGCGAACGGCGCCGACGCCTTCCAGGCCTCCGCCGACGTGACGGAGCTGGTACGGGACAGCAAGCCGGGCCTGTACACGGTGGGCCAGGTCAACGTGGCGAAGGGAACGTCCCAGGCCGGCGCGTGGGGCGGCTGGACGCTGGTGGTGGCGTACGAGAACCCGGCGGATCCACTGCGGCAGCTTTCTCTCTGGGACGGCTTCGACGCGCTGGCACCGACCGGGGAGGTCGAACTCGGGAAACTCTCCTGGCCGCTGCCCGCGGGCAGCGGGGGCCGCGCGGGCCTGGTGGCGTACGACGGCGACCGCGGCGTGCGCGGTGACACGCTCCGCCTCGCCACCACCCGCGAGACCGAGCGCGGTGAGCGCACCGCCGTCACCGCGCTCGCCGGTCCGGCCGACCCGGTGGACGACGTCCTCAACTCGACGATCAGCCAGCCCGGTGCGGCCCAGCCGGACCGGGTGCCCGCCTACGCCAACACCCTCGGCTACGACTCGGACGTGTTCGACCTCGCACCAGCGCTGCGGGACGGCGGCGACCGGCTGGCCTTCCGGCTGACATCCCGTCAGGACAGGGCCTGGGCAGGCGCGTTCTTCGTCGCCGTCGACGTCTGACGGTCAGACGTACTCCCCCGCCGAACCGAGCGCCACTGTGAGCGAGGACATCGCGTATGCATCTGTCAGCAACCGGCCCTCGGCCCCGTGTCCTGCACGTCACGCAACCCGTGGACGGCGGAGTCGCGCGGGTCGTGGCGGACCTGGTACGGGCTCAGCGCGCCGCCGGAGCGGCCGTCACGGTCGCCTGCCCCGACAGCGCGCTCACCGCCGAACTGGGAACGCTGGGCGCGGACGTACGGCGCTGGCACGCGACACGGTCACCCGGTGCGTCACTCGTCCGGGAGGTACGTGACCTGGCCCGCGTCGTCGGTGAGGTACGCCCCGATCTGGTGCACCTGCACAGCGCGAAGGCCGGGATCGCCGGACGGCTCGCCGTCCGCGGGCGCCTGCCCACCGTCTTCCAGCCGCACGCGTGGTCGTTCCAGGCCGTGGGCGGTCTCACCTCGGCGCTCGCCCTGCGGTGGGAGCGGTGGGGAGCGCGCTGGGCCTCGCGCGTCGTGTGCGTCAGCGAGGCGGAACGGGCAGCCGGTGTGCGCGCCGGGGTCGAGGCCCGGTGGAGCGTCATTCCCAACGGCGTCGATCCGCAGCGGTACCGGCCCGCCCCCCAGGGTGCCGGACACAGCCGGCCGGCACCGCTACGGGGGCTCGACCCCGCCACGCCGCTCGTCGTCTGCGTGGGACGCCTGTGCCGGCAGAAGGGCCAGGACGTCCTGCTGGAGGCGTGGCACGAGGTCGCCCGCCGGGTCCCCGGCGCGCGTCTCGCCCTGGTCGGCGACGGACCGGACCGCGGTCTCCTGCTCCGCCGGGCGCCGGCCTCGGTGCTGTTCGCGGGCGGCGCGGCCGACGTCGTCCCCTGGTACCAGGCGGCGGATCTGGTCGTGCTGCCGTCGCGCTGGGAGGGCATGGCGCTGGCCCCGCTGGAGGCGATGGCCTGCGGACGGCCGGTGGTGGTCACGGACGTCGCCGGCGCCCGCGAAAGCCTGCCACCCGCACTGGCCCCGCGCTGCCTGGTCCCGGCCGGGGACCCGACAGCGCTGGCCGAGGCGCTCGCCGCACTCCTGCTCGACCCGCCGCTGCGCGAGTCGCTCGGTCACCAGGGACGCAACCACGTACTCACCGGGCACGACGTACGGCACGCCACCGGGGCGATGGCGGACCTCTACCGCGACCTGATCGGCCCGTGGGCGGCGCCCCCCTCCGCGCCCACCTCGCACAGGGAGTCCATCCACTCGTGACCGCGGAAAGCACCGTTCCCCTCCCCGGCGCACAGCGTCGGAACCACGGATTCTCGCCCGTCTCGGTCCTGCCGCCGCGCGGCGGCACCCCCCCTGGGTTCCGGTCCCCCGTCCGCGGGGCACCGGCCCGGTTCCCCTCGCCGGTGCCGCTGCTCGTCGCCGACGGCGCGGCCGCTGTGCTGGCCGGCCTGACGCCGTTCGCGACGGCGCCTCCCGCGCTGTCCGTGGGCGTGCTCGTGGCCGCGTCGCTGTTGCTGCGTCCGGACCGGGCACGACCGCCGGAAGAGGGGTTCCTGGAGCAACTGCCCGCCGTGTGCGGGCGGATCGCGGTCGCCTGGTTGGCGCTCGCGGCCCTCGTGGCGATGTACCGGCCGCAGCACACGCTGTCCCTCCGTGTGCTGCTGGCGGGCCTCGCCGTGCAGATCGCGGCGAGCTGCGCACTGCGCGGAGCCGTGCACGCGAGGCGACGCGCGGCGCTGCTGCGTCACCCGCGCACCGCGCTCGTCATCGGCCCGGCGGCCACCGCCCAGCTCGTGGCGGCGGCCGTGCTGCGGCATCCGGGGTGCGGGGTGCGCCCGGTGGGCGTCGTGTCCGACCGGGCGGACGGCACCGGGAGTCTGCCGGTACTGACGACGGGCGAGGAGGTCCAGCGGGCGGCCATCCAGAACGGGGTGCGCGCGGTGCTGACCGTCCACCCTTCGGTGCGGACCGAGCAGGGACCGCTGCTGCGGGCTCTGGCCGAGTCGGGCTGCCTGATCTGGGAGGTCGACGCGGAGACACCGTCGTACGGGCCGAGGGGCCGGCTGGCCGGGTTTCCGTGCCGGCGCCTGGAGATGACCTCGCGGCGCCGCGGCGGTGCCGGCAAGCGCGCGCTCGACGTCGTCCTGTCCGGGTCGCTGCTGCTGCTGGTCAGCCCGCTGCTGCTGGCCTGTGCGGTGGTGCTGCGGATCTGTGACGGGCCGGGCGTGGTGTTCCGGCAGGAGCGGATCGGAAAGGACGGCAGGCCGTTCACGCTGCTGAAGTTCCGCACGCACCGCCCGGCCGACGCACACGAGGCGGCGACCCGGTGGAGCGTGGCGAACGAGCACGAGATGCGCCGGTTCTGCCGCATTCTGCGACGCACCTCGCTCGACGAGCTGCTCCAGCTGTGGAATGTGCTCCGGGGGGACATGAGCCTGGTCGGACCGCGCCCCGAACGTCCCTATTTCGTCACGCAGTTCAGCCAGAAGCATCCGGGTTACGCGGCGCGTCACCGGGTGCGGACCGGCCTCACCGGCCTCGCCCAGGTGCACGGGCTGCGCGGTGACACCTCGATCGAGGACCGCTGCCGGTTCGACAACGCCTACATCGACAACTGGTCGCTGTGGCAGGACGTCTGCATCCTGCTGCGCACCGCCGCCGCGCTCGTACGCCCGACGGGAAGCTGACCACAGTGAGCCATGCCCCGGCCCCGCCGTCCCGTCGTATCGCCGCGCTGTTGCCGGTACTGCCCGCGGTCGCCGTGCTCGGCCTGCTGGCGCTGCCGCCCTCCGCGGGCGGCACGGACGGCCCGGGGCCGGCCGACGTGGCCTCCGGGCTGGTCGTGCTGGTCTGCGTGCTCCGTCTCGTACGGGACCGGCGGCGCCCCCTGTCGCATACCGCCGCGGTGGTGCTGGGCCTGCCGGTCGTCGGGGTCACGGTCGCCGCGCTGGGGGCGCCCTCGGCCGAAGGCGGGATCATCGGCCTGGCCCGCTATCTGCAGATCTTCGTCCTGGTGCCGGCGGCCGTGCTGCTGCTGGTCCGCGACCGGGCGGACGTCCGGCTGCTGACGTGGTCGTTCGTGGGGCTCGCCCTGTGGCAGGGCGCCGTCGGCGTGCACCAGTACGTCACCGGGACCGGTGCCTCCTACCGGGGCGCGCACATCCGGGCCGTGGGCACGTTCGGGCCGCAGGACGTGATGGGCATGGCGACGGTGGTCGCCGTCGGCATGGTGTGCGCGGTCGGTCTCGCGCTCGGGCACACCGGCGTACGGCAGCGGGTCGGTGCCGCCGGGTGCGCGCTGGCGCTGCTGTTGCCGCTCGCGCTGTCCTTCAGCCGGGGTGCGTGGATCGCGACGGCCGTGGCCTGCACGCTGCAACTGGTGCTGGCCGGGCTGCGGCGCGCGCTCAAGGTCGCCGCGGCCACGGCCGCCGCGTGCGTGGTCCTGGTGGGCGGCCTGGGGGTCGGCACCCAGATGCTGCAGGAACGGATCGACAGCATCACGCAGGTCGCCGACGCCCCCGACCAGTCCGTCGCCGACCGGTACGCGATGTGGTCGGCCTCGACCGCCATGTGGCGCGAACGTCCGGTGACCGGCGTCGGATTGAAGGGCTTCCCCGAGTACCGGGACGGCTACGCCTCGGTGGCGCTGTCGTCGGCCAGCGACACCGAGGGCGCGGGCTCCGCGTACCTGAGGCAGCCGCTGTTGTCACCGCACAACATGTATCTGCTGGTCCTCGGTGAACAGGGTCTGATCGGGCTGCTCTGCCTCGTCGGCAGCTGGCTGGCCCTGCTGGTGTGCGCGCTGCGGCGGACGCGGAGCACGCCGCGACAGGGCATGGACTCCGGGCTCGTCGCCTGCGGACTGCTGGTGTGGCAGCTGACCGACTTCGCCTACAGCGACATCGGCGGCCACTCCACGGTGGTGACCTCCATGGCCTTCGGGCTGGTGGCGTGGTGGGCGCTGGGCGGGACCGGCGAGGAGGGGGCAGCGGCACCGGTCGCGATGCCGCTGACGGCGAAGGAGGCCGTCGCGCGATGACGACGACGACCGCCCGCACCCGGCGTGCTGCCGGCGCTCCCGGGGAGGGCGCGGCCGGACCCACGGCGCCGGCCGACGCGCCGGCCGACGCGCGGGCCGGGGAGCATGCCGAATCCACCGCGGTCACCGGGGGCTTTCTCGCCAGGGCCACGCTCATCACCGCGTCGCTCTCGGTCCTCGGGGCGCTGCTCGGACTGGTACGCGACCAGGCGCTGGCCCGCCTGTTCGGGGCGGGCAGTGAGACAGACGCCTTCCTGATCGCGTGGACCGTGCCGGAGTTCGCCGCCACCCTGCTCATCGAGGACGGACTGGCTTTTGCGCTGATCCCGGCGTTCAGCATGGCGCTGGCACGGCGCACGCAAGGAGCGCCGGGGGATCCGGTCCGCAGCCTGGTCGCCACCACCCTGCCCCGCCTGTCCCTCGGCTTCGTCGCCGTGTCCGCGTTGACCGCCGGCGGAGCCCCCTACCTGGTCGAGGCGCTGGCCCCCGGCCTGCCCGACCCGCGGCTCGCCGTCGACTGCACCCGGCTGACCGCGACCTGCGCACTGACCTTCGGCCTGGCCGGGTACTGTAGCGCGGCCCTTCGGGCGCACCGGCGCTTCCTGCCGCCCGCGTCCATCTACGTCGTCTACAACGCCGGCATCATCGCCTCGATGCTGCTGCTCGGCCGGGGCTGGGGCGTGCGGTCCGCGGCGGCCGGAGTCGCGGTGGGCGGCTGCCTGATGGCGATGGTGCAGCTTCCCTCCCTGTGGCGGCAGTTGCGCAGACGCGCCGGTGCCGCCGCCGGTGCCCCGGCCGAGGCACGGCCGATGAGCCTCGCCCTGGTCGCCACGGTTCTCCTGTTCGCGCTGTGCCGTCAGTCCCAGGTCCTGATCGAACGCTTCCTCGCCTCCACGCTGTCCGCCGGGGCCATCTCGCACCTCAACTACGCGCAGAAGATCGCCCAGATCCCCATGACGCTGTCCCTGATGCTGTGCACCGTCACCTTCCCGCTGGTGGCGCGGGCCATCGCCGACGGCGACCTCGAACGGGCCCGGGACCGGGTGGAGCGGGACCTCGCCCTGGCCTCCTGCCTGGTGCTCCTCGGCGCGGCCGGAGTGATCGCCTGCGCCCCGCAGATCATCCAAGTCCTCTTCCAACGGGGCGCGTTCACCGCGCAGGACACGGCCGCCACGGCGGACGTGCTGCGGGTGTACGCCCTCGGTCTGCTCGGCCAGACCCTGGTGGGCGTCCTGATCCGCTCCTATTTCTCGGCCGGACGGGCCACCTGGTACCCGTTCTTCACCATGACCGCGGGCATCGTCACCACCACCTGGATCGGGGTGGGGACCGTGGGCACCTGGGGCGTGTCGGGGATCGCCGCCGCCAACGCGGCCGGCATCACCGTCACGGCGGCACTGCTGCTCGTCGGTTTCGCGGGCGAGCCGAACGCCGCGACCGAGGTCCCGGCCACCGCGGCCGAGGTCCCGCACGCCACGGCCGAGGTCCCGCACGCCGGGCCCTCCTGCGGCGCGGCGGACCCCGGCAGCGGCGAGCGGCCCGACGCCCCGGGCACGGTCGCGGTCGCGGTCGCGGTCCCGGCACCGGCACCGGCGCCCCGAGGAGGGTTCATGCCGCACGGCGGCGCCCGTGGAGTCCCGATCCGGGTCCGGCAGGTACTGGCCGAGCTGAGCAAGCCCGCCCTGGCGGCCGCGGTCGCGACGACGGCGGGAACGCTCGCCGCGCGCGGGCCGGACTCCCCGGTGGCGGGCCTCGCGGCCGGGAGCCTGACCGTGACCGCCGTCTTCGTCCTGCTCGGCCGGGCCCTGGGCGCCCAGGGCTGCACGGCCGTCTTCCAGTCCGCACACACCGTCACACGAAGGCTGACTCATGGCCGTTCCCACTGATTCCGCCGTCATCGGCGGTCGCCCGGCGGTGCGCCCCGGCACGGTGCCGTGGGTGGCGATGTACCACTCCGTCGGCGACTGCTCGGACGACCCGTACCGCATCACCGTCACCCCCGGGCGGCTGGAGCGGCAGCTGGCCTGGCTGCACCGACGCGGACTGCGCGCCGTGACGCTGCGCGAGCTGTTCGCCGCCCGTGCCCGGGGCGAGGGGCACGGCCTGGTCGCTCTCACTTTCGACGACGGATACGCCGACTTCCTCACCCACGCCCTTCCGGTGCTGCGCCGTTGGGACTGCGGTGCCACCCTCTTCGTGCTGCCCGGGCGGTTCGGCGGCGTCAACTCCTGGGATCCGCTCGGCCCGCGCAAGGCGCTGCTCACCGCGGAAGGCGTCCGGCACGCGGCCGCCGCGGGGGTGGAGATCGGCTCGCACGGGCTGACACACGTCGACCTCACCCGGGTCGACGACATCACCCTCGCCGCCGAGGCCGCCCACAGCAGGAAGCTGCTGGAGGAGCTGACCGGCAAACCGGTCGACGGCTTCTGCTACCCGTACGGCACGGTCGACCGGCGCGCGGTCACCGCCGTACGCGACGCGGGCTACGCCTACGCCTGCGCCATCGATCCCGGTCCGCTGACCGGCCGGCACGCCCTGCCCCGACTGCACATCGGCCAGAACGACACCTCCTGGCGGCTCCACCTCAAGTACCGGCTCCACCGGCTGCGTCGGCGTCCGGTGGGGGGCGTGTGACATGAGGGTGCTGCACATCATCACCGGCCTCGGCATCGGCGGCGCCGAACAGCAACTGCGCCTGCTGCTGCGGCATCTTCCCGTGGAGGGCGAGGTGGCGGCCCTCACCAATCCGGGTGCCGTCGCCGCCGGGCTCATCTCCGACGGTGTCCGCGTGCACCACCTCGGCATGCGCGGCAACCGCGACCTCGCCGCGCTTCCGCGGTTGGTCCGCCTGATCCGCGCGGGCGGCTACGACCTGGTGCACACCCATCTGTACCGCGCCTGCGTCTACGGCCGGCCGGCCGCCCGGCTCGCCGGTGTCAGAGCCGTCGTGGCGACGGAACACTCCCTCGGCGAGGCGCAGTTGGAGGGCCGGAGGCTGACCACGGGCGTCCGAGCGCTGTACCTGGCCGCCGAGCGGCTCGGCTCCACCACGGTCGCCGTCTCTCCCACGGTCGCCGACCGTCTCAGGCGCTGGGGAGTGCCCGCCCCACGCATCGAGGTCGTCCCGAACGGCATCGACCTGACCCGTTTCCGCTTCGACCCGGTACGACGCCACCGCGCCCGCCGCCGTCTGGGACTGCCGGACGAGGCGTACGTCGTCGGCTGTGTCGGCCGGCTCGCCGAGGGCAAGCGCTTCGGCGTCCTGGTCCGGGCGATCTCCCGGCTTCCCGACGATCACTGGCTGTTGCTGGTCGGCGGCGGCCCGCAGGAGAGCGTCCTGCGCCGCACGGCCCACGAGGCCGGCGTGGCCGGCCGCGTCGTGTTCGCCGGCGAGCGCCCCTACCTGTCCGACGATGCCGACGGCGTCGACCTGCCCGCCCTCACCTGCGCGATGGACCTGCTCGCGTCGCCGTCGCCGGACGAGTCCTTCGGACTGGCCGTCGTGGAAGCCCTCGGCTGCGGACTGCCCGTGGTCTACGCCTCCTGTCCGGCGATCGAGGACCTGCCCCCGCAGGCCGCCCCCGCCGCCCGGCGGGTCCGCGGCGGCCCCGAGGCGTACGCCCATGCCGTCGCCGAGATCCGCGCGGCCGGCCCCGGCCCTCGATCGGCCCCGGACGCCGCCCGCCACTACAGCATCGCCCGCAGTGCCGCCCGGCTCATGGACGTGTACGCGGCGGCGGTGTCCAGTTCGTCCTCCTCCTCACCTCAGGGAGTCACTTCGCCATGACCGACAACCCCACGCGGCGCAGGTGGCTGAGCCGCTCGGCCCGCCGGGCCCTGCTGGCCTGGTCGTTGCTCGCGGGCTGCACCCTCGTGGGCGGTGCGCTGGGCGGCGGCTACGCCGTGTACCGGGGCCCCGTGTACACGGCCACCAGCTACGTCGTCGTCGTCCCGACCGACCGCTTCGACCCGGGCACCGCGCTCGGCTTCGCCCAGGCGTACGGCCGGGCCGCCACCCAGCTCGCGGTCCTCCTGGACGCCCAGGCGGAGGCGCACGTGCCGGTCCGGACACTGCAGCACAGTGTGCGGACGGCGACCTCTCCGGACGCTCCGGTGGTCGCGGTCTCGGCGACCTCTTCGCGGCCCCGCCTCGCCTCCGGCATGGCCAACGGGGTCACCCGCGCGCTGGTCCGGCACGCGAACGGCACCAAGGGCAGCACCCACATCCAGCTCCTCGAATTCTCCCCGGCGGTGCGGCCGACTGTGCCGACGTCCGCGTCGCCGGTGGTGACGTGTGCCGTCGGCGCGAGCGCGGGCGGCCTGCTCGGCGGCCTGTTCCTGCTCGCGCGGCCCCGGAGGCCCAAGGAGGATGCCGTGCCCACGGCGCTCGTTCCGGGGCCGGCCGTCGCCGCCGACGCCGTCATCGACACCGATACCGCCGCCGTCATCGACGCCGACGCCGCCGTCGACGCGCACTGACACCGCCCGGATTCCTCGCAAGGGAGGCAACTGTGCAGGACCGGTTCCCGCGCAGCACACACCGTCGGCGTCCGGAGTGCGAACGGAGCACCCGGTGAGGCCCGCGTTCTCCACCGAACTCGTGACCGAAGCGTCCGCCTTCGCCGAACTGGCGGCGGACTGGGAACGGCTGTACGCGCGGTGCGGCACGGCGACCCCGTTCCAGAGCCACGCCTGGCTGCACTCGTGGTGGCTGTCCTACGGCCGGAAAGGCCGGCTCCGGGTGCTCCTGGTCCGGGAGGGCGGCGACCTGGTCGCGGCCGCCCCCCTGATGCTGCGGCGCCGCCCGCTGCCGGTGCTGATCCCGCTCGGCGGCGACATCTCCGACCACGCGGACGTACTGGTCGACGACGAGCGCGCCGACCGTGCGACCGCCGCCCTCGCCGACGGCCTGTCGGCCGCCGCCCGCACCGCGCTGATCGACTTCCGCGAAGTACGCCCCGGCAGCGCCGTCGAGCGGGTGTACGACCGTTGGGGCGGCCCCCGGCTGCGGATACAGGATTCCCTGTGCCTGGAACTGCCCGCCGTACCCATGGACGAACTGCTCTCCCGGCTGCCCTCGGGCAAGGCCCAGCGGGTGCGGGCCAAGCTCCGCAGGCTCCAGACGCTCGGCGTGGAGCGGCACGTCGCACGGCCGGACGAGGTGGACGCGGCGCTGCGCAGACTGCTGGAGCTGCACCGGCTCCAGTGGCAGGGCCGAAAGGTGACGCCGGAGCACCTGCGCAGCCGGTTCTGCGAACACCTGGTGCGGTCGGTGGGGCCGATGGTGCGTTCGGGCAGCGCGATGGTCACCGAGTTCCGGATCGACGACGACGTGGTGGCCGTGGATCTGACCCTGCTGTCGCGGCCGCTCGCCGGTGCCTACCTGTACGGCGCCCATCCGCGCCTGCGGGAACGCAAGGCGGACGTGGCGGTGATGCTGCTCGACGCGTGCGCCCGGCACATGCATGCGGACGGGCCGGCCACGCTGAGTCTCCTGCGTGGCGACGAGCCGTACAAGCACCACTGGCGGCCACGGGCGGTCCCCAACCACCGGCTGCTGCTGGCCCGGCGGCCCACCGCTCCGCTGATGTCGGCGGTCGCCTGGGACGTGGTCGCGCGCCGGCGCGGCAAGGAGGTGCTGCGCCGCTTCGCCACGCGTGGTGACGGCGGCGGGCCGGCCCCGGAGGCGGCCGTCGGCCAGGACCGTCACCGGGCCCGCAACCACGACTCGGGGCGCAGACACGTCAGCACGCCGGGCCAGTGCTGGAGCCAGTCACCGGTGTCCAGCGGCGAGCAACCGGTCGCGGGCGGCCGTAGGACGGGGGTCACGGGTGTCACGGGTGTCACGGGTGTGGCCGACGCGGTGGGCCGGCTCGCGGAAGAGAAGAGGGCGGACCGGTAGACCAGGGACGAGAGGGAGTACCGGTTGCACTCCCAGACACCGTGAGGGCAGTAGTCGGTCAGTGTGTTGTACACCGGCTTGTGCTGGTCCATCCACGCAAGCATGCGCCGCATGTACACGGGGTTGTCGCCGTTTCGGAAGAGACCCCACTCGGGATAGGAAATGGGCTTGCCGTGGGATTTCGCGAAATCCACCTGTGCCTGGAGTCCGTAGGGCTCCTTCACCTGCTCGTCGAAGGAAAGACCGCGCGGCTGGTCGTACGCGTCCATTCCGATGATGTCGACCGTGTCGTCCCCCGGGTAACACCGGGTCCAGGGGACGGCGTCCAGACCGCGGCTCGGCGCGAAGTCGAACCGGAACCTCTGGCCCGGCACCGAACGCATGACGGTGACGATTCTTTTCCAGTAATTTTTCCAGGCCTCCGGATCCGGCCCGCAGCGGTGGGTGTACGTCGTGCCGTTCATCTCCCACCCCAGCACCAGGACCGTGTCCGGCACCTTCGCGGCGACCAGCCGCTGGGCGAGGACCCGGAAGTGCTGATCGAACTCTCCGGCCGCGCCCTGCCGCAACAACACGCGGACGGCGGCGTCGGAGACGTTCTCCTCGTTGCGTTCCTGCATGGGCACGTTGAGGACGAACATCCGGTTGTCCTTCGCCCCGCGCCAGTCCGCCCACACGCCGAGGAAGTCCGGCTCGCCCTCGATGTTGCTCCAGCGGTCGCCCGGCAGATAGGTGTGTCCGACCCGCACGTCGGCACCGCCGAGCCAGTTGCTGAAGGACGCGATGCGGGCCACCCCCAGGGCGCCGGAACCGAGGAAGGCACCGTAGGCGGGAGTCTCCTCCCGGGGCGTCGGTGCCGGTGTCCCGGTGGCGGGCGCGGACGGGACTTGCTTCGGCGGCTTGGAAACGGACGGGACCGGCGTGGCGGCGGGGACCGGTGTGACGACGGGGACCGGTGTGGCGGCGGGGACCTTCGCTGCCGACGGGGACGGTGTGGTCACCCGCGACGGCAACGGCGACGGCGTCGTGACCGGCGTGGGGAGGGGCGGGAGGGGCGGGTGGGCCGGACGCACCGTCCCCGCCGCGAAGCCGGGGGCGGACGTGAGCGCCATCGCGGCGGCGACCGTCACGGCCGTCACCGCCAGACGCCCGGTTCGGGTCCAGCCGTGCTGTGGGGCCATTCCTTTTCCTCTCCGCTGCCGCATCGTCTGCGTCCGCGCTTTCGCGTTGTTGACGCTCTGTCATCTGAAGTCAGTCACATGAAATGGAAATACGCCACCGTCCCATGGCTTTCGAGTGCCTTGCTCGCCCGGACGGGTGAGCCGACGCGAAGGAACAAAGCCCTTGTCACTGCTCGACATCCGCGTCCCCGCCGTTGTGCTGCGGGTGGACCGGAATCCCTTTCACCACGGAACGCTGGGGGCCGTGCGCTCACTCGGCAGAGCCGGAGTGGAGGTACATGTGGTCGCGGATTCCACCGGAAGTCCCGTGTCGCAATCGCGATTTCTGCACCGGCTGCACACTCCGCCGCCGCTCGGGGCCTCCCCGGGCCAGATCGCCGACGTGCTGCTGAGGGTGGCCGCCCAGATCAGGACTCCCGCCGTCCTGATCCCCATGGACGACGCGAGCGCGATCGCCGTGGGCCGCACGGGCGGGACGCTGGCACCCTGTTTTCTGCTGCCGGCCGTCTCCGGTGAGCTGCCCGAACGCCTCGCCGACAAGGGCGAACTGGCCGCCCTGTGCGCGTCCGTGGGCGTTCCGCATCCGGTGACCCTGGTTCCGGACAGTCCGGCACAGGCCGTCGCCGCCGCCGTTCGGCTGGGTCTGCCGGCGGTGGCGAAGTGGAGCCGGCCCTGGCTGCTGCCGGCCGGCAGCGGACTGCGCAGCACGACGGTGGTGACCTCGGCCCGGCAGGCGCGGGAGTTGTACGCGCGCGCCGAGGACGCCGGCAGCCCGTTGCTGCTCCAGCAGCGTCTGCCACCGGGGCCGGGCCGCGACTGGTTCTTCCACGGGTACGCCGACCGCTCCGGCGCCGTGCGAGCGGGCGGAGTCGGGCAGAAACGGCGGGCCTGGCCGCCCGGAGCCGGGCTGACCGCGGTCGGTCACTGGACACCGAACCCGAAGGTGCGGGCGCTGGCCGAGCGGTTCACCTGCGAACTGGGCTACCGGGGCGTCCTCGACATCGACTTCCGGCAGTGCGGCACCACGGGCCGGTATCACCTGCTCGACTTCAACCCACGTCCCGGTGCCCAGTTCCGGCTGTTCTCCGACACCGGCGGCCTGGACGTCGTACGAGCCCTGCACCTCGACCTGACACACCGTCCGTTGCCGAGGGCGGCGCCGAGGGCGGGGCGGGCGTTCGTGGTGGAGAACTACGCGCCGTTCGCCGCGCTGCGACCGGCCCCGGGCGGACGTGAACTCGCCTGGCACGCGCCGGACGACCCCGCCCCCGGCCGCGCGATGCGGGCGCTGTGGTGCCGGCATGTCGCGCACCGGCTGCGGCAGCGGCTGCGCCCCGCCCCGGTGGCTCCCGCTCCGGCAGGCCCGGACCCCCGAAGAACCACGTCTGCTTCGACCGACGACGAGAAAGCGAGCAGCTCCTGATGTACGACCTTCTAGTGGTGGGTGCCGGCCCGTACGGCCTGTCCATCGCGTCCCACGCGGCGGCCGCCGGGCTGAACCTGCGTGTGCTGGGACGGCCGATGGCCTCCTGGCGGGACCACATGCCACCCGGTATGTTCCTGAAGTCCGAGCCGTGGGCCTCCAACCTCGCGGATCCCGAGGGCCGCTGGCGGCTGGACACGTACTGCGCCACGCGGGGGATGACGGCTCGTCACGCCGAGCCGATCCCGGTGACGACGTTCGCCGCGTACGGTCTGTGGTTCGCGTCGAACGCCGTCCCCCCGGTGGACGAGCGCATGGTGAGCCGGGTGGCGGCCCATCCGGCCGGGTTCGAGGCGGTCACCGAGGACGGCGAGGTGCTGCACGCGAGGACGGTGGCGCTGGCGGTCGGTGTCATGCCCTTCACGCAGATCCCGGCTCCGCTGCGCCGTCTGCATCCCTCGCTCGTCTCGCACAGCAGCCATCACGGTGATCTCGAACAGTTCCGTGGCCGGGACGTCACGGTGGTCGGCGGCGGCCAGGCGGCCCTGGAGACCGCGGCGCTGCTCGCCCAACAGGGCACTCGGGTGCGGGTGATGGCCCGGGCCGACCGGCTGCACTGGAACGATGTGCCGCCTCCCTGGCAGCGTCCCTGGTGGCAGTCGGCCCGCATGCCGCACAGCGGCCTGGGCTGCGGCTGGCGCAACTGGTTCTACGCCGAGCGCCCGGGCCTCTTCCGACGCCTCCCGGAGTCGGTGCGCACCCGCGTCGCGGCCACCGCGCTGGGCCCGGCGGGAGCCTGGTGGGTACGGGACCGGGTGGAGCCGGTGGTGGAGGTGCTGCTCGACCGGGAGATCACCGCGGCTCGTGCGGTACCGGGCGGGGTGCGGCTGGACACGGCCGGCCTGACCGGGGGGCCGCTGACACTGGAGACCGAACACGTCATCGCCGCGACGGGGTTCCGGGCGACCCTGGACCGGCTCGGCCTGCTCTCCGACGAGTTGCGCGGCGGCCTCGCGACGGCGCCCGACGGCTCCCCGGTCGCCGGGCGGGACCTGGAGTCCTCGCACCCGGGGCTTTTCCTGGCAGGCCTGCTGACCGCTTCCTCGTTCGGCCCCGCCATGCGCTTCGTCCACGGAGCCACGTTCACGGCCACGGCACTGGTACGAGGGGTGCGCCGCCGCCTGCGCGACACACCGCTCAGCGACGCGTCGCCCGCGCGGGTGGGATGGAGCGCCGCGGAAACACCGTCCCGGGCCCGCTGCTGACGGTCAGTCCCGGGGCCGGACGTGGCAGGTCCGGCCCCCCCTGACGAAGATCACTACCGACGGGACCCGGCCCGGCCCCGTCGGTAGAAGACGACCCCGCTCGCCATCAGGAACGCGGCGACGCCCGAGGCGGCCATGGTCTCGCTTCCGACGCCGGTGTGCGCGAGGGACGACGGCTGTTCGGGACGTGCCGCGGGCGGCGCCGTCGACGGCTTGGGGGACGGGGTGTGCACGTGGTGAGCCGGCTTGGGCGGCGTCACCGCCCGGGGCGGCGAAGTCGGCTGCGGGGCGGGGGGAGTCGGGGACGGAGTCTCGTCGTCACCGTAGCCGCCGGTGACGACGTCGTCCCGGCCGCTGCCGACACCGTGTCCGGCGATCGAGTCGGAGCCGTTCGCGTCACCGTGTCCGGCGATGATCTCGGAGACATTCTCCACCCCCTGCCCGACCACCCGGCCGACGCCGTCCGCGTCACCGTGTCCGGCCGTCTGCCCGGAGGCGCTCGTGTCACCCTGCGCGGCCCCGCGGCCGGCGGCGGTGTCGTCGCCGTAACCGTCGACGTCCCGCTGACCGCCGGCGCGACCGTGGTCACTGGTCCTGCCGGCGTCACCGCGCTCGGCGGGCTGCTCGGCGCCCTGCGCCCTGTGGGCCGGCGCCTCGGCGGTCTTCGCCGGCGCGTCCGCCTGGACGTCGGCGGCGCTCTGTGCGGGCAGGGTGTCGGGTGCCTCGGCCGTGCTCGCGTCGGTCCGCGAGTCCGCGAGCGCCGGGATGCCCCACAGCGACAGGAGGGTCGTCGCGCAACCGGCCACGATCATTCCCTTGGTCAGGTTCTGTCGCATTCTGGTTGTCTTTCTGGTCGAAGAAGAAGCTGGAAGAGGAAAGCGGGCGGCTGCCGGCAGGTAGAGGGGTCAGTTCTTCTTCCGCCGTCCGCCGTGGCGCCGGGAAGCTGCCTCACGTCTGCCGTAGTTTCGCTGCCATCTGATTTTCTGACTGGTCCAGTGATGGGATCCGGTGAAATGCCAATAGCGACATTCCGAGCAGAGGTAGATGCGGTCCGGGATTCTCTCCAGCAGCGGCTGCTTGATGAGCCAGCATCGCGCCTCGGATTCGGTGCGGAACGACGCTTTCCCCGTCTGCGGACAGCGCGGCATGATGATCGAATTGCTCATGTCCCCTCCGAGGCGCGGACCGGCTCACACCCTCTTCAGCAGAAGGATGAACCAGATGGTGCCTCAGCAGGAAAACCCGTATCAAGCGGTAACCCCTCTTTCGGCCGAGCCGCGGCCGGTTTTCATCCGCCTGGAGCCATAGGACGATTGGTGTTAATTGCGATTGGCGGTCCGCGCTTTGATGTGAAAAAAGTCAGCGACCGCACGTGACGGCCGCTGACTTTGTGATCCATCTCTGCGCACGAGCCCGGAGGCTCACCCGGCCTGCCGCCGGGCCGTCCCGCCGGTCACTGGTGCGGCGCGAGGGCGGTGCAGAAATTGCCGATGTTCTCCGTGACGTCCCCGCCCACCGTGATCGGCGCGTTGATGGTGACCAGAGAGGACTTGAACGTCTGTTCGCAGTTAAGGAGCTGCGTATTGGCGGGGGGCGGCTCGTGGCCGCACTCCGCCGCCTGGGCGGAACCCGCGGCCACCAGGCCGACGCCACTGATAACGCCGGTCATCAGCATGACCTTCTTGAACCTGCGCACGTAACCTCCATGTATTGACCCCCGACCGCCGCGCGGCGGGATGCGACTGACACGGCAAGGGGATGCCGAGCTCTCGTTGCTCGACATCCCCTTGTTCGTGCCTGGACCCGACTGCCGCCGGCGTCCTGAGAAGCGGAACTACCTGACGTTCGCGCAGAAGTTGCCGATGTTCTGGTGCTCGTCACCGGCGACGGCACCGCCAACGGGGGCGAAGGCCGTGCCCCCGTCGAAGTCCTGGTGGCAGCGCGCGACCTGCAGGTTGTCGACGATGACGTGCGGACCGTCATTGGCGCTGGCGACGCCACCGCCGACGACGCCGATGCCGCCGACCATGAGCGCCACGGCAGCGGCCTTCTTGAGCTTCTGCATGATGTCTCCGATTCCTTCACGCACACGACCCTCCTTACGGACCGTGTCCGACTCGTCACAGACAATAACATGCGTTTCACCTAACGCCACATTCCACACACACCCATTTGAGTGGCACTAATAGCGCCATAAGGCCTATAAATCACGTAACTCGCCCGAGCGGCAGACCAGGACCCGGCCCACCGGGCCATACACGGAAAAGAGCCTCCGGCGGACATGGGAAGAGCGAGTTCGCACCCGCCCGCCCTCACCCGCCGAAGGCCCGGCACACACCAAAGGGCCGGTCTCGCGCAGCAGCACAAGACCGGCCCTCCGCAACACCCTTGATCAGCGCTGAGCGTTGACGTTCGCGCAGAAGTTGCCGAAGTCCTGGGTACGGTTGCCGCCGAGCTCCGCGACGTTGGTGGGGGCGAAGGCGGCGCCGGAGTCGAACGACTGCCGGCAGTCGGCGAGCTGAACGTTGTTGACGGCGACCTCAGGGGACGGGTCGTCACAGTTCGCCGCGCTGGCAACCCCTCCACCGGCAAGCCCGATGCCGCCGACCATGACCGCCACGGCAGCGGCCTTCTTGAGCTTCTGCATGATGTCTCCGATTCCTTCACGCACACGGCCCTCCTTACGGACCGTGTCCGACTCGTCACAGACCATAACACGCACTTCACTTAACGTGTTATTCCAGACATACTCCAACGAGTGCCGACAACAGGCCTATAAATTCTGTAACTGGCCCTATCCGACACACAACGAGGAGCCGACCTCGTGCGGCAGCGCGAGGTCGGCTCTCCGAAGCACCTCTGAAATCAGCGCGGAACGTTGACGTTCGCGCAGAAGTTGCCGATGTTCTGGTTCAGGTCGCCGGTGACCGCGCCATTGACAGGAGCGAAGGCGGCGCCGGAGTCGAACGTCTGCTGGCAGTCCGCGAGCTGAACGTTGTTGGCGGCGACGTCAACCGGGTACGGGTCGTTGAAGTCCCCCGCGCTGGCAACCCCTCCACCGGCAAGCCCGATGCCGCCGACCATGACCGCCACGGCAGCGGCCTTCTTGAGCTTCTGCATGATGTCTCCGTTTTCCTCACGCACACGACCCTCCTTACGGACCGTGCCTGACTCGTCACAGACGATAACACGCACCTCACTTAGCCCCACATTCCAGACACACCCAACCGAGTGCAATTAATCGAACTATTAACTCTTTTCGGACAATCGGCTGTTGTCGGGGGTGCACACCACGGTGCTCGCACCGTCGGTCCGCAGCGTGGCGCAGACCTGAGGGGCCTTGGGCACGGCGAGGGTGACGGTCCGTTGGACGCCGGCCTGGACGGCCTCCTGGAGGCTCGCGAGTTCGACACCGCCTGCCGCGACGCTCACGTCGACGGTCCGCGCCTGACCGCAGTACAGGCTCAGGCTGATCTGACTCACCGTCGGGGTGCTGAACTTCTGGATGGCCACGGCGCAGGGAAAGTCCCCCGACGCGGCCCGTGCGTGTGCGGCGGTGAAGAGCGGCGCGGAAGCCACCAGCACGGTGGCCGCCGAGCGGAGCATACGGCGAGGCATTGGTCCTCCCAGGAGTTCATCGGGCCCGCCGCCCACGACGACCGGGCCTCTGACCACGGCGCCTGACATGTCCTTCATGCGCCTTTCGGGGAGGCATACCCGTGTACAGATCCGGCCCCTCACGCGAGCAGGGCCGATCGGGTGGGTGACCGCCGGGGACCCGGACGGCACGGCGGCGATCGCCGCGTCAGCCGCGGTAGAGCGCCTCGATCTCGGCCGCGTACCGGGCGAGCACCGCGTGCCGCTTGACCTTCAGGGACGGGGTGAGCAGCCCGTTCTCCTCGCTGAACTCGCCCTCGACCAGCGCGAAGGCGCGGATCGACTCGGCGCGGGAGACGGCCAGGTTGGCGTGGTCGACCGCCTTCTGCACCTCCGCCCGCATCCGGTCGTCGCGCACCAGCTCGGCGAGCGGGGTGTCGGGCGGGAGCTTCCGCACGGACAGCCAGTGGGCGACGGCCTCCGGGTCGAGGGTGATGAGCGCGGCGACGAAGGGCCGGTTGTCTCCGACGACCAGGCACTGGCCGACCGGCGACCGGCTGCGCAGCCGGTCCTCCAGCACGGCCGGGGAGACGTTCTTGCCGCCGGAGGTGACCAGGATGTCCTTCTTGCGGCCGGTGATGGTGAGATAGCCGTCCGCGTCGAGCTCGCCGAGGTCGCCGGTCTCGAACCAGCCGTCGTCCGACAGCACTTCGGCGGTCGCGGCCGGGTTGTTCCAGTACGACCCGAACACCACGGGGCCCTTCACCAGCACCTCGCCGTCGTCGGCGATCCGGACGGCCGTACCCGGGATCGGCTGCCCGACCGTGCCGGGGCGGGGCGCCAGCGGCGGGACGATCGTGGCGGCCGCGCTGGTCTCGGTCAGACCGTAGCCCTCGTAGACGACGATCCCGGCCGCGTGGAAGAACAGGTTGAGGTCGCGGTCGAGGGGTGAGCCGCCGCTGATGGCGTACCGCATCCGGCCGCCGAGTTCCTTGCGGATACGGCGGTAGACCAGCAGGTCGTACAGCGCCCAGGCGGCGTACAGGCCGGCCCCGGGTCCCTTCCCTGTGCCGAGGAACTTCTCCAGGTGGGCCGCGGCGAACCGCACCCCGATCCGCTCGGCGCGGTCGAAGGAGGCGGCCCGGCCGATCTTCTCCGCGGTCGCCCGCCCGGTGTCGTGGATCTTCTCGAAGAGGTACGGCACCCCGACCACGAAGGTGGGCCGGAACTCCCGCAGCGCGGGCCGGAGTTCGTCCGGCTTCACGCTCGGGAAGTGGCCCATCTCGATCCGGCCCATCAGACAGGCGATCTGGAGCGTACGGCCCAGGATGTGGGCGAGCGGCAGGAACAGCAGGGTCGAGGCGGTCTGCCCGGTGACCGCCTGGAAGACGGGGTGCAGCAGCTCGACCGTGTTGGCGGCCTCGGCGTGCAGGTTGGCGTGGGTGAGGACACAGCCCTTGGGGCGGCCGGTGGTGCCGGAGGTGTAGCAGACCGTGGCGACGCTGCCGGGGGTGAGGCCGGCCCGGCGCCTGGTCACCTCCTCGTCCGGGATCCCCTCGCCGAGGAGGGCGAGGTCGGCGAGCGCGCCGCCGTCGAGTTCCCAGGTGCGCGGGGGGTGCGGGTGGGAGGCGGTGCCGGTGATGACGGTCGCCGTGTTCTGCGGGGTCTCGGTGACGACGTGACGGGCGCCGGAGTCCTGGACGATCCAGTCCACCTGGTCCGCGGAGGAGGTGGGGTAGACCGGGACGGTCACACCGCCGGCCGCCCAGATGGCGAAGTCGAGGACCGCCCACTCGTAACGGGTGCGGGACATGACGGCCACGCGGTCGCCCGCGGACAGGCCGGCGCGGATCAACCCCTTCGCCACCGAGGTCACCTGGGCGGCGAACGCGGCCGCCGTGACGGTGCCCTCGCCGCGGCGGACCGCGGTGGCGTGGGGTTCCCCGGCCGCGTTGGTGTACGGAAGGTCGGCGAGGGAGCCGGTGGTGAGGGGCGGGGCCAGCCGCTCCCGGCGCACCTCCCGTACGGCCCCGGCCGCGTCCTTGATGACCTCGACCTTGCCCCGGTCGGCCAGGTCGGTTCGTTGACGGGCTCGTTCGAGGTCGCCGCGTACGCTCATGGGCCGTCAACTTACTCGGAAGTAAGGGGAGGTCAATGGGTCTCGCCGCAGGGGGTACGGTGATACGCCGGGTGCGGGTGCGTCGTGGCTGGTCGCGCCCACGCGGCGGAGCCGCGCATTGATACGGCCCCGCGCCCCTAGAGGGACGCTGCCTCCCTGATCGCTGTCGAGAGTCCGGCGACTTCCTTGTCCTCAGTCACCTCTGCCAGAGTCGCTGCCCGGGACTGGAGCTTCGTCAGGCCCGGTGCTCCCGGGATGTCGTAGTCGCCGCCCGCCAGCGCGTCCGCGAAGTAGGCCGCCACCGCCGTCACCTGGAAGCGCGGGGAGGCCGACCAGACGTCGTCGTGCAGGGCGTCGGTCTCCATCGCGCCCGTGTTCTCGTGCGGGGTGCGGGTTTCGGGGTCCAGCCAGCGGACGGTGGCTGTGGCGAGGTGGCCGTCCGTGCCGGGGTTGGTGCGGACGGCGTAGAGGGCCGTGACCGTGTGGCCGGGGCCGATCTCGCCGCCGTCCACCCGGTCGTTGCGGAAGTCCCGGTCGGCGACCTTGCGGTCCTGGTAGCCGATCAGGCGGAACTCGGCGACGGTGTGCGGGTCGAAGGCCACCTGGGCCTTGGCGTCGCGGGCCACCAGGTCGATGTTCTGCGGGAGTTGGCGGCAGAAGACATCGGCGGCGGCCTTGGTGTCGGCGACGTACACGGTGTGGCCGTCGCCCTTGTCCGCCAGGCGTTCCATGAGGGCGTCGCCGTAGTCGCTGCCCACTCCCACGCCGAAGAGGGTGATGCCGTACTCGCGGCGGTCGCCGTCGATGCGCCTGAGGATGGCGTCGGGGTCGGTCTCGCCGTCGTTGGCGAGGCCGTCGGAGATGAGGACGACACGGTTGGTGGCGTTCTTGCGCAGGCCCTCGACGGCGGTGGCGTAGCCGGTCTCGACGCCCTCGCCGAGGTTGGTGGAGGAGAGGGCGTCGAGACCGTCGACGGCGTCGTGGATCTCGGCACGGTGGCCGCCCAGGCGGGTCATCGGCAGGACCCGCTCGGCGTGCTCGCTGAAGGTGACGAGGGCGACCGAGTCGTCGTCGCGCAGCCGGTCGGTCATCGTGTCCAGGGACTTCTTGGCGAGGTCGAGGCGGCCCGGCTCGCCCATGGAGCCGGAGACGTCGATGACGAAGGTGAGGGCGGCCGGCGGGCGTTCCCCGGTGTCGTCGGGGCGGGTGGCGAGACCGACGCGGACCAGGGACCAGTTCGGCCTGCTGGTACGGGCGCCGTCGACGGTGACCGTGAAGCCGTTGTGCTCGGGGGTGCGGTAGTCCTGGCGGAAGCTGTTGACGAATTCCTCGGGCCGGACGGTCGAGGGGTCGGGGCGGCCGCCGTCGGCGAGGGTGCGGCGGGCGTAGCCGTAGGAGGCGGTGTCGACGTCGAGGGCGAAGGTGGAGAGGTCGTCGGAGGCCGGGGCGGTCTCGGCGCCCTGGGCCTGGGAGGGGGCGGGGGCGCGGGTGTTGGCCGGTCCGCTGGAATGGTTTGTGCCGTCGGCCGCGCAGCCCGCCAGGAGCAGGGTGCCGGCGGTGGTGAGGGCGAGCAGCGCCCCATAGGTCTGTCGTCGTGTCCGGTGTCGGTTCATCGCGTGCGCCCCCTGTGCCGGTCGGAGTCGACTTCCTGACTTGTCGTCGACTCTGACGGCACAGGGGGCCGGAACGTGCGCCCCGATGCGTTGCGGATGGATCTCGAAGCGGCCACGGACCAGGGGTTCCGAGGCCGGAGGGAGATCGTCCGGTGACCTAGGAGACGATGTCCTTGCGGGCGAAACCCCGGAAGGCCAGGGCGAACAGCACCAGGGCGTATGTTATCGAGACCGCGGTGCCCTGGATCATGCCGGACCACTCCAGGTGCGGTTGTACGGCGTCCGCCCAGGCGAACTGCCAGTGCGCGGGCAGGAAGTCGCGCCAGTGGCCGAGGGCGGTGACCGCGTCCAGGACGTTGCCGACGATGGTCAGGCCGACCGCGCCGCCGACCGCGCCGAGAGGGGCGTCGGTCTTCGTGGAGAGCCAGAACGCCAGGCCCGCGGTGACCAGTTGGGACAGGAAGATGTACGCGATGACGACGACGAGGCGCTGGGTGGCGGTGGCGGTGTCGAGTGCGCCGCCGGTGGGGATCTGGAGCGGGCCCCAGCCGTAGGCGGCCGTGCCGACGGCCAGCGCGACCAGGGGCAGCAGGATCATCGCGGCCAGGCTGAGGCCGAGCGCGACGACCAGCTTGGACCACAGCAGACGGGCCCGCGGCACCGGTGCGGCGAGCAGGTAGCGCAGGGAGGACCAGCCGGCCTCCGAGGCGACCGTGTCCCCGCAGAACAGGGCGACCGGGATGACCAGCAGGAAGCCCGCCGACACGAACAGGTTGACCGCGGCGAAGTTGGCGCCGGACGCGGTGGCCGTGTCCAGCAGGGTGACCTGGCCGTTCTCCCTGCCCGGCCGGCCGCCGATCGCGAACGCGATCAGCAGTACGAAGGGCAGTACGGCCAGGATGCCGCCCATCACCAGGGTGCGGCGCCGCTTGAGCTGGCGGACCAGTTCGACGCGGAGCGGCAGGGTGCGGCCCGCCCGGTAGCCGGAGGCGACCGCGGACTCCTCGGTGAGCGTGCTCATGCGGAACCTCCGATCAGGGTCAGGAAGGCGTCTTCCAGACGGCGGTGCGGGCCGACCGATGCCACCGGAACGTCGAGCCGGACGAGTTCGGCGACCAGCTGCGGGGCGCTGCCGCCGGGCTCCAGGCGGACGAGCAGGCCGTCGTCCGTACTGGTCACGGTGGCCACGCCGGGCAGCGCGGCCACCTTCTCCACGACCGGCTCCGCCACGGGGGTGCCGGTGCCGACGAGGAGGGTGTCGCCGGAGCCGATGATCTCGGCGACCGGCCCGGCCTGGACGAGCCGGCCGCGGTCCATCACCACGAGGTGGGTGCAGGACTGCTCGACCTCGGCGAGGAGATGGCTGGAGACGATCACGGTACGGCCGGCGGCCGCGTAGCGGATCATCACCTCGCGCATCTCGCGGATCTGCGGCGGGTCGAGGCCGTTGGTGGGTTCGTCGAGGATGAGCAGGTCCGGCAGGCCGAGCATGGCCTGGGCGATGGCGAGGCGCTGCCGCATGCCCTGGGAGTACGTGCGGACCGCGCGGGCCAGCGCGTCGCCGAGGCCGGCGATCTTCAGGGCCTCGTCGAGGTGGGCGTCCTCGGGCGGGCGGCCGGTGGCCTGCCAGTAGAGCTCCAGGTTCTCCCGGCCGGACAGGTGCGGCAGGAAACCGGCGCCCTCCACGAAGGCGCCGACCCGGGAGAGGACGGGGGCGCCGGGGCGGATGGCGTGGCCGAAGACGCGGACCTCACCGCCGTCCGGCTTGATCAGACCCATCAGCATGCGCAGGGTGGTGGTCTTGCCCGCGCCGTTGGGGCCGAGGAGGCCGAGCACCTGGCCCTTCTCGACGCGGAAGGACAACTCGCGGACCGCGTACCGGTCGGTCGAGCCCGCGTAGCGCTTGCTCAGATCCGTTATGTGCAGGGGCACTTCGGCCAGCTCGGCGGCCGGTGCCGGGCCGGCGGTACGGCGGCGGCCGGTGAGCAGCAGGGCCAGGGCGGCCACCGCGCCGGCCAGCGGCAGCCACCACACCCAGGCGGGCAGCGGCGCGGCGGCCGTGTCCACCTGGGGTGCCGTCGGCACGCTCAGGGCGCCCTTGAGGGAGACCGTGTAGGTCGCCGGGGCGGTCGGGGAGGCGTAGCCGAGGTCGGTGGAGGCGAGGACCAGGCGCAGCCGGTGGCCCTTCTGCACCTCGTGGTCGATGGCCGGGAGGGTGATCGTGACGTCCTTGCCGGCCTTGGCTCCCTCGACGCGGACCGGGGCGACCAGCTGGGAGGGCAGCACCTGCTGGGTGCCGTCCGGGCCGACGTCGTACACCTTGCCGAACAGGACGGCGTCGTCGGCCGTCGAGGTGATGTGGACGGTGGCCGTGGGGGTGCCGGTGATCTGCACGGTCCCGGTGACCGGCGCCGAGTCGAAGCGGGCGTACTGGCCGGGGAAGTCGAGGGAGACGCCGACGCCGAGGGAGGAGAGCTGGGCGAGGCCGCCGGCGCCGCCGAGGCCGGGCAGCGCGGAGACGCCGGGCGGGCTGGCGCCGGCCGGGTTGTCGACGCGCTGGGTGCCGCCCGTCAGCGCGATGCTCTTCCGGTCGCTCTCCAGACCGGGGTAGCTGTCGGCACTCGCGCCGCGCAACTGGGCGGCGCCGTCGGTGGAGTCCAGACCTCCGGTACGGGTGATCCGGAAGGCGGGCCCGGTGCCGGTGGCCTTGTCGCCCTTCAGATACCGGTCGAACCAGGCGGTCGTCCGGGCCTCGACACGGCTGGTCTCCAGGTCGCC
Organism: Streptomyces sp. NPDC086519; assembly: GCF_040686075.1. Classification (NCBI taxonomy): domain Bacteria; kingdom Bacillati; phylum Actinomycetota; class Actinomycetes; order Kitasatosporales; family Streptomycetaceae; genus Streptomyces; species Streptomyces sp. NPDC086519. The sequence goes on from NZ_JBFBJL010000002.1 coordinate 190,738, forward strand.
GCCGTCATGGCCGCCGGCGATCCAGTCGACGTCCACCGGGGCGCCGTTGGCGCGGATCGCCTTCGCCGCCGCGTCCGACTGGGAGAGCGTGAACAGGGAGTCGGTCTGGCCCTGGAAAAGCAGGGTCGGCACCTTGATGCGGTCGCCGACGGCCGACGGTGACCGCTCCTCGAGGAGCTTCACGGCCGCCGCGTCCGGCTTGCCCGACTCGGCGACCCGGTTGTACATCGCGCACAGCTCGGGCTGGAAGTCGGCGCAGCCGCCGCCGGTGTTGACGAAGATCCCGGCCCACAGCTTCTTGAAGACGCCGTCCGGGAACAGGGCGTCGGCGAGGTTCCAGTACGTGATGGAGGGGGCGATGGCGTCGACGCGGTGGTCGTAGGCGGCGGTGAGGAGGGAGATCGCGCCGCCGTAGGAGCCGCCCGCCATGCCGACGCGCGGGTCGCCGGCCCTGTCGAGCTGGACCTGGGGCTGCTTCGCCAGCCAGTCGATGAGCCTGGAGACGTCGGCGACCTCGCCCTTGGGGTCGTTGAGGCCGATCTTCCCGGTGGAGTCGCCGAAGCCGCGGGCGGACCAGGTGAGGACCGCGTAGCCGTGGCGGGCGAGGTCCTCGGCCTCGGTGCGCATGCCTTCCTTGCTGCCGCCGAAGCCGTGGGCGAGGAGGACCGCGGGGCGTCGGCCGGTGCCGGACGTGGTGAAGAAGGAGGTGTCGAGATGCACCCCGTCCACCGCCATGACCTTGTCGGTGCGGTGCACGGGGGCCGGGCCGCCGGAGGCGACGGCCGTCCACGTGCCGGCGCCCACGAGCACGACGACGGCGGCCGCGGCGGACAGGAGCCGTCGCGGCCGCCGGAGCAGGGCTCGTAGGCCGGGGGGTCGAAGATCCATGCTTCAACGGTACGGGCAGGGACTGACGTCCGATGCCGACGGAGGGGTGAACACCGGGCCATCCCCGGGAAGTACGGGGGCGTTGACCTGTACTCCGGGTGCGGTATGCCGGGTTGGCCTCGGGTGCGAGGCCCGGCGGGCGCTCGGCCGACGAAAAGGGCGCGGGCCGGTGGGGGTCGAGCGCGCAGTTCCCCGCGCCCCTGAGGTCGGCCGCCCTACCCGGCACTCACACATACCGCCGCCGCCCCGTTCCGCGACTGCCCCTTCCGCGCCGTCCCCCTTCCGCGACTGCCCCCGAGCCCGCCGCGACGGCGGTGTTCGGCGGTGCCGGGCCGGTCGGTGGGGACGCGCGGGCCGGTGGGGGTCGAGCGCGCAGTTCCCCGCGCCCCTGAGGTCGGCTGCCGCACCCGGCACTCACACATACCGCCGCCCCCGAGCCCGCCGCGACGGCGGTGTTCGGCGGTGCCGGGCCGGTCGGTGGGGGGCTTACGGTTGGGCGTCCTCCGGGATGGAGACCACCCAGTGGGTTTCCTTGCGGGGGCGGAGGTAGAAGGCCCAGTAGAGGGTGGCTGTGGCGGTGATGCCGCCGGTCCAGAGGAGGTAGCTGGTTTCCTGCTGGGTGAGGATGTAGGCGAGGACCGCGATGAGGAGGACCGGCATGGCCGGCCACAGGGGCATGCGCCAGGCCGGGGTGTGCTTGTGGTGGGCTCGGCGGGAGAGCAGGGCGGCGACGGCGACCAGGAGGTACATGCCGGTCACCGAGACGCCCGTCACGCCGTACAGGGTGTCGAGGTTGACGAAGCAGAGGAGGGCCCCGGGGACGCCCACCGCGAGGGTGGCGACCCAGGGGGAGCCGAAGCGGCCCAGGCGGGAGAGGGCGGTGTTGACCGGGGTCGGCCAGGCCTTGTCGCGGGCCGAGGCGAACAGGACGCGGGAGTTCTGGATGACCATGACGATGCCCGCGTTGATGATCGCGAGGGCCACGCAGAGGCTGACGAAGGTGCCGACCGCCGAGTTCGACCAGGCGGTGACCATGGAGCTGATGTCGCCGCCCGTCAGGGCCTTGATGTCGGTCGCGCCCATGGTGATCGCGGCCACCGGGACCAGGATGATCACCGTGGAGATGGCGAGGGTGGCGAGGACCGTGCGGGCGACGTTGCGGCGCGGGTCCTCCAGTTCCTCGGAGAGGTAGACGGCCGTCGAGAAGCCCTGGGTGACGAAGAGGGCGATGGCCAGGCCGGAAACGACGAGCATCGCGGTGACGGTGGTGGTGTGGCCTCCCGCGTCGGCCACCTGCATGGAGGTGAGGCTGCCGATCCCGCGGTGGCTGTGGGAGAAGCCCAGCACGGCCACCAAGCCCGCCGCGATGACCTCCAGGACCAGGAAGATGCCGGTGATCCAGGCGTTGGCGCGCAGGTCCAGGAGGCCCGCGAGGGTGGCGAGGAGCATCACGCCGGCGCCGGTCATGGCCGGGTCCAGGTGGACGATCGGGGCCAGGTAGTCGGCCGTGCCCATCGCGATCACCGGGGGCACGATCATCACGACCAGGAGGGAGAGGACGAAGACCAGCCAGCCGGCGAGGCGGCCCGCCATCGTCGAGACCATGGCGTACTCGCCGCCCGCGCTGGGGATCAGGGTGCCCAGCTCGGAGTAGCAGAACGCCACGGCGATACAGAGGAGGGAGCCGATGGCGATCGTGAGCGCGGTGGCGGTCCCGAGGGAGCCGAAGAGGTCGGGGACGACCACGAAGAGCGTGGAGGCGGGGGTGACGCAGGAGAGGGTAAGAAGGGTGCCGCCAACTACTCCGATGGAGCGCTTGAGCGTCTGGGGACTGTCGGACGCCTCTGGGGCGGCGTTGTCGACAGGGCGGAGCGTGTCGGTCATGCGGGCGGTTCCGATCGACTCGTGCGGATGCCTCCGGCGGTTGGGCCGTGCTGCATGGAACCCCGACGAAAACCATTGCGTCAATGGCCGTTTACCTTCGGATTCCGCACTCTTAAAGCGATGCGCGTCACATCGCTTTCGCAGGGGAAGAAGGTCACGTGAGTCAATCATCAAGATTTCTCGTCGCATGACCTTGCTTTTGAAGGTCATGAACACAAAGAACTTAAGGCATCCGTTTCATCCCTTCGAAACGATAACCGCAGCCGCGTGGGCAAAAAAAGTCGAGGCCGTCCGGATACCGGACGGCCTCGACGAGGTCAAGCGGTCGCGCTCAGTGGTTGCGCGGGAAGCCCAGGTCGACGCCCGCGGGAGCGTCCGCCGGGTCGGGCCAGCGGGTGGTGACGACCTTGCCGCGGGTGTAGAAGTGCGTGCCGTCGTTGCCGTAGATGTGGTGGTCGCCGAAGAGCGAGTCCTTCCAGCCACCGAAGGAGTGGTAGCCGACGGGCACCGGGATCGGCACGTTCACGCCGACCATGCCGGCCTCGATCTCCAGCTGGAAGCGGCGGGCCGCGCCGCCGTCCCGGGTGAAGATCGCGGTGCCGTTGCCGAAGGGGGAGGCGTTGATCAGCGCCACGCCCTCCTCGTAGGTGTCCACGCGCAGGACGCACAGCACCGGGCCGAAGATCTCGTCCTGGTACGCCTTCGCGGTGGTGGGCACCCTGTCGAGCAGCGAGATGCCGATCCAGTGGCCGTCCTCGAAGCCCTCGACCGTGTAGCCGGTGCCGTCCAGGACCACCTCGCAGCCCTCGGCCGCCGCGCCCTCGACGTACGAGGCGACCTTGTCGCGGTGCACGGCCGTGATCAGCGGGCCCATCTCGGACGCCGGGTCGTTGCCGGGGCCGATCTTGATCTTCTCGGCGCGCTCGCGGATCTTCGCCACCAGCTCGTCGCCGATCGCACCCACCGCCACGACCGCGGAGATGGCCATGCAGCGCTCGCCCGCGGAGCCGTAGGCGGCGGAGACGGCCGCGTCGGCCGCCGCGTCCAGGTCGGCGTCGGGGAGGACCAGCATGTGGTTCTTGGCGCCGCCCAGGGCCTGGACGCGCTTGTGGTTGGCGGCGGCCGTGGTGTGGATGTAGCGGGCGATCGGGGTCGAGCCGACGAAGGACACCGCCTTGACGTCCGGGTGCTCCAGGAGGCGGTCCACGGCCACCTTGTCACCGTGCACGACGTTGAAGACGCCGTCGGGCAGCCCGGCCTCGGCCAGCAGCTCGGCGATCTTGATCGACGCCGACGGGTCCTTCTCGGACGGCTTCAGCACGAACGTGTTGCCGCACGCGATGGCCATCGGGAACATCCACATCGGGACCATCGCCGGGAAGTTGAACGGCGTGATGCCCGCGACGACACCGAGCGGCTGACGGATCGAGGAGACGTCGACACGGCTGGCGACCTGCGTGGACAGCTCGCCCTTCAGCTGGACGTTGATCCCGCACGCCAGGTCCACGATCTCCAGACCGCGGGCGACCTCGCCGAGGGCGTCGGAGTGCACCTTGCCGTGCTCGGCCGTGATCAGCTCGGCGATCGCGTCCCGGTTGGCGTCCAGCAGGGCACGGAAACGGAACAGGATCTCCGTGCGCTTGGCCAGCGACGACTGGCCCCAGGTCAGATACGCGTCCTTGGCGGCGGCGACCGCGGCGTCGACCTCGTCGACCGACGCGAACGCGACCTTCGTGGTCACCGCGCCGGTGGCCGGGTCGGTGACCGGACCGTAGGTGCCCGACGTGCCGTCGACGGACTTGCCGCCGATCCAGTGGTTGACGATCTTCGTCATGACCGGTTACTCCTTCACAGATGGCGGCGTCGGGTCGAGACGTGCCGTTCGTAGAGCTCACGTGCCTTGACCGCGGCGGTTCGGGCCGCGGTCTCGGCCACAGGTACATCCCACCAGGCCTGCGCGGGAGGCGGGCCCGACACAGTGTCGGCCGTTTCCGTCTCCACGTAGACACATGTGGGAGTGTCGGCGGCCCGCGCCTCGGCGAGCGCCGTGCGCAGGTCCCGTACGGTCTTCGCGCGCAGCACCCGCATGCCGAGGCTCGCCGCGTTGGCGGCGAGGTCGACGGGGAGCGGGGCGCCCGTGAAGGTGCCGTCGTCCGAGGGGAAGCGGTACGCGGTGCCGAACCGCTCGCCGCCCACCGACTCGGACAGGCCGCCGATGGAGGCGTAGCCGTGGTTCTGCACCAGCAGCACCTTGATGGCTATCCCCTCCTGCACGGCGGTGACGATCTCGGTCGGCATCATCAGATACGTGCCGTCGCCGACCAGCGCCCACACGTTGCGCTCCGGCGCCGCGAGTTTCACGCCGATGGCGGCCGGTATCTCGTAGCCCATGCACGAGTACCCGTACTCCAGGTGGTACTGGTCCCGCGACCGCGCCCGCCACATCCTGTGCAGGTCGCCGGGCAGGGAGCCGGCCGCGTTGATCAGTACGTCCGTCTCGTCGACGAGCGCGTCCAGGGCACCGAGGACCTGCGGCTGGGTCGGCCGGATGTCCGGCTCGTCGGCCTCGTAGCAGGCGTCGACGCGCTGCTCCCAGCGCTCCTTGTCCTCGGTGTACTCGCTGACGTACGAGTCGGCGGTCCGGTGGCCGTCCAGGGCCTTCCTCAGCTCCGCGAGACCGCTGCGGGCGTCGGCGACCAGCGGCAGACCGGCGAGTTTGTGGCCGTCGTACGGGGCGATGTTGAGGTTGAGGAAGCGGACGTCCGGGTTCTCGAAGAGGGTGCCGGAGGCCGTGGTGAAGTCGGTGTAGCGGGTGCCGACGCCGATCACCAGGTCGGCGGTGCGGGCGAGTTCGTCGGCGGTGGCGGTGCCGGTGTGGCCGACGCCGCCTACGTCCTGCGGGTGGTCCCAGCGCAGCGAGCCCTTGCCGGCCTGGGTGGACGCGACCGGGATGCGGGTGGCCGCGGCGAACTCGGCGAGGACGGCCTCGGCCCGGCTGTGGTGGACCCCTCCGCCGGCGATGATCATCGGTCGGCGCGCGCTCCTGATCACCTGGACCGCGGCGGCGAGTTCGGCGGGGTCGGCGCCCGGCCGGCGTACCGTCCACACCCGCTCGGCGAAGAACTCCTCCGGCCAGTCGTACGCCTCGGCCTGGACGTCCTGCGGGAGCGCGAGGGTCACGGCGCCGGTCTCGACGGGGTCGGTGAGGACGCGCATGGCGGCGAGGGCGGAGGGGATCAGCTGCTCGGGGCGGTTGATCCGGTCGAAGAACCTCGACACCGGGCGCAGGCAGTCGTTCACGGACACGTCGGCCGCGTGCGGGACTTCGAGCTGCTGGAGGACCGGGTCGGCGGGGCGGGTGGCGAAGACGTCGCCGGGCAGGAGCAGGACCGGGAGGTGGTTGATGGTGGCGAGGGCGGCGCCGGTGACGAGGTTGGTGGCGCCCGGACCGATGGACGTGGTCACGGCGTGCGTGGCGAGCCGGTTCGACTGACGCGCGTAGCCGACCGCCGCGTGCACCATGGCCTGTTCGTTGCGGCCCTGGTGGTACGGCATCTCGTCGCCGTGCTGGAGGAGTGCCTGGCCGAGCCCGGCCACGTTGCCGTGGCCGAAGATGCCCCAGGTGGCGCCGATCAGGCGGCGGCGCTCGCCGTCCCGCTCGGTGAACTGGACGGCGAGGAAGCGGACAAGCGCTTGCGCGACGGTCAGCCGAATCGTCATCGGTAACCCTCCGTGTGGTCCGGGTGGAAGCAGATCCGCCACTCCCGCGTCGCACCGGGCCCCGCCATGACGTTCAGGTAGTACATGTCGTGCCCGGGCTGCGCGATCGACGGCCCGTGCCATCCGTCGGGAACGAGCACGGCGTCGCCGGAGCGGACCTCGGCGAGGACGTCCGTACCGCCCTCACGGGAGGGGAATACGCGCTGATACCCGATACCGTTCGGTCCGTCGATCTCGAAGTAGTAGATCTCCTCCAGCTCCGACTCCTCGCCGGGCCGGTGCTCGTCGTGCTTGTGCGGCGGGTACGAGGACCAGTTGCCGCCGGGTGTGATCACTTCGACGGCGATCAGCTTGTCGCAGTCGAAGGCGGACGCGGAGGCGAAGTTGCGCACCTGGCGGGCGCTGGTGCCGCTGCCGCGGTCTTCGACGGGGACCTCCGGCGCGGGGCCGTAGCGGGCGGGGAGTCGTCGCTCGCACTTCGCTCCTGCCAGGGCGAAGCGGCCTCCCGCGCCGGAGGCGATCTGGACCTGGGCGTCCCGGGGCACGTACGCGAAGTCGGAGACCCCGCTGAACACGCTCTCCCGGCCCAGGATCTGGAACTCGTTTCCCTCTGTTCGCACCGTACAACCGCCCTGGAGCGGAAGCACGATCCACTCGCTGTCCCCGGTGGTGAACAAATGCATTCCTCCCGGGGCCAGTTCGACGATCCGCAGACTGCTGTGCGCCCAACCGGCCCGCTGGGGATCGATGTCGAGCGCGTACTGCGCGTTCGCGGTCGACCCCTTGGTGAGATGCAGCTCGCTGGTCGTCATTTCCTCGCCCTCACAGGAGTCCGACGGCGGTGTCCACGGCGGCGGCCACGTCGCCGTCCGCCGGGTACAGCAGCGAGCGGCCGACCACCAGGCCGCGCACGGTGGGGAGTCGGAGGGCGCTGCGCCACTTCTCGTAGGCGCCGTCCTGGTCCTCGCCCACCTCGCCGCCCAGCAGCACGGCGGGGAGGGTGGACGTCTCCATGACCTGGGCCATGTCGTCGGGGTCGTCGGTGACCGGCACCTTCAGCCAGGTGTAGGCCGAACTCCCGCCGAGGCCCGAGGCGATGGCGATCGACCTGGTGACCGCCTCCGCGGACAGGTCGTTGCCGACCTTGCCCTCGGCGGTGCGGCGGCTGATGAACGGCTCGACGAAGACCGGCAGCCGGCGCGCGGCCATGTCGTCGATGGCGCGGGCGGTGGACTCCAGGGTGGTCAGGGAGCCCGGGTCGTCGTAGTCGATGCGCAGGAGCAGTTTGCCGGCGTCGAACCCGAGGCGCTGTATGTCCTCGGCGCGGTGGCCGGTGAACCGGTCGTCGAGTTCGAAGGAGGCGCCCTGTAGTCCGCCGCGGTTCATCGAGCCCATGACGACCTTGCCGTCGAGGGCGCCGAGCAGCAGCAGGTCGTCCAGGATGTCCGCGGTGGCGAGGACGCCGTCGACGCCGGGCCGGGACAGCGCCAGGCAGAGCCGCTCCAGCAGCTCGGCCCGGTTGGCCATGGCGAGCCGGTCGCCGCCCACGCCCAGGGCGCCGCGGGCCGGGTGGTCGGCGGCGACGATCATCAGCTTGCCGTCCTCGTTGAGGAGCGGACGGCGGGTGCGGCGGGCGGCCGCCTCGGCGATGGCCTCGGGGTGGTGGGTGCGGGTGTGGACGAGGGCGGAGACGTCCACCTTCACCTGCCCGGCGGGGGCGCCGGCTCCGCCGTCGTGGTGCGCGCCCGTGACGCGGCCGGCCCTCACAGCACCGCTCCGGCGGCGAGCGCGGCGTCGATCTCTTCGCGGGTCGGCATCGCGGAGGAGCACTCCAGGCGGGAGGCGACGATCGCGCCGGCCGCGTTGGCGTGTCGCATGGTCTTCTCCAGGTCCCAGCCTTCGAGCAGGCCGTGGCAGAGGGAGCCGCCGAAGGCGTCACCGGCACCGAGGCCGTTCAGGACGTTCACGGGCAGAGGCGGGACCTCGGCACGGTCGCCGTCGCGGCTGACGGCGAGGACGCCCTTGGGTCCCTGCTTGACCACGGCGATCTCGACACCGGCGTCGAGGAGAGCCTGGGCGGCGGCCTGCGGCTCGCGCACGCCGGTCGCCACCTCCACCTCGTCGAGGTTGCCGACGGCGACGGTGGTGTGCCGGAGCGCCTCGGCGTAGAACGGCCGGGCGGCCTCCGGCCCGCGGCGGGAGTCGCTGATGTCGCTGCCCCAGAACATGGGGCGCCAGTCCAGGTCGAAGACGGTGGTGCCCGCCTTGGCGCGGTGGGCGAGGGCCGCGAGGGTCGCCGTGCGGCTGGGCTCCTCGCTCAGGCCGGTGCCGGTGACCCAGAAGATGCCGGCGTCCCGGACGGCGTCGAGGTCCAGCTCGTGGGCGTCGATCTCCAGGTCCGGGGCCTTGGGCTGCCGGTAGAAGTAGAGCGGGAAGTCGTCCGGCGGGAAGATCTCGCAGAAGGTGACCGGGGTGTTCAGGCCCGGTACCGAGGTGACCCAGCGGTCGTCCACGCCGAAGCCCCGGAGGGCCTCGTGCAGGTAGGCGCCGAAGGCGTCCTCGCCGGTGCGGGTGATGACCGCGGTGTTCCGGCCGAGGCGGGCGGCGGCCACCGCCACGTTCGTCGCCGACCCGCCGAGGAACTTGCCGAAGGACGACACCTGGGCGAGCGGGACTCCGGTCTGGAGCGGATAGAGATCCACCCCGATCCGCCCCATGGTGATCAGGTCGTACGCCATCGGCTTCCCTTCGTCATGGCTCTCCCGTGGTTTGTAGTCCGGGACAGGAGGTCGTGTCAATGCTTTGTCCGGACATTCGGACGAGACTTGGCGCGCACCCGCGTATCAGCCGCGTCACAAACACCCCCCTTGTGTCACACATGTCACGCCTACGCGGGTCCTCGGTCACATCAGGTCGACAGCCGCTTGCCCACAGTCACTCTCCGTCGTTCACCGAGCGCAGGCTTTGTGATCGCCAGCGCAGCGCCCGGCTCCCCCGACGACCGCCTCCGGTCGCCCCCGCGGTGCGCGCAGGGAGGTGCATCTCATGACCGACCGAAGGCTCTGGTCCTACAAGGAGATCGCGGCGCACATCCGGGTGCAGCCGGACACCGTCCGCTCCTACCGCAAGCACGGGCTGCTTCCCCCGCCCGACCATGTCGAGGGCGGCAAGCCCTACTGGTACGCCGACACGGTCCGGGCCTGGGTCGCCTCCCGGCCGCGCAACCGCGGGCGCGGCGACTTCTGAGCCCGGTCGCGGGATGCCCCCGCCCGCCGGGGCGGGGCGCGACCGCGTCAGGCCCAGGGCTCGATGACCGTCACGCCCGCCGCCGGTGCCCGGTCCATCGCCGCCAGGGCCGCCGGGGCCGCGTCCAGGGTGATCGTCGAGGTGACCAGGAGGTCGGGGCGGAGGGCGCCGGCGCGGACCAGTTCGAGCATGGCGGGGTAGGCGTGGGCCGCCATCCCGTGGCTGCCGAGGAGCTCCAGCTCCAGGGCGATCGCGCGGGCCAGCGGCACGGGGGTGTTGCCGTCCGGGGACGGCAGCAGGCCCACCTGGACATGACGGCCGCGGCGGCGCAGGGAGTGGACCGAGGCGGCCGAGGTGGCCGGTGAGCCGAGGGCGTCCAGGGAGAGGTGGGCGCCGCCGGAGGTCAGGTCGCGGACCGCCGCCGCGGGGTCCTCGGTGTCCGTCGCGTTCACGGTGTGGGCCGCGCCGAACTTCCTTGCCAGGTCCAGGGCTTGGGGTGACACGTCGACCGCCGCCACCCGCGCCCCGGATGCCGCCGCGATCATCACCGCCGACAGGCCCACGCCGCCGCAGCCGTACACCGCCACCCACTCCCCCGCCGCGGCCCTGCCCTGCTGCACCACGGCCCGGAAGGCGGTGGCGAAGCGGCAGCCCAGGGAGGCGGCGGTGGCGTACGGCATGCCGTCCGGGATCGCCACCAGGTTCACGTCGGCGTGGTCCAGCGCCACGTACTGGGCGAAGGAGCCCCAGTGCGTGAAGCCGGGCTGGGTCTGGCGCTCGCAGACCTGCTGGTCGCCGGCCGCGCAGGACGGGCAGCTGCCGCAGGCGCAGACGAAGGGGACGGTGACCCGGTCGCCGGGGTGCCAGGCGGTCACCCCGGTGCCGACCTCCTCGACGACCCCGGCCAGCTCGTGGCCGGGGACGTGCGGGAGGGTGATGTCCGGGTCGTGGCCCTGCCAGCCGTGCCAGTCGCTGCGGCAGAGGCCGGTGGCCTCCACGCGGACGACCACTCCGTGGGGGGCCGGGCGGGGGTCGGGGACGTCCCGTACCTCGGCTGGGGTGGCGTAGTGGTCGAAGACGACGGCTCGCATCGCGCGTGCTCCTTTCGGGGGCTGCGCGAAGGGTAGGCGCTCCGCTGGGAGTGCCGTGATGTGCCGTCTGCCGTCTGCCGTCTGCGGCACCGTCGTGGCTGGTCGCGCAGTTCCCCGCGCCCCTTTGGGGCGCGTCCGGCACAGGCGTGTGCGACCGGGGGCCGCGTCCGAGCGGGGCGCGTCCGGCTCAGGCGTGTGCGACCGGGGGGCGCGTCCGGCTCAGGCGTGTGCGACCGGGGTCGTGTCCGACCGGGGCCTGTTTGACGGGGGTGTCTGCGGCTCGCCCTCGCTCAGGCCGAACCGGGTGTGGAAGCGGCGCAGGGGGGCCGGTGCCCACCAGGTCGCCTTGCCCGTCAGGCGCATGATGGCCGGGACCAGGAGGCTGCGGACGACCATCGCGTCCATCAGGACCGCCAGGGCGATGCCGAGACCCAGCATCTTGGTGTTGGTGACCCGGGACGTGCCGATCGCCACCATCACCACCGCCAGGATGATCGCCGCCGCGGTGATCAGGCCTCCGGTGCGCTGCAGGCCGAGGCGGACCGCCCGCTCGTGGTCGCCGGTCCTGTCGTACTCCTCCTTGATGCGGGAGAGCAGGAACACCCCGTAGTCCATCGAAAGGCCGAAGGCCACGCAGAACATCAGGACCGGGAGGGTGGTCTCGATCGAGCCGGGGCTGGTGAAGCCCAGCAGGTTCGAGAGGTGACCGTCCTGGAAGACCCAGACCACCGCGCCGAACATCGCCGTGAGGCTGAGCGCGTTGAGCAGGACCGCCTGTAGGGGGATGAGGACGCTGCCGGTGAGGAGGAAGACCAGCAGCAGGGTGACGATCGCTATGATCGCCGCCGCCCAGGGCAGGCGCTCTGCGATGGCGTGCTTGGAGTCGACCAGGACCGCGGCCGTCCCCGTCACCTTCGTGTCGAAGGGGGTGTGCAGCGCGCGCAGCTCGCCCACCAGGCGCTGGGCGCCGTCGTCCACAGACTCGCCCTTCGGCTGCACGGTGAAGTAGGCCGCGTCCCCCTTGACCAGGGGACCTGCCACCCCGGCCACCTCCGGCAGGGCCGCCACCCGCTCCTTGTACGAGGTGTACTGCGCCTGGGTCGCCCCGCCCTCGGCCAGGACTTCGAGGTCGCCGCCGGGGTTGCCCGGGAAGCCGTCCCGGATGTGCTGCTGGACGACGTGGGACTCGGCGCCGGCCGGAAGCTGACGGTCGTCGGCGGTGCCGAACTTCACGCCGAGGAACGGCAGTCCGAGGACGATCAGGAAAGCCGTGGTGGCGACGGCGAAGAGCGGGGCGCGGCGCATCACCAGGGTGGCGGTACGGGCCCAGGCCGTGCCCTCGGCGCCCGAGGGCCGGGCTTCCCGGCCCCTGCGGAACAGCCGCCGCAGGTCCAGCGCGTTGACCCGGTCGCCCAGCAGGATCAGCGCCGCGGGGAGCAGGATCAGGGCGGCCGCCGCAGCCAGCAGGACCACCGCTATGCCGGCGTAGGCGAACGAGCGGAGGAAGTACTGGGGGAAGACGAGCATCGCCGCCAGGGAGACGGCCACCGTCAGGGCCGAGAAGAGCACGGTGCGGCCCGCGGTGCGCAGTGTCGTGCCGACCGCCGTCAGCGGGGCGGCGCCCGTGGCCAGTTCCTCGCGGAAGCGGCGGACGATGAAGAGGGCGTAGTCGATGGCCAGGCCGAGACCGAGGGCCGTGGTCAGGTTCATCGCGAAGACCGAGACGTCCGTGAAGGACGTGATGCCGCGCAGGACCGCGTTCGTGCCGAGGATGGCGACGATGCCGATGCCCAGCGGGAGCAGGGCCGCGATCGCGCTGCCGAAGACCATCACCAGCAGGACCAGGGTGATGGGCAGGGCGATCAGCTCGGCGCGGGCCAGGTCCTCCTTGATGATCGTCTGCATGTCGCCGCGGACCGCCACCATGCCGCCGACCTTGACCGTCACCGGTCCGTGCGCGCCCCGGTAGTGCGGGGCGATGCGGTCCAGGGTGTCGGCCGCCGCCTTCTCGTCACCGGTGATGCGGGCCGCGATCAGGGCCTCGTGGCCGTCCTCGGCGCGCAGGGACGGCGACCTGGTCTGCCAGTACGAGCCGACGCCCATGACGCCCTTCTCGCCGGAGAGCCGGGTGGCGAGGTCCTTCGCCTCGGCCGACACCGCCGGGCTGTCCACCGAGCCGCCCCGCGCGTCCACCAGGAGGAGCAGGTTGGGCTGGGAGTCCGGGAACTCGCGCTCCAGTGCCTTCGTCGCATACGTCGACTCGGCGGCCGGGTCCTCCCAGCCGCCGCTGCCCAGCCGGTCGGCGACCCCGCTGCCAGCCAGCACGGCGAGCGCGGTGATGACCAGGGCGAGCAGCAGGGAGAGCCGGGGGCGGGCGGTCACGAACCTGGTCCAGCCTCCCGGGCGGGCCCCGCTCCCGGCCTCCGAGGGCTTGTCGACTCCGGTCATCCTGCGGTGTCCCCTTCACCATGACCACTGCCTGCCGGTACACGTCCGCTTCGTGCACAGGGCAGCATGGGTCGGCCATTGCCTTTTAGACTGGCAAACACGAGTCGGCGCTCGCGTTCCACCAGAATGCGAGCGACCGCTCGCATTTGTCAATCGCGTTCGAAGAGCTGGGGATAACGCGTGCCCGACAAGCCCGACATGCCAGAGCAGCCCGGCGGCACGGCCCCGGGCAAGGAGCAGCCGCGCCGGCGGCAGGCCCGCGGCGAGCGGCGCATCCAGCAGCTGCTCGAAGCCGCCGCCTCGGTCTTCTGCACCACGGGCTACACGGCCGCCAGCACCAACGCCATCGCCCGCGAGGCCGGCGTCTCCCCCGGCACGCTCTACCAGTTCTTCCCGAACAAGGAAGCGATCGCAATCGAGCTCGGCGGCCGGCTCATGCACGACCTGCGGACCACCTACGGCGAGGCACTCGCGCCGATCGACCCCGGCACCTCGCTGACGGACGCGGTCGGCGCCACCGTGGACCGCCTCACCGCCTTCAACACCGAGCACCCCGTGTTCTTCGCGCTGATGCACGGCCCCGACGTGCCCGGCGGGATCACCGAGGCCCACGACGCGCTGCACACCAACCTGCTCGGCCGCATCGAGGGCCTGCTCGCCTCGCTCCTGCCGCCGGACACCGACAAGGCCCACATCACACGTACGGCACACGTCAGCCTCGGCATCTACAAGTCGGGGCTGGAGCTGGTGCTCAGCCACGAGGGCGCCGAGCGCCAGGCGTACATCCAGGAGATCAAGAACGTCCTCACCCGCTACCTGGAACCCCTGGTCGGCGACCGGGTCGGCCGCGCCGCCGGCTGACCCGCCGGCCGGCCCGCCACTCCCCCGCGGCACGCCCCCACCACCGCACGGCACCGGACGACCACTCCTGCGAACCACCCGGACTGCGACATGCGGCGCGTCTGCCTAAAGTGCGGATAAACGCCCCGGTTCCGAGCCGACGAGCGCCACCCGTACCCGCAGGAGCACAAGGGGACCCGCCTTGACCCACTCTCCGCAGTCCGGCCGGCCACGGGCCCGTATCCCCGGTCCGCAGCAGCCGCCACCGCCGTACCCCCGGATCCGCGCCGGCCTGTGGAAGCGCTGCCTCGGCGGGGGGCTCGCCCTGTGGGTGCTGACCGCGGCGCTCACGTACGCGACGGGGAACACCGCCTCGCTGCCGACGCTGATCCTGCTCGGCAGCTTCCTCGGCCCGGTCGTGTTCGTGCTGTGGGCGTACGAGCGGCACGCCCGCGACCTCGGGGTCAGCGCGATCCTCGGCTGCTTCCTGACCGGCGGCGCGCTCGGGGTGCTGGGCGCCTCGGTGACGGAGTCCTACCTGGTCCGCCCCTCCTGGGGGATGTTCGTCTGCGTCGGCCTGGCCGAGGAGGCGGTGAAGCTCGGCGCGCTGGTGTTCGTGCTGCGCCGGATGCCCGGGATCCGGGGCATCCGGGCCGGGCTGGTGCTCGGCGCCGCCGTCGGCTTCGGTTTCGCGGCCCTGGAGAGCGCCGGGTACGCGTTCGACGCCGCCGTCTCCACCGAGGGCGTCGATCTGCGCGCCCTGATCGAGACGGAGCTTCTGCGCGGAGTGCCGGCTCCCTTCGGACAGGGCCTGTGGACGGCGATCACCGGCGCCGTCCTGCTCTCCTTCCGCCGCCCGAACGGCCGGTTCCGCCTCGCCGCCCCGGTGGTCTCCGCCTGCCTGGGGGCCGCCCTGCTGCACGCCCTGTGGGACTCCACGCAGGGCATCGCGATCTGGCTGGTGGCGCGCCTGGCGGGCACCGGAGCGGACCGGCGGCTGTTCGCCGCGGGGTACATCCCGCGTCCCAGCGCGGCACAGGAGCACCTCTTCACGCTGTTCTCGGTCGGCCTGCTGGTCCTCGTCTCGCTGCTCGGCGTCGCCTGGGTGCACTCGCTGGCGCGCCGGTGCACCTCTTGGAGAAATACCCCCTAGGGGTATAGTCTGGCGACAGTGGGGCTCCCTCATGGGCCCCACCGGCCCCGCCCGTCTCGACGAGGAGAACGACATGACCGCCCAGACCGACACCCCGGGCTCCGTGACCGCCGTCTACAAGGTCACCGGCATGAGCTGCGGACACTGCGAGGGTTCCGTCTCCGCCGAGATCTCCGGGCTCCCCGGCGTCAGCTCGGTGACGGCCGTCGCGGCCAGCGGCGAGGTCACGGTCGTCTCCGCGGCCCCGCTCGACGAGGAGGCGGTCCGCGCCGCCGTCGACGAGGCGGGCTTCGAGCTCGCCGGCCGCGCCTGACCGCCCGCACGGCAAGCACCGCGAGCAGTACGTACGACGGAAACGCCATCTCTCCGCCGGGCCGTGCCGACCAGCTGATACTGGCTCCGTACGGTCCGGCCGTCGTCTGGAGTCCGGACATGACCAGCAGCACCACCAGCACCGCACAGACACCGATAGCCGCGCCGCACCCGGCCGGCGAGTCCGAGGTCGAGCTGCTCATCGGCGGTATGACCTGCGCCTCCTGCGCCGCGCGGGTCGAGAAGAAGCTCAACCGGATGGACGGCGTCACCGCCACCGTGAACTACGCGACCGAGAAGGCGAAGGTCACATACCCCCAGGGGGTCCAGGTCGCCGACCTGATCGCCACGGTCGTCAAGACCGGGTACACGGCCGAGGAGCCCGCGCCCCCGGAGCCGGAGCCGCGGCAGGACACCGAGGCCGCGCCGGATCCCGAACTCGCCGGTCTGCGGCACCGCCTCCTGGTCTCCGCCCTGCTGGCCGCCCCGGTCGTGCTGCTCGCGATGGTCCCGGCGCTGCAGTTCGACAACTGGCAGTGGCTGTCGCTGACGCTCGCCGCTCCCGTCGTCGTCTGGGGCGGCGGGCCGTTCCACCGCGCCGCCTGGACCAACGCCCGGCACGGCGCCGCCACCATGGACACCCTGGTCTCGGTCGGCACGCTGGCCGCGTTCGGCTGGTCGCTGTGGGCGCTGTTCTTCGGCGACGCGGGCATGCCGGGGATGCACGACGAGTTCCGGTTCACCGTCTCGCGCATGGACAGCGCGTCCACCATCTACCTGGAGGTCGCCTCCGGGGTCGTCGCCCTGATCCTGCTCGGCCGCTATCTGGAGGCGCGTTCCAAGCGGCGCGCGGGAGCGGCCCTGCGGGCGCTGATGGAGCTGGGCGCCCGGGACGTGGCGGTCCTGCGGGCCGGGCGCGAGGTGCGGGTCCCGGTGGCGTCGCTGGCGGTCGGCGACCGGTTCGTCGTACGGCCCGGGGAGAAGATCGCCACCGACGGCACCGTGGTGGAAGGGGCGTCCGCGGTGGACGCGTCCATGCTGACCGGCGAGTCGGTGCCGGTGGACGTGGCCGTCGGCGACGCCGTCACGGGCGCGACCGTCAACGCGGGCGGGCGGCTGGTCGTCGAGGCGACCCGGATCGGCGCCGACACGCAGTTGGCCCGGATGGCGAGGCTGGTGGAGGAGGCGCAGAACGGCAAGGCCGAGGTGCAGCGCCTCGCCGACCGGATCTCCGCCGTCTTCGTCCCCGTCGTCATCCTCGTCGCGCTCGGCACCTTCGGGGTCTGGCTCGGCGTCACCGGGGACACGGCCGCCGCGTTCACGGCCGCCGTCGCCGTCCTGATCATCGCCTGCCCGTGCGCCCTGGGCCTGGCCACGCCGACCGCCCTGATGGTCGGCACCGGGCGCGGCGCCCAGCTCGGCATCCTCATCAAGGGCCCGGAGGTGCTGGAGTCCACCCGCCGGGTCGACACCGTCGTCCTCGACAAGACCGGGACGGTGACCACCGGGCGGATGAGCCTCCAGGAGGTGTACGTCGCCGAGGGCGCCGACCAGGACTACGCGGACGAGGTGCTGCGGCTCGCGGGCGCCCTCGAACACGCCTCCGAGCATCCGGTCGCCAAGGCGATCGCGGCCGGCGCCGCGGAGCGGGTCGGAGGCCTGCCGCCGGTCGAGCACTTCGAGAACGTCCCCGGGCGGGGCGTACGCGGGCGCGTGGAGGGCCGCGAGGTGGCCGTGGGGCGCCTCTTCGACGTGGTGCCCGAGGAGTTGGCCCTGGCCCGCTCCCGGGCCGAGCAGGAGGGGCGTACGGCCGTCCTGTCCGGGTGGGACGGGCAGGCACGGGGTGTCCTCGCCGTCGCCGACACGGTCAAGGAGACCAGCGCCGAGGCGGTGCGCGAACTGCGCGCGCTCGGGCTGACGCCGGTGCTGCTGACCGGGGACAACCGGGCGGTGGCCGAATCGGTCGCGCGGGCGGTCGGGATCACCGAGGTCATCGCGGAGGTGCTGCCCGAGGACAAGGTGGACGTCGTACGGCGGCTGCGGAGCGAGGGGCGGACGGTCGCCATGGTCGGCGACGGCGTCAACGACGCGGCCGCGCTGGCCACCGCGGACCTCGGGCTGGCCATGGGCACCGGCACGGACGCGGCGATCGAGGCCGGCGACCTGACCCTGGTGCGCGGGGACCTGCGGGTGGCGGCGGACGCGATCCGGCTCTCCCGGCGGACCCTCGCCACCATCAAGGGCAACCTCGTGTGGGCGTTCGGCTACAACGTGGCCGCGCTCCCGCTGGCCGCCGCGGGGCTCCTGAACCCGATGATCGCGGGCGCCGCGATGGCCTTCTCGTCGGTGTTCGTGGTGACCAACAGCCTGCGGCTGCGCACCTTCCGGTGAAAGTTACCGCCGGTTCGCCGCAGTGGATGTAGGAGTCCCCCTGGAGTCCAACGCGTGCCTCACATAAGCTCTTCACAAGGCTCGCGCATCATCCTTACGCTTGAGTCCCGATCACCGTATCGGGGCTCTTGCGCATCCAACGGACCGATGCAAGAGACGCAGATCACAGTGATGTGAACGTAACCATCGAAGGGCTTCGAAGGTCTAAGTTGGCGATGTCAGGGATGCGTCTTGGGGGGCGCTGACCTGGCATCTGGGGATGTCTTGGGGGACTTCCTCAGAGATGCGTTGCCGGGGCACGGACGACGGGAAGCTTTGAGCGGCCCTCCCGTGCGGTGCGGGTCCCGGCAGATCGCACCGCATCACTGGACGAAGTACGGCGAGTTCTGCTCGTTGTGCTCAACGCAGCGATTCAGGCGCTGCCGTACCGAGCGCCCGGCCGGATCCCGTGGGGGGAATCCGCACCGGGACACGGGAAGGCGCCCTGGTCGCCGGCCCGTGGGGGGACCGGCGCTCCAGGGCGCCTTCTGCTGCGCTTTTCTCAGAGCTCATCGGCCTCCGGGGCGCCACAGTCGGCGCCCCTTCGGTTCACTCGCCTCAGGCCTGCCGCGGTGGCCGTGGACAGCCGGCGGCGTCGAAACGTCAGCGCTCTTCGACCGGCACGAAGTCGCGCTCGACGACGCCCGTGTAGATCTGGCGCGGGCGGCCGATGCGGGAGCCCGGCTCCTTGATCATTTCCTGCCACTGGGCGATCCAGCCGGGCAGCCGGCCGAGGGCGAACAGGACCGTGAACATCTCGGTCGGGAAGCCCATGGCGCGGTAGATCAGGCCGGTGTAGAAGTCGACGTTCGGGTAGAGGTTGCGCGAGACGAAGTAGTCGTCGGAGAGCGCGTGCTCCTCCAGCTTCAGCGCGATGTCCAGCAGCTCGTCGGACTTGCCGAGGGCCGAGAGGACGTCGTGCGCGGCCGACTTGATGATCTTGGCGCGCGGGTCGAAGGACTTGTAGACCCGGTGGCCGAAGCCCATCAGGCGGACGCCCTCCTCCTTGTTCTTCACCTTGCGGATGAAGGAGTCGACGTCACCGCCGTTGGCCTGGATGCCCTCCAGCATCTCCAGGACAGACTGGTTGGCACCGCCGTGCAGGGGGCCCCAGAGCGCGGAGATACCGGCGGAGATCGACGCGAACATGTTCGCCTGCGACGAGCCGACCAGGCGGACCGTCGACGTCGAACAGTTCTGCTCGTGGTCCGCGTGCAGGATCAGCAGCTTGTCCAGGGCCGAGACGACGACCGGGTCGAGCTCGTAGTCCTGCGCCGGCACCGAGAACGTCATGCGCAGGAAGTTCTCCACGTAGGAGAGGTCGTTGCGCGGGTAGACGAACGGGTGGCCGACCGACTTCTTGTACGCGTACGCGGCGATGGTCGGAAGCTTGGCGAGCAGGCGGATCGTGGAGAGGTCGCGCTGCTTCGCGTCGAACGGGTTGTGGCTGTCCTGGTAGAAGGTGGACAGCGCGGAGACCACCGACGACAGCATGGCCATCGGGTGGGCGTCGCGCGGGAAGCCCCGGTAGAAGTTCTTGACGTCCTCGTGGAGCAGGGTGTGCCGGGTGATCTCGTTCTTGAACGTGGTGAGCTCGTCGACCGTCGGCAGCTCACCGTTGATCAGCAGGTAGGCCACCTCCAGGAACGTGGAGCGCTCCGCCAGCTGCTCGATCGGGTAGCCGCGGTAGCGGAGGATGCCCCCCTCGCCGTCGAGGTAGGTGATGGCGGATTTATAGGCAGCGGTGTTGCCGTAGCCGCTGTCCAGGGTCACGAGACCGGTCTGGGCGCGGAGCTTCCCGATGTCGAAGCCCTTGTCGCCGACGGTGCTGTCGACCACCGGGTAGGTGTACTCGCCGTCGCCGTACCGCAGTACTACAGAGTTGTCGCTCACGTCTTCCCTCACCGACGTAGTGCCTCATCTTCGAGGTGCCCTGACTGTCTCTACCATCCCCCATTTGGCTCAGGAGAGTGCACTCGGGGTCGACCATTGGGCCTGTCGGCGGCACTCAGTGCCGCCAACCTGCTCATCCTGCCCCCTTGTTTCCCCAACTGGAAGGCCCTTGTGACCTTCACGACTCATTTGATCGATCATTTTTCCGGAGATCCGCTCCGCCCGAGCCGGAAGTCCAGGGCCGTACAGCGCCGGCCTGCCGAGACCGTGCGCACCGCCTGCCCGATCGCCTTGCGCGAACCGACGAGGACGACCAGTTGCTTGGCCCGGGTGACCGCCGTGTAGAGCAGGTTGCGCTGGAGCATCATCCAGGCTCCGGTGGTGACCGGAATCACCACGGCGGGATATTCACTGCCCTGTGAACGGTGGATGGTCACCGCGTAGGCGTGCACCAGTTCGTCCAGTTCGTCGAATTCGTACGACACCTCTTCATCTTCGTCCGTCAGCACCGTCAGGCGCTGGTCGACCGGGTCGAGCGCGGTGACCACGCCCACGGTGCCGTTGAAGACGCCGTTCTCGCCCTTCTCGTAGTTGTTGCGGATCTGGGTGACCTTGTCACCGACCCGGAAGACCCGCCCGCCGAACCGCTTCTCGGGCAGGTCGGGGCGGGCCGGGGTGATGACCTGCTGGAGCAGGCCGTTGAGCGCGCCGGCACCCGCGGGCCCGCGGTGCATGGGGGTGAGGACCTGCACGTCGCGCCGCGGGTCGAGCCCAAACCTGGCCGGAACCCGCCGGGCCGCGACGTCCACGGCGAGCTTGCCGGCCTCCTCCGTCTCGTCCTCCACGAAGAGGAAGAAGTCCTTCATGCCGTCGGTGACGGGGTGCTGCCCCGCGTTGATCCGGTGCGCGTTGGTGACCACGCCGGACTGCTGGGCCTGCCGGAACACCCGCGTCAGGCGCACCGCCGGGATCGGACCGCCCTCCGCGAGCAGGTCCCGGAGCACCTCCCCCGCCCCGACGCTGGGCAGTTGGTCGACGTCCCCGACGAAGAGGAGGTGCGCACCGGGGGGTACGGCTTTCACGAGCTTGTTGGCGAGGAGGAGGTCCAGCATCGACGCCTCGTCCACGACCACCAGGTCGGCGTCCAGCGGCCGGTCCCGGTCGTAGGCCGCGTCGCCGCCCGGCTTCAGCTCCAGCAGCCGGTGGACGGTCGACGCCTCCGCCCCGGTCAGCTCGGCGAGCCGCTTGGCCGCACGGCCGGTGGGGGCGGCGAGCACCACCTTCGCCCGCTTCGCCCGCGCCAGCTCCACGATCGACCTGACGGTGAACGACTTGCCGCAGCCGGGCCCGCCGGTCAGCACCGCGACCTTCTCCGTCAGCGCCAGCCTGACGGCGGCCTCCTGCTCGGGGGCGAGGTCGACGCCGGTGCGGCCCTTCAGCCAGGCGAGCGCCTTGTCCCAGGTGACGTCCTGGAACGACGGCATCCGGTCCTCGTCCGTGCGGAGCAGGCGCAGGAGCTGGGAGGCGAGGGCGACTTCGGCCCGGTGGAAGGGGACCAGGTAGATCGCGGTGACGGGTTCGGCGTCGGGGGTGGGGCCCGGGAGCTTCTCCCGTACGACACCCGGGTCCTCCCCGTCCTCGGGTGGCGCCGCCAGCTCGGCGAGGCAGTCGATGACCAGCCCCGTGTCGACCTGGAGCAGCTTCACGGCGTCGGCGATGAGCCGTTCCTCGGGGAGGTAGCAGTGCCCCTGGTCGGCGGACTGCGACAGCGCGTACTGCAGCCCCGCCTTCACCCGCTCCGGACTGTCGTGCGGAATCCCGACGGACTGGGCGATCTTGTCGGCGGTGAGGAACCCGATCCCCCACACGTCGGCCGCGAGCCGGTACGGCTGGTTCTTCACGACGGAGATCGACGCGTCCCCGTACTTCTTGTAGATCCGCACGGCGATGGACGTCGACACCTCGACGGTCTGGAGGAAGAGCATGACCTCCTTGATCGCCTTCTGCTCCTCCCAGGCGTCGGCGATCCTCTTCGTCCGCTTCGGCCCGAGACCGGGCACCTCGACCAGCCGCTTCGGCTCCTCCTCGATGATCCGCAGGGTGTCCACACCGAAGTGCTGGGTGATCCGGTCCGCGAACACCGGCCCGATGCCCTTGACGAGCCCCGACCCCAGATAGCGCCGTATCCCCTGCACGGTGGCCGGCAGCACGGTCGTGTAGTTCTCGACGGTGAACTGCTTGCCGTACTGGGGATGCGATCCCCAGCGGCCCTCCATCCGCAGCGACTCCCCCACCTGGGCACCGAGCAGCGCGCCGACGACCGTGAGCAGATCGCCGGCGCCTCTGCCGGTGTCGACCCGCGCGACCGTGTAGCCGTTCTCCTCGTTCGCGTACGTGATGCGTTCGAGCACGCCTTCGACGGTGGCGAGTCGTCGTTCGCCTGTGGGGGTCCCCGCCTGCTGAGCCATGATCCGACGGTACTGGTGCGGACTGACAGCCGGCGGTGGGGTGTGGACATCCGGGCACAGAGAGGGCCGGGAGACAGTTCGGGTCGAGCGACGGGCGCACCACCGGCTCGGGCTCGCGGTCCAGCTCATGAGCGTGCGGTTCCCGGAGCCGGTTCATGCCGGGCCCGCGGCAGGTGCCGCCGGAGGTGGCCGAGTGGCTGGCCGAGCAGCTGGGGCTCGCGGACGCGTCGTTAACTGAAGTCGTACGGGGAACGCCCGACATGCTCGCCGACGACGACAGGCCGGCCTCTCTGCGCTCGTACTCGTACGAGCTGCCGGCTTGGTTCCGGCGATCTCAGGCACGAGGCGGCAGGACCTCGATGATCTCGGCGATTCCGGCAACAGGTTGGGCCTCGTGCATGGTGATCACATCACCGGGCTGCAGATGCCGCCACTGCTCGGGCTGCAGAGGAGCCAGGCGAACGTCGGCTGTCTCCCCCGGGCCGAGCCGCGGTGCGAACTCCACCCAGAGCAGCGCGATGTTCAGATCTTGCTGTCCGGCTGCGGTGCGGTGACCGATGTCCCACAGAGGCCTGAGCACGCCGTCTCCGGAGAAGGCACTCTGGCGTCCGCCCTCGTCGGCACGCAGCAGGGTCAACGTCGCACGGATCGTGCCGTGTCTGACCTCCCAGCCTCGCCAAT
Organism: Streptomyces sp. NPDC086519; assembly: GCF_040686075.1. Lineage (NCBI taxonomy): Bacteria > Bacillati > Actinomycetota > Actinomycetes > Kitasatosporales > Streptomycetaceae > Streptomyces > Streptomyces sp. NPDC086519. The sequence continues at coordinate 213,792 of NZ_JBFBJL010000002.1, forward strand.
CGCACCAACGGCGACTGCGGTCGAGCATCATCTGCCGAGCGGCCTCGGCGAGCTTCTCCCAGAAGGTGACGGATGCCGGATGGGTATCTGCGATCTCGATGAGCACGTCCAGCGCCGTCTCCCACTCCTGGAGTTGGATGTCCCTGCGAACGTCTGCGACCGTCTGGCCGTTCTCTGCCACGGCGTCCTCGGACAGCAGGTCGGCGGCCTGCCGAAGTAGGGTGAACGCGTCATCCATGTGCTGGATTGTCGCCTGGTCCCGGGCGCCTTGTCACAGGTGACCATGCAGGACGCGGCGGTGCGTGACGTTCTTGGGCCCGACCTCGCGTGAGAGCGGCCGGGTCAGTGCTGGAGCCGCTCGCGCTCGTCAGCCAGGGCGTCGCCGAACGGCGTGAAGCCCATGCTCCCTCCGAACAGGCCGTCACCACATCGGAAGGCGAGCAGGCGTGCCGATGGGGCGTCTCCCGCCGCGTCGAAGTGGAAAACAGCGAGCGGGGAGGTCCGGTCGCCGGAGGCGTAGCCAAGGGTCTTGGCCGAACGCGGGTCTTGGTCGCCGAAGATCACGGAAGGCCGGCCATGGACCCGCAGAACGTCGTCGACGGTGCGGTCGGTCTCCGCCCAGCCTTCGGCTGTCTCGACGAGGCTCGTGTACTCGTCAGTCCGCAGGGCTCGGTCGAGACGCAGCCAACCATGCTTGTGAGCTGCGGCGCCGTACTCCGCGGCCACCACGTGAATCTCCGGCTGAGGAAAGAAGGAGCGCAGCAATGCCGCCATGTCCAGCCGCGCGTTGTCGTCCACGATCCACCGCGTGCCGTCGGGCCGGTCCTCGTCCTGGGCGAGGACATCGAGGAGGAGCGGCAAGCGAGCGAGCCCGCCGTGCGCGTCGGGGCATCGCACGGCGGCGTTGAACTCGTCGAGCACGCGGACGTGCGCCACCTCGGTGAGCGGGGTCAGGCGGCGAACCCTGCGGGGGATGCTCCGAAGAGACAGCATGCCGACCATCTTATGAACGCTGTTGCGGACAATGGACACTTGCCCGGGACGGCCGACTGCCCCATGCGGACGGCGGCCCCGTCCACTCGGCGACGGCCGGCGTAGCCGAGTGGCCGCGACGGTTCCGGTGTTGCTGCGGTGCGCTAGCGCCGCGCTGTCCGGCAGGCGGCCGGCAACAGCAGGCAGACCGATCAGCAGAAGCAGAAGAGGGCGCGGTCGTCCGTCGGCTCAGGCGGTTTCAGGCCGCCGGAACGCGTCGGCGTTACGCGCACACCAGTCCGCGAAAGTCCGCGGGCTGCGTCCGAGCAGCCGCTCCACGGTGTCCGTCCGGAACCCGACGGTGTCGGCACGCATGAGGGTGAGGCCCTCCGTGAGAGCGTCGGCGAGTGCTTGGGGTGCCCCGTTGGGGAAGCGGAACCGTACGGCCTCGGCCGGTGTGGCCGCTTCCCGGACCTCGATGTCGCGGCCGATCGTCTCGGAGATGATCCGGACCTGCTCGGTGACGGTGAACATCTCGTCGCCGGTGAGGACGTACTCCTTGCCCTGGTGGCCGGCCTCTGTCAGGGCGAGGGCGGCGACCGCGGCGATGTCCGCGGGGTCGATCGGCGCATAGCGGCCCGGGCCGACCGGGTCGAGGACGTAGTTTGCCTCGCGGATGGTGGGCAGCCAGTCGAGCGCGTTGGTCATGAAGCCGCCGGGCCGCAGGAAGGTGGCGGGTATGCCGGAGGCGCGGATGATCTCCTCGCGATCGTGGTGCCAGCGTCCCATGGCGGGTATCGGGTCGAGGACGACGTGGAAAGAGGACAGGTGCACGATGTGGTGCACCCCGGCGGCGGCGGCGATGGCGGCGGCGGTGTATTCGGTGCCGATGCCCTGTGTGAGCAGGAAGAGTTTGTCGACGCCGGCGAAGGCGGGAGGCAGTGTCGCGGGTTCCCCCAGGTCGCCGACGGCGCGCTCGGCACCCTCGGGCAGTCCGGCGGCGCGGTTGGGGTCGCGGACGAGGAGACGTAACTTCGCGCCTTTCGCGTCGAGTTCGCGGGTGAGTTCGCGGCCGATGTTCCCGGTGGCTCCGGTGACCAGTATCATCATGGCTCCCCAAAGTCGTTTGCCGTCTAACGAGATCGAGAGAACGCTAGCCGGTGAATGATTAGCCGTCAATCGACTTGCTTGAGGCTGGGCAGTCACTCCCGCACATCACCGAAAGGCCGCAATGTCAGAGTTCCTGGACCTGCACGGCAGAACGTCGAAGGTGCTCCGGGCCCTGGCCGACGCGGCCATGCGACGCCACGGGCTGCACGTCGGACAGAACTACCTGCTCGCCGTGCTGTGGGAGCGGGACGGCAGCACGCCCGGCGAAGTCGCCGCCGCGCTGAACGTCACGACGCCCACCGTCGTCAAGATGGCCGACCGAATGACCGCGGCCGGGATGCTCATCCGCCGCCGCGACGACCGGGACAACCGCCTCGTCCGCCTCTGGCTCACCGACGCGGGGCGTGCGCTACAGAAACCGGTGGAGGCGGAACGGCGGTTGATTGAGGAGAAGGTCACCGCGGATCTCACCGAGACCGAACGCGAATCCCTCTTGAACGCCCTGGCGAAGGTCCACCGGGCGGCGAGCGAGCTGCTGCGGAGCGAGCCCCTCGATGACAGCGACTCGGCCATCACCTGACACTCCCACGTTCCCTGCCTGACCAGATCCGACAGGCATGAAGACGGCTTCCTGCCCACGGATGAATCCCTCGGTCCCCCGAGCATGTCTTGGACTGCGCGACCGGCCGCTACCTCGCCCTCCCGAGAACCCGCACCCAATCTGACTCACGTCAGCCCTCGAAGGACTTCCGGAGCCGACCACTAACGACCTGACCCGCGATTGATCTGACCGCTCCTGATCTGGCCGGGTGTCGGCTCGGCGCGTTCACCAGTTGAGCAGATCCATGGAACTCCGACCGAGCCAGTCCGTGAACGACACGGGCCGACCCTCCAGATTGAGCGGAAGGATTTGGTCACAGGTCGCGCGGCCGTCGAACCACATCGTGCCTCGGTGCGGACCAGTGACGACGAGCAGTGTCGAGAAGCCACAGCCGTTGTCCTGGATGAACACGGCGCCGGACGTCTTGCGCTCCTGGAACACCTCGTACTCGGACAGCGGCGCCGGGGAGGAGTCCTGTCCCGAGGACGGACAGCTGAACTCGTCAAAGCGTCGCCCATGGGCCAGGCGTTGGGCTTCCGCTATCCAGTCGATCGTCATACGGGTGAGGGTAGACAGGAGCGATCCACTGGACTCTGCCGTGACTGACGACGCCCGTGTGGGTTCTTGGGGTGTGCAGATCAAGAAGGCTCGTGCCGCCATGTCCCACCGTGCGTTCTGTGGGCATTCAGCCCAGCATCTCGGCGAGTTGATCGCTGAGCTCGCACCGCGCTGGGACGCAGGGCGAGGCCGGACGGCGTCAGTGCCGGTCAGGGCCCCTTGTGGGCGCGGACCGGCACACGCGGGTCGATCGATCCCGTCAGCGGCCGTGGCCGCCGTCATGGCCGCCACCGCTGTGGTCGCCGTGTTCGACGATCGTCCACGGGCGCATCAGATCGTCGTCCTCGTGTTCGAGAATGTGGCAGTGGTGGATGTACGTCGCCGGGAGCTTGGTACCGCTGCCCGGAATCGACGCGATCGTAGCCGTCGGCGGGGTGAATTCCTGGATGATGATTCTGGTGACCGTCTCCGGATAGGATTTGAACGTGTCCTTGTTGGACCGTGCTTCGTCCGGGTCCGGCGGTACCGGTGGGCCGGTGAAATAGTTCTCCAGCACCGGCAGGTCCTTCGTTTTGCGGCCACCGTCAATCCACTTGTCGTAATCGGCCTGGTAGGCGGCCGCGTCGATCGGCTGCCTGTCCAGCACCTGGAAGTTGACAAGGTGGACGTGCATCGGGTGGGCGTCGTGGTTGGGATTGATGTACTCCCAGATCTCGGTCGAGCCCTCCTCGATGAAGTCCTGGGACGGCGCCTCGAACGGCACCGCGTTGAACGTCATGGTCCTGAACAGCTGGTGCTGGTACACGACCCATTGCCGGCGACGGGTGTGCGGTTTCGGCTTGACCGGTGCGGGTGTCGGCAGCCTGAGTTCCCTGGGCGGCCTCGACCTGTCCACGCCTCCGGACAGCGGTTTGGTGACCCGGAATTCCATGATGTCCCGGATTTCCGGCCCCTCGCCCGGCATGCCGGGGTAGTGGACCGGCGCATGGTAGTTCACCAGTCTGACCTTCGTACCCATGCGCACCTGGCTGAAGTCGATGATCAGGTCGTACCGCTCGGCCGGCGAGATCAGGAAGTTCAGCATCTGCAACGGGGCGCGGAAACCGCTGTCGGTGCCGATGAGCCAGAACGGCAGTTGGGCCTCAGGCACTGCGTCCCTGGGCTGGGTCTCGAACCTCAGCCGCCAGAAACGCTCGTTCGAAGCGTTGAGAAGGCGCAGCCGGTAGCGTCGCGGCTCGACGGTCAGGAAGGGGTACGCCTTCCCGTTCACGATCGGGGTGTCCTCGCCTTCCTGCAGGGTCATGGTGTAAGCAAGCGAGCCGTCCGGGTGGAAGGTCCGGTCCTGCAGGACGAGGGGGACCTCGAATTCGCCTCGCGGCAGCCCGAGCCGCTCGTCGGCGGGGTCACCGATACGCCAGAGCCCGGCCAGGCCCGCGTAGACGTTGAGGCTGGTCATCCCCATGCCGTGATCGTGATACCAGAGCATGCACGAACGGTCGTGGTTGGTGTAGGCGTAGATCGCTTCGTTGGGTTCGACCCGGCCCGGTTCCAAGGTGGTGTAGTGCGCGGCGTGGATACCGTCCGGACTGAACGACTGCATCGGCATTCCGTCGGACTGTGGCGCTGTGAAACCGCCGTGCTGATGTACGACGTTCCACACATTGACATTCGAGGGAAAAGGCAAGACGGGCTTGTAGGGAGGCGGAGGGGTCGGGGTGAGCTCGTCGCACCCGCTGCGGATGGCGTCGATCACGAACTGGAACAGGTGGGTGGTCGGCAGCTCGTTGCGGTATTTGACGACCGTCGGACGGTCCGTGCTCACGCTGATGGTCGGCCCGAGGTAGCCCATGCCGGTCGGCTTGTGCGGATCGTGCGGGTTGTTGGCCCAGTAACCCCACACGGTTGCCGGCCCGAGATCCCGGTGGAAGCGCCACGAGTCCTGTCGCATCGTGATCTCGTAGTAGTCGGCCCGGATAGGCGGAGGGATCCGGGACGGCTGTCAACGGCGTGGGAAGCGGGTCGACGTACTTCTTCAGCGAAGGGGTGTGCGGGATCGGGCCGCCCGGACACGTTGCCTCGTGAGCCGTCGCCGCATACGCCCGCGCCCCCAGAACACCCTGTGGAAGCATGGCCGCACCCCCCATGGCGTCGGCCATGAGGAATTTCCTTCGCTCAAAAGCCATCTTCTCCAGCCTTCCATCGCCTCAGGTGCCGTTCCAGACAGAGATACAGGCCTGGTTCGGAGCGTGCTGCGGTGCGCCGGTCCGCTCTGCCGAAGAGCACCCATTCAGCCCTTTCAGCGCTGCCGCTCCAGCGCGAGGACGGCGGCAGACACCGGATCGACGGACCGCCAACTGTCCGCCCACCGGGTCGCTGAACCACGACCAACTGTGACGACTGCCTGGCCCGGTGCGTGTTCACCGGCAGACTCCGTCCGGATTACTGGCAGTTCCACGGTGGCGTCCGCTCCGGTCGGCCCCCTCTGCGACCTCACGGCAGCCCCAGAACGCCCCACGGCGCGGGGGCGTGACACAGTCGCACCTGCTGTGCGGGCTTGATGCCGATCGTCCGGGCGAGGGGTGTACCGGAGTAACTGCCTCCGGCGGCGGAGGATGCGCCCATGTACCGCCTTCGGTGTTCGCGTGTGCCGTGACAACGATCTACGCGCTCCGGCTGCCGCCCGCGGCCGTACGGCGCCCCAGCCGAGCGCGGCCGAAGGCCCACGCGCCCAGACCCTTTTCACCAGCGACCGGTTCATGTCCGACCTCGGCTCGATCGTCCCGAGGCCCGCCTCCAAGCTCTTCCTCGGCTACGACCGGCCGTGGTGGGAGGATCTGGGCCTGCGCGCCGGGGCCGACCCCGACAGCCGCAACGCCCTTCTGCTGGCCTCCTACAACGACCTCAACGACGTCGAGTTCCGGAACGAGTTGCTGGCCCGGCCGAACCGTCTCGCCCCGGTGGCGGTGCCTCGGACGCCCCGTCCGCTGCGCGCGACGGCGTCGGGGCCGCTGGTCGACGAGGCACAGCTCCAGCTGCGCGAACTGCACGACCCCGAGGCCCGTAACCCCGAACCGACGGCCGCCTACTTCCGGAACTGGGTGCAGGGCCCGTGCGGAGCCGCCTACCGCTTTTGGCAGGTAAGGGGCGAAGAGTTGGGAGGTCGTGCCGCGCATGCGCCGCCCACTCCGCGACGCCAACCTGTACGTCTGCGGAGATGCCTGGTCGACCGGGCAAGGGTGGGTCTACGGCACGCTCACCCAGGCGGAGCTGATGCTTGAGGAACACTTCGGCCTGGCGCGCCCACCGTGGCTCCCTGCGAGCGTCCATCCCGGCCCGTAGGGCTCACGGATGAGGCTCCACGGCCATACGGCACTGGTGTCCCGGCGAGATCGGTCTTGCGAGCATGCGGATGCTGCGCGAACACGACGAACAGACGACCGCAGCAGCGACGTAGAGGCGCGGGGTACGGACGCCTCGTCAAGACCGTGCCGACAACGCCGGTTCTCTGTTCTGTTCAGGGCGCCGAGAGAGTGCAGCCGCCGCGGCGGCGCGCGTCATAATGCGCCATGGCATGGTTCCGGCCGGGTGAGACCGCCGTCCGACGTGACGTGTTCCGCGGGAAGGTGTGGAGCGCGCAAGCGCTCCATGTCGTCGAGGACGGCGCCGAGGCACTGGTCGTGGGCTGCCTGCCCGGCGCGGACGTGCTGGCGCCGACGACCTGGATCGAGTGGCTGCTGACCGGGGACGAGGAAGCCAGGATCCGGGCCCTGCCCAACCTGGCCGACGGCAGTTGGCGGCTCGGCCGCTGGTCCTGGCGCGACACGGCACATCTGCAGTGGGTCCCGCCGGACACCTGGTTCAGCGTGAACGCGTTCTACGACGTCTCGGACGGCCACCGGCTGGCCAACTGGTACGTCAACTTCCAGCGGCCCGTGCACCGCACTGACCTCGGCTTCGACACCTTCGACCTCCTCCTGGACCTGGTGGTGGCGCCCGACCTGTCCCGGTGGGAGTGGAAGGACGAGGACGAGTACGCCCACGGCCGCCGGCTCGGTGTGGTCAGCGAGGCCGATCACCGGGCCGTCGAGAAGGCCCGCGCGCAGGCGGTGCGCATGATCGAGGAGCGTCGCACCCCGTTCACCAGGGAGGCGGACTGGCGGGCCTGGCGCCCCGATCCCGGCCGGCCGTCCCCGTCCCTGCCCGCCGGCGTCCTGACGTCCGGTCTCGGCCCGGCCCTATGATCACTCCGCCCCAGCGTCCGCCACGACGGCGCACACCTCCGAGACAGGCCGAAGACGATGACGAGCGCCGCCCGCACGACTCCCCGCCTCCTCGCCCGCTCCGCGCAGGCGCTCACAGCTGCGGCGGCCGTGGCGGACCTGTTCCGCGCGGTGGCCCTCCGGGACCACTACCTGCACCCCACGGACGCGTCCCTGCACAGGTCCGGCCTCATCTCCATGATCTTCGTCTATCTGATGACCCTCACGACCGTGCTGTTCCTCGTATGGCTCGCCCGCTCCCGGCGCACCGCCCAGGAGCTGTCCCCCGAGGCCGCGGTCCCGAGTCCGGGCTGGACGATCGGCGCCTGGTTCATACCGGTGGTCAACCTCGTCGCCCCGCGCCGGATCGTCCTCGACATCGGCCGCGCCGGCTCCGCGTCGTGGGAGAAGCGGGACACGGCGCTGGTGAATCTGTGGTGGGCCGCCTGGGTCGGGCACGCGCTGCTGCTCGTGCTGGCAAGCCGAGTGGCCCCCGGCTCGATGGCCTGCCTCGTGGTGACGGAGGCACTCATGCTCGCGGCGGCCGTGCTGGTGGGGCTGGTCATCGAGCGGGTCACGGCGCGTCAGGGCGCGGCCGCCTAGCGTCCAGGCGAGCCCGCGGACTTGATCTCCCCGACGAAGGCGGCGAAGGCTCCTGCCGGGAAGGTGAGGGTGGCTCGGGTGGGGGCCTTGGAGTCGCGGACGGCGATCCGGAGGGGAGTGGCCGCGATCTCCACGCAACTGTTGCCATCGCCCTCGCCGGAGTAAGACGACTTCCGCCAGTTGTCCACGCTATGCCTCACAGCTCTTCTACCAGCTTGCAGATGAAGTCACGCGACCTGTCGACATCGAGGGACGCCGTCTCCACTCTACGGAAGCTTGTTCGGTAGGTGTTGAGTTGAGCTTCGGAATCGATGAGCACCGAACCGTAGGGTGCGTCACGTACCACCGTGTCCAACTTGGCCAGCGGGCCACCCGCGTACGTCATCGCACCCGAGGCCCCGGCGAAGTAGTCCAGATCGAAGGGGACGACCCGCAGGGTGATGTGGTCCGCCTCGGAGAACTGAAGCAGCCGAGAGAGCTGAGCCTTGGAAGTGGCGCGGTCGCTGACCCTCATACGCAGGGCCGCCTCATGGATGACGACCTCATGCGGGATAGCGTGCTCCTGACGCGCCAACCGGTGCCGGACCCGCACTTCGATCTCGTCGCCGGTAAGTTCGGGCAGCCTGGACGAGAAAACGGCGCGGGCGTAGTCAGCCGTCTGCAAGCGCCCCGGCACGAAAAGGATCGCCACATCACGCAGGAATGCGGCATGGTGCTCCAGCTCGGACAGGTCCAGGAACGAAGTGGGCAACAGGCCCCGGTACTCCTCCCACCAGCCCCGCGTGCGATCGGTGGCCATCGCCACCAGAGCATCGATGAATTGATCGTCCGTACACGCATAGTGCGATGCGAGGCGCCGCACTCGCTGCTCGCTCACGCCTGAGAGCCCGGATTCGATCTGGGTGATCTGGACGCGATTCGCACCGAGCAGAGCCGCCGCCTCTATGGCGGTGAGCCCCGCGGCCTCGCGGAGCCTGCGCAGCTCGGCCCCCAGGCGCAACTGCCGTGCGGTTGGTTCGCGCCTCAGGACCATCAATTGCTCCCCGGTTCAACATGCCTGCGAACGCAGCTCGTTCGGGGTCAGATTACGCGATCGACTTGCCCCGTCTTACATGAAAGCCGTACCGTCAGTGACGCACCACACACGCAGCGGAAGTGCACCGCCCCGTCCTGCCACGACGGCCGCGACAACGCCACCCTGCGGCAAACTCCCTCACGACCACCGGAGTTGATGACGCATGCCCGCAGCCTGGGAGTACACGCTCACCATCCCCAACGACCTGCGCGCCGTCCCCGTCAGCCGGCACACGCTCAGACTGGTCCTCACCGCGCATGAACTCGTCCCCTTCCTCGACGTCGCCGAACTCCTCGCCACCGAGCTGGTCTCCAACGCCGTACGGCATACGAAGGGCCCCGCCGCCCTGCGCATCCGCTGGTCGCCGCCCGGCACTCTCCGGATCGGCGCGTGGGACGCGGACCCCGAACCGCCCGAGCCGCCGGTGCCGTTGGAGCGGCTCGGGGAGGTGGAGGAGGGGCGGGGGCTGGCGCTGGTGCGGGCCTGTTCGGATCTGTGGGGCTGGCAGCCGCTGTCGAGGTTCGGCAACAGGGGGAAATACGTGTGGTGCGAGCTGGCCGCGGCGTAGGCGGGCACCAGCGCCTTGCGCCCTGACCGGAACGTTCCGCAGCACACGAACATCAAGCTGCGCCACGTCGCGGAACTCCTGCTCGACCCCCCGCCCCCGCAGGGGCGACCGGGCCGCCGCTTCCGAGCGGGGACCGTGGCTGTGTATCGAGGTCAGTCGCACCGACGGGCAGCCCCGCGCCCGCATCCACGTCTGACGCGGTCCGCACCCCGGCTCTCCACGACCGGCGCGGGACTCGAACCACCGCCTTGCGGTCGGCCAGCCGACAAGCCCGGGGATCGATTCTCGATACGCCCGATTATTCGGCATATATCAAATATTTACGCCTGTCCGGAACAGTGGGGTGGTCAGCAGGTCGGGACACGACTCAAGGAGATCGCATGACCGTCACCGAGCCATCTCTCGGCTCTCCGGAGCCCAGGAAGCACGTCCACCACCGACAGTCCGCCGCCGGGACCGCGCAGGACCCGCAGGCGGTGGTGGAGACAACCATCGCGAAGAAGTCCGGGCCGGACATGCTCTCCCGCGTCAAGCAGTACCTCGTCCAGACCGGTTACCCCGACTCGGCCGCCATCACCCAGCTCAGTGGCGGTGACGCCTTCCTCTACACCTACGACCTGGCAGTCGAGGACTGGAAGTTCACCAACACGCTGCCCGGCGTCCTGATCCCCGAACTGGTCGACGAAAAGGAGATCGACAACAACTCCGACGCAACCGTCACCGAACAGTTCAGCTACTCCAAGACCACCACCGACACCTTCACCTTCTCCTTCACCGAGGGGCTGAAGGTGGGCGTGTCCGCCAAGTTCAAGGCCGGCGTGCCCTTCGCCGGCACGGAGTGGACGGTCAGCGGCGAGTTCAGCTTCACCGGCACCCAGTCCCAGACCACCACCAACACCGCCACGTGGACAAACACCGTCACGATCAACGTTCCGGCCCACACCAAGGTCCGCGCGGTGGCGTTCGTCACCGTCGGCAGCCCGATCTACAGCTTCTCCGCCAGCGCCGTCGTCACCGCCGGCAAGGTCAACATCCCCGTCTACGATTCCGCGATCGGCTCCTGGTACGACGCGATCATCCCGCTCGCCGTGCTGCTGCCCATGCCGGCCGACCGCAGCCTCACGCTGTCAGGAATCCTCTCGGCCAACCTCGGGGTGCGCACCTACGTGGACCTCGACCCGGCGGAGTGAGCACGGATCACCGGCTCGGAGATCTCGTCACCGTTGGCCTCGCGTCTTCACGAAGCGGACTGTCCCGCCCGTGATCGCGAAAGCAGACAGTGCCTCTGAACAGCGATGCCGGTGGCTTCGACCTTGAACGGCATCCTCAGCCAGGTCTTGCCCCTGCCCCATGGGTCGGGCTCAGCGTCCGGACTCGCTGCCCTACCCGGTGGCCCACCTCGCCCAGGGCTCTGCGGCGTACGGCGCGCTGACCCGACTGGCCAAGGTCCACGAGGGCGACACCGTGTTCGTGACCGGGGCCGCCGGTGCTGTGGGCACCCTGGCGGGCCAGATCGCCCGGCTGCTGGGTGCCGCCCGGGTGGTCGGCAGCACCGGCTCACCGGACAAGGCTCGGAGGCTGAGGCGAGAACTCGGTTACGACGCCGCCGTGCTGCGCGGCGCGGGACCGATCGACAAACAACTCGCCGAGGCGGCGCCGTGCCGACGGCTTCGACTCCCTTCACCCGAAGTACAAGGGCGGCCGACCGAAGACCTTCGCACTGCCCGAACGATGTGAATCAAGAAGATCGCCAAGTCCAGGCCGACCGACCGGGGACAACCTGCCGTTTTCGCCCGGAGCCTGGCGAGCCGGCCAACTTCCTGGTCGGCGAGGGCCGGTCGACGACATCAGTCTTGAGGGCCTGCGCATCAGGTTGCGCGAGGAGGCGTCGCCTTTCAACGCCTGAAGACCTGGAAGACCTCGCGAGACCCCGACTACACGGCCAGGAAAGCCCACGTTGAGCATCTCTACGCGATCGCGGGTTCCAGGGGTCGCTGAACCGGCTGCGGCCAGGAGTTCATCCCGCCCGAGGTGGGCACGCGTCGAACTCTCCCACTACGCTGACAGCCGGTCACTGTCCGCGGCTCGCCGAACGGATGCCGACACGACTTGCCGCTTCACCACGAACTCCGGATACAGCGCATGGTTGATGCTCCCCGCCAGTCTGTACGCCTCCGTATGCGTCGAGCCCTGCCGGAAGCCATGCGTGCCCGTGACAAGGTCGCGGTGAGCGCCCTGCGCGCCACGCTCGCCGCGCTGGACAACGCCGAGGCGGTGCCCGTGGACGGGACGGAACTGCGTGGCCTGGCCCTTGAGGCGTCGCCGGTCGGGGCCGGTGCAACCGAGGTGGCGCGGCGTGAGCTGAGCGAGCGCGACGTGGTGCGTGTCGTACACGCGGAGGCCACCGAACGACTGGACGCCGCCGCGCAGTTGACCTCACCCGCGCACGCCGACCGGGCCGGGCGGCTGCGCGCGGAGGCCGCCGTGCTGCTGCGCTTCGTCGACGAGACCGCTCGGGACTACTGAGCGCTCGCGGAGGGACGGACGACTATTTCGTTGACGTCCACCTGCGGGGGCTGGGAGACGGCGTAGGCGATGGCCTCCGCGACGGCGGAGGCGGGGAGTGCCACGGCGCGGTAGGTCTTCATGGCGTCCCTGGCCGCGGGGTCGGAGATGCCCTCGGCGAGTTCGGACTCGGTCACGCCCGGGGAGACGAGGGTGACCCGGACGGCGCCGGTGGACTCCTGTCGTAGTCCTTCGGAGATCGCGCGGACGGCGAACTTGGTGGCGCAGTAGACGGCGGCGGTGGGAGATACCTCGTACGCCCCGACGGAGGCGATGTTCACGAAGTGGCCGCCGCCCTGCGCGCGCATCACGGGCAGGGCGGCGGCGATGCCGTGCAGGACACCCCGCACGTTGACGTCGATCATCCGGTCCCACTCGTCGGTCCGCAGGGCTTCCAGCGGCGAGAGCGGCATGACCCCGGCGTTGTTGACGAGCACGTCCACGCGGCCGTAGCGCTCACGGGCGGCAAAGACGAAGGCCCGGACATCGGCGGCGTCCGTGACGTCCAGCCGTCGGAAGGCCGCGGTGCCGCCCGCGGTGGTGATCTCCTCGGTGAGCGTTGCGAGACGGTCGGTGCGGCGCGCTCCGAGGAGCAGGCGGTGGCCGTCGGCGGCGAGCCGGCGGGCGGTCGCCTCACCGATCCCGCTGCTCGCTCCGGTGACCGCCACGACCTTGGCGGTGTCTGTCGTCGTCATGCCTGCTGTTCCTCTCGGTGGAGCACGAGGTGTTCGTGGGAGAGCTCTCCGTCGCGCATGCCGCCCACCCGGCCGAGTCTGGGCAGGTGGGAGGCGGTCGGCCAGGGCGGGTGCTGCCTGGGTGTACCGCACCCAGGCAGCACCCGGCACCGGCGTCCTAGCCTGGGCGCATGACCGACCACCACCTGGGAGAGTTCCTGCGCGCACGCAGGGCGGCCCTGCGGCCGCAGGACGTCGGCATGGCGAGCCACGGCGTGCGCAGGGTCGCCGGACTGCGCCGCGAGGAGGTCGCCGTCCTGGCCGGGGTGAACGTGGACTACTACACCCGCCTGGAACAGGGCCGCGAACGCCACCCCTCGGCCCCCGTCCTCGACGCGCTCGGCCGCGCCCTGCGGCTGGACGCCGACGCCCACGCCCACCTGCACCGGCTGGCCGGGACCGTGCCGGGCGACCAGTTCAGCCACGCCACGGACCGGGTCGGTCCCGCCCTTCGCCAGTTGATGGACGGCTACCCCGGCGCCCCCGCGTTCGTCCTCAACCGGACCTTGGACATCCTGGCCGCGAACACGCTGGCCGAAGCCCTGCACTCACCGTTCGAACCGGCGGACAACCTGGCTCGCATGGCCTTCCTCGACCCGGCGGGGCGGCAGTTCTACACCCGGTGGACCGACACGGCACAGACCATCGTGGGTCATCTGCGTCAGGCAGCCGGCCTCGACCCGGACAACCCACGCCTGCGGGAACTCGTCCACGGCCTCGCCCGGCACAGCGCGGACTTCACCCACCTCTGGAACACCCACGCCGTCCGCGGCAAGACCCAGGACGCCAAACACCTGCTCCACCCCGACGTCGGCCCCCTGACCCTCACGTACCAGGCCTTCGACGTACGCGACGCTCCGGGCCAGCAACTCGTCGTCTACCAGGCCGAGCCCGGCAGCCCCGGCGCCCAGGCCCTCGCCCTGCTCGGCTCGCTCCACGCGACCTCGAACCAGGACGCCGGGTAGCCCCGGAGGGCCGACGGACCCGACGGTCCGCCCGCGCCGGATTTTCGGATGCGGGGGCACCACGCGGCCCCCTAGGCTGCCGCCCGCGGGAAGGGCAAGGCGACGTATCGGCCGTCAGCGGATCGGAGATGCCCGGGACATGGCCAGTCAGCTGTACGCGATCTGCTTCAACGCCACCCGGCCGTCGGACCTGGCGCGGTTCTGGTCCGGGGTCCTGGGCTGGGAACCGGCCGACGGTCCGGACGACGGCGTGGCGATCCTGCCCCCGGGCGCCGCCGGGTTCCGCATCCGTTTCCTGCCGGGCCAGGAGCCGAAGACCGGGCAGAACCGGGCGCACTTCGACCTGACGAGCGCCTCCCCGGAGGAGCAGCGGCAGACGGTGGCGAGGGCGCTGGAGCTCGGCGGGAAACACATCGACGTGGGGCAGCGCCCGGAAGAGGGGCATGTCGTGCTCGCCGACCCGGACGGCAACGAGTTCTGCGTCATCGAGGCGGGCAACGAGTTCCTCGCCGACACCGGCTTCATCGGGGCGCTGGCCTGCGACGGTACGCGGGAGGTCGGTTGCTTCTGGAGCGAGGCGCTGCGGTGGCCGCTGGTGTGGGACCAGGACCAGGAGACCGCGATCCAGTCGCCGGGCGGCGGTACGAAGATCACGTGGGGCGGTCCGCCCGTGGCGCCGAAGACGGGTCCGAACAGGTTGTACTTCGAGCTGGAGACTCCCGCCGGCGCCGACTGGGAGGCGGAGGTCGGCCGCCTGGTCGCGCTGGGCGCGACGCGCCCCGACACCGGCGAGGACGACGGTGTCCGCGTCCTGATGCTCGACCCCGACGGCAACGAGTTCCGCGTGCGGCGACCGCGGTAGGGGGCTGCCGTCACCGTCATCACCTGGCCGCCACGGCTTGCGGGATCGGGGGCGCGTAGGTGAGCCGAGCGTGGAAACCCCGGTCGCTCCGGTGGCGGGAAATCGCCGGGGCGGTGATGGTGGGCGGCGGGGAACTTCTTCGCGCGCAGGGAGAGCTGCACATGCCCGAGATCACCACTCCGTACGCGACCGGCACCCCGTGCTGGGTCGATCTGATGGCGCAGGACCAGCAGGCGGCGCTGGACTTCTACCGTGACCTGTTCGGCTGGCAGGGCGAGGTCGGCGGGGCCGACTTCGGCGGGTACGCGGTCTGCACGCTGCGGGGCAGGCCGGTGGCGGGCATCGGCGCGGCCATGGCGCCGGAGGGGCAGCCGGAGCCGCCGACCGTGTGGACCACCTACCTGGCCAGCACCGACGCCCAGGCCACCCAGGACACCATCGTCTCGGCCGGCGGCACGCTGATCGCCCCGGTGATGGACGTCGGCACCATCGGCCGGATGCTGATCGCCGCCGACCCGCAGGGCGCGGTGTTCGGGGTGTGGCAGCCGGGTGAGTTCCACGGCGCCGGGGTGGTCAACGAGCCGGGCGCGCTGATCTGGAACGAGCTGAACACCAGCGACGTACCCGGCGCCACCGGCTTCTACGGCGAGGCCTTCGGGATCGAGATCCAGCCGATGGAGGGCGCCGACGGGACCTACTGGTCCCTGAACGTCGGCGGCCGGGGCGTCGGCGGCGCCGCCCGGCTCGGCGACGACCGGCCCGGCGTCCCGCCGCACTGGCTCACCTACTTCGCGGTCGACGACGTCGACTCCACCGTGGACGCCCTGGTCAAGCGGAACGGCACGGTGATCGCACCGCCGTTCGAGATGATGGCCGGCCGCATGTCCGTGGTCGCCGACCCGCAGGGCGCCGCCTTCGCGGTCTTCAAGCCCAAGCCGATGTGAGCCGCCGTGAGGCGTCTTCGGCAGAGCAGCCCCTTGCCGTAACCACCAGATCCTGGCCCCCTTCCGCTTTCCGTCCCGCCGGGGATACCTCTGAGGCGACCAGGCGACCGGGCGACCGGCGGTGCGGGAACGGAAGAGGACGGGGTCATGGGAATCGAAGAGGCCGAACGGGGCTGGCGGGTGGACGGGCGCTGCACGAACTGCGACGTCGCGCGGCAGCTCGCCCCGGGACTCATCGGGGAGGTGGCGGGGCGCTCGGCCGTACTGCGCCAGCCGCGCGACCCGGCGGAGGCGGCACGGTTGCACGCTGCGGCGCACGCCTGCCCCACCCGGTCCGTCCGGCCCCCGGGCGGGCGGCTGGACCCGGCCCGGGACCCGTTCCCGATGCCCCTGGCCGACGACACCGGCTCCGGCACCGGCACCGTGCTGCTGTGCGGGCACAACTCGCCGCACACCGCCGGCGCCAACTCCTACCTCCTGCGCCGCCCCGACGGCACGTCGATGATGATCGACACCCCGCGCTGGAGCCCGGCGCTCGCCGCCCGTTACGAGGCGCCGGGGCCCGTCACCGACGTACTCCTCACCCACCGCGACCACGCCGCGCACGGCCGCCGGTACGCCGACCGGTTCGGCGCCCGGCTCTGGATCCACGAGGGCGATCTCGACGCCGCCCCGGACGCCGACCGGGTGCTGCGCGGCGCCGAGCCGGCCGAGATCGCCGCCGGCGTCCACGCCCTCCCCTTCCCCGGGCACACCCGGGGCAGCGTGCTCTACCTGGCCGACGAGCGGTACTGCTTCAGCGGCGACAGTTTCCACTGGTCGCGTACGACGGCGGACATCGAGGTGGTGGACAGCGTCACCTGGTACTCCATCCGCGAACTGGCCGCCTCGCTGACCCGGGCCGCCGGCCGGCTGCGCTTCGAGTGGCTGCTGCCGGGGCACGGTGACCGCCGCCGTCTCCCACGCGAGGAAATGACGTCCCGGCTCCAGCACTTGGCGGCCCGCACGCGCGAACTCCGGCCCCGCCCCGTGGACTTCACCGCGGTGCGCTGGTGAGCTTCCTGCCGGAAAGGCGTTTGACGCCCGTCGGCGGCAGGCGGTCGGATGACGTCGATGAACACAGGGCGGATGCATCCCGGCACCCATCACGTCGACGACGACCTGGTACGGCGGCTGGTCGCCGGGCAGTTCCCGCGGTGGGCGGGGCTCGCGGTCGAGCGGTTCGCGTCCGGCGGCACGGTCAACGCCATGTTCCGGCTGGGGGACGACATGGCCGTACGGCTGCCGCTGGTGCGGGGCGGGGCCGACGACGTGCCGACGGAGCGGACCTGGCTGCCCCGGCTCAGGGCCCACCTGCCCACGCCCATCCCTGAGGTGCTCGGGGCCGGAGAGCCCGCCGAGGGGTATCCGTGGCCGTGGTCGGTGTACCGGTGGCTGCCGGGGGAGAATCCGGAAGCGGGAGCCCTGAGCGAGCCGGTACTGCTGGCCGGGGATCTGGCCCGGTTCGTGGCGGCGATGCGGAGCATCACCCTGCCGGGCGCGCCGCGGGCCCACCGCGGCGGGCCGGTCGCCTCGCTCGACGCGGCGACCAGGGCCGCGATCGAGGAACTGCGCGGAATTCCGCAGGAGGGCGTCGACTGCGACGCGGCCGCCGCCGTGTGGGAGGAGACGCTGGCGGCACCGGGCTGGGACGGGCCGCCGGTGTGGCTGCACGCCGACCTCATGCCGGGCAACCTGCTGGTGGACGGGGGCAGGCTGACCTCGGTGATCGACTTCGGGTGCCTGGGAGTGGGCGATCCGGCCTGTGATCTGTTCCCGGCGTGGAATCTGTTGCCGGCCGACGCGAGGGAAGTCTTCCGCGAGGCGCTGGGCGTGGACGACGCGACCTGGATCCGCGGCCGGGGGCGGACTCTCTCGCAGGCGCTGATCGCACTGCCGTACTACCGGAAGACGAACCCGGCGATGGCGTCCAACGCCCGGCACGTGATCCGGGCGGTGCTGGCGGAAGGCTGAGGCGGTCGCCCGCCGGGACCGTGCGGCAGCGGACGGGGCCCGGTTCCGCTTCAACCGACCTTCGCAGAGCGGCCAACCGGGTGGTGCTGCCCGGGGTCACGACGCCGGCCCGGATGGTGGCCGCGGTCCGCCCCCGGCCGGTGCGGTGAGGTGCCTGATGGCGTCCAGGGTCTCCCGGATCCACCGGGCGAGGGTGTGCCGGCCGGGGTCGTCGGCCCAGCGTTCGATGGCGACCTTGAACGCGGCGATCCCGATTTCGGCCGCGAGTGTGGCGGTGGTGGCCTCCAGGCCGCGCTCGCGAAGCGCGTCGGCGAGGGTGGACGCGAGTGAGGCCAGTTTGGCCAGTTCGCGTTCCTGCAGTTCGGGATTGGCGGCGATGACGGCCTGCCGCTGCCGTACCAGTTCCGCGCGTTCCTCGAGGACGGGAGCGGCTTCGGTCAGGGCGTGGGCGATCACCTCCAGTGGCGCCAGAGGTGCGGCGGCGGTGGCCGTGGCGTGCGCGAGGACGTCAGCCAGGGCGTTGGGCTGGAAGAGGACTTCCCGCTTGTCGACGAAGTGCCGGTAGAAGGTGCGTTCGGTGACCTCGGCCCGGGCGGCGATCTCGGCCACGGTGGTGGCGTCGAAGCCCTTGTCGTTGTAGAGCTCCATCGCCGCTTTCTCCAGGCGGCCTCGTGCGTCGGGTTTCCATCGGCCCATGTTCCGATCCTACTCACTGATGTCAGAATCTGACATCAGAGTGATGACAGGGTCTGACATGGGCGCTACCGTGATGTCACGAACTGACATCAGTGCTCTCCGCCCAGGTCGGGAGCCTGCACGACCGGCTGCTGTGCAGCCGCGAGGAGACGGACGACATGAACACCAAGAACGCACACGAGCGGATCGACCCCGAACTCGCCGAGGCGCTGAAGGCGGTGCCGATGACGGAGGCGGGGGTGTTCGACGTCAGCGACCTGGCGGGCACGCGCGCCGGCGTCCGCGCCTTCGCCGAGGCGATCGCGGCCGGGACACCGGACGAGCCGTCCGTGTCGGTCGAAGAGGTCGACGTGGTCCGCCCGGACGGATCGACCCTCCCCGTCCGGCTGCTGCGGCCCACCGAGGCAGCCGGGCCGCTCCCGGTGCTGCTCTGGTTCCACGGCGGGGGGCAGGTCCTCGGATACGCCGCCCAGGACGATCCCGCCCTCAAGCCCCTGGTCCTGGAGGTCGGCTGCGTCGTCGCCTCCGTCGACTACCGGCTCGCGCCGGAGGCTCCCGCCCCGGCCGCCGCCGAGGACGGACTGCTCGCCTATCGCTGGCTTCGCGGTCAGGCAGCCGCGCTCGGCATCGACGAGGGCCGCGTCGCCCTGGCCGGGCAGAGCGGTGGCGGCGGCATCGCCGCAGCCACCGCGCTCATGATCCGCGACCAGGGCGAGCCGGCGCCGCTGTTCCAGGCGCTGAGCTACCCGATGCTCGATGACCGCAACACCACCGCTTCGAGTCACGAGGTCACCGACATCGGCATCTGGGACCGCGCGACCAACATCCTGGCCTGGAACCTGGTCCTCGGGGACCGCGCCGGCGCCGACGAGGTGCCGCCGTACTGCGCACCCGCACGCGCGACGGACCTCACCGGCCTGCCGCCCACCTTCGTCGCGGCCGCCGAACTCGACGTCTTCCGCGACGAGGACCTGAGCTACGCGGCCAGGCTCCAGGCCGGCGGCGTGCCCGTCGAACTGCACCTGTACCCCGGCGCCTACCACGCCTTTGACCTCTTCGCCCCCGGAGCCGCGGTGAGTGCCGCGTACGTCCACGCCTGGTACGGATACCTGCGCCGTCGGTTCTCCGCCCGTCAGCCCTGAGCGCCCGGTGCGCGGCCCGGCCGCGCGGTGACGGCCTGCCGGCCGCCGCCCGGACCTGTGGACGGCCGGCCACCGCCGCTGTGCCGTGTCACTCGGTGCCTGCTGCGATGCCCTCAGGCCGTGGCCGTGCGGTCCGGGCCCGGAGGTGTGCGCGCTCTCCCTGGTGGCCCAGGAGGCTGAGGATTTCGACGGGGTTCTCGTCGGCGTTGCCGAACCAGTGGGGGGTGCGGGTATCGAATTCGGCCGCTTCCCCGGGCCTCATGACCAGGTCCTTGTCTCCCAGGACCAGGCGCAGGCGGCCGTCGAGGACGTAGATCCACTCGTAGCCCTCATGGCTGGACTGCTCGGGCTCGGGTGAGCGCATCCTGGGCGAGATGATCAGTTTGTAGGCTTGCAGGCTTCCTGCTCGCCGCGTCAGGGGCAGCATGGTCATGCCGTGGCGGGTGACGGGCTTGAGCCGCAGGCGGGGATCGCCGGTCTGCGGCGCCCCGATGAGTTCGCCGATGTCCACGCGCAGTTCGCGCGCCAGAGGGAGCAGCAGTTCGAGGGTGGGGCGGCGCTGACCGGTCTCCAGGCGGGAGAGCGTGCTCAGGGAGATCCCGGTGGACCGGGCCAGGAAGGTCAGCGACAGGTTGCGCTGCGTGCGCAGATGTTTCAGGCGGGGCCCGACCGCCGCCATCGTCGACGCGGTCTCTTCGTCCATGCCCCCTACCTTGCCACCGCAGCAAGGATCTTTGCATGTCGGTCTGCGTGGTCCGACTGTGTCGGCAGGCGCCCCGATGCGGGCGACGGCACAGGACAGGAGACGGCGCGATGGCCCGAGGCAGCTCGCCCACCGCCCCGGCGGGTGCGCCTGACACCGCGTCGGCGCCGCCCGGCCGGCCTCGTCCTCCTCGGCGTGTGAGCACGCCGCGTCCCCGCCCCCGTACGACCCTGCCCTGCCGTCCGAAGGAGTCCGTGATGACCGAGAACGACCCGCGTTTCAGTGCCGCCTTCTGGGACCGGCGCTACGGCGGCACCGGCCAGGTGTGGAGCGGTGAGCCCAACTCCGCGCTCGTCGAGGAGGTCTCGCTCCTCACGCCCGGGACGGCACTGGAGGTGGGATGCGGTGAGGGCGCGGACGCCGTCTGGCTGGCCGGGCAGGGCTGGCAGGTCACCGGCGTCGACTTCTCCTCCCAGGCCCTCCGGCGGGCCGCCGGGCACACCCCCGCCCACCTGGCCGGCCGCATCACCTGGCAGCAGGCCGACATCCGCCACTGGCAGCCCGGCGAACGGCCCCGCCACGACCTGGTCACCGCATCCTTCAGCCACTTCCCCCGACCGGTACGGGAATCGGTCTTCGCAGCCCTCGCCGACCGGGTCGCCCCCGACGGGCATCTGGTGATCATCGGGCACCACCCGGGCGACCTCGGCACCGCCATGCCCCGCCCCGCCGAACCCGGCCTCTTCTACACCGCCGACGACCTCGCAGCCGGCCTCCCCGACCACGAGTGGAAGGTCCTCACCCGAACCGCGCGCCCGCGCGCCGCCACCACGCCCGACGGCACGCCGGTGACCGTCCACGACACCGTCCTCACCGCCCGGCGCACCCGCTGAAACAACCCGATCGACGCACGACGCACGACGGAGAAAGAAGCACGATCATGAGCGAGGACCTCGCCCGGCAGACCGCCCTGGTCACCGGAGCCACCGCGGGCATCGGCCGCGCCACCGCCCTGGCCCTGGCCGCACGCGGCGCCGACATCATCGTCCACGGCCGCGACAAGGACCGCGCCGCCGACACCCGCCAGCAGATCGAAGCCCTCGGAGCCACCGCCCGCTTCGAACCCGCCGACCTGTCCGACCCCGCACAGGTGACCGCGCTCGCCGAACGCGCCGGCCACGTCGACATCCTGGTCAACAACGCGGGCATCTTCCGCTTCGCCCCCACCGCCGACACCGACCCGGCCACCTTCGACGCCCACATCGCCGTCAACCTGCGCGCCCCCTACCTCCTCGTCCAGGCCCTCGCCCCCGGCATGACCGCACGGGGACACGGCGCCATCATCAACATCAGCAGCGGCGCGGCCACCACCCCCGGCCCCGGCAGCGGCATCTACGGCGCCACCAAAGCCGCCCTGGAATCCCTCACCCGCGTCTGGGCCGCCGAATACGGCCCCGACGGCGTCCGCGTCAACGCCGTCGCCGCAGGCCCCACCCGCACCGAAGGCACCACCGCCTACGGCGACGCCTTCGAATCCGCCGGACAGGCCGTCGCCCTCAAGCGCCTCGCCGACCCCGAGGAGATCGCCGCGGCCGTCGCCTTCATGGCCTCCCCGGACGCCAGCTACGTCAACGGCGCCACCCTCAGCGCCATGGGCGGCCGGCCCGCCCTCGGCTAGGCGGACGCGCGCGGGGCGCAAGCGGCCCGGCCCCGGGCCGGGCCCCTCCGGTCCTCCCCTCGGTCCTCCCCTCGGCCCGTCCCTCGCCCCCCCTTCGGTCACGATTGGATTTCGGCCACCTCCGGGCCCTTGCCTCCGCGCCGTGTAATCGATTCCAATCCTCGGTGCACGCAGTCGTGTAATCGATTCCACGAGGAGGTGGAGCGGGGATGGCGAGCATCAAGGACGTCGCCGCCGAGGCAGGCGTTTCCGTCGCCACGGTGTCCCGGGTCCTGAACGACCATCCGTCGGTCAGCGACGACGCCCGTACCCGGGTGCTCACCGCCGTACAGACGCTGGGCTACCGCCCGAACGCCGTCGCCCGCTCCCTGCGCACCGACCAGACCCACACCCTCGGCCTGGTCATCAGCGACGTGATGAACCCCTACTTCACCGAACTGGCCCGCTCGGTCGAGGAGGCGGCCCGCGCCCTCGGCTACAGCGTCATCATCGGCAACGCCGACGAACGGCCGGACCTCCAGGACCACCACGTGCGGACGCTCCTCGACCGGCGGATAGACGGGCTGCTGGTCTCCCCCACCGACGGCGGCTCGCCGCTGATGCTGGAGGCCGCGCGGGCCGGGACGCCCATGGTGTTCGTCGACCGGTGGATCCCGGGCGTCGACGTGCCGGTGGTGCGGGCGGACGGACAGGCCGCCATCCGCGATCTCGTCGCCCACCTGTGCGGGCTCGGACACCGGCGGGTCGCGATCATCGCGGGGCCCGCGGCCACGACCACCGGCAGCGAACGTGTGCGGGCCTTCCGCGAGGCGCTCGCCGAGCACGGCGTCCCCCTCCCCGACGCCTACACGGGCCAGGGCGACTTCCAGGCCGAGAGCGGACGGCGGGTCACCGAGGGGTTCCTCGACCTGCCCGAGCCGCCCGAGGCCGTGTTCGCCGCGGACAACCTGATGGCGCTGGGCGCGCTGGACGCGATCCGGGCGCGGGGGCTGCGGGTGCCCCATGACATCGCGCTGGCCGCCTTCGACGACATCCCCTGGTTCGTCCACACCGACCCGCCCGTCACTGCCATCGCCCAGCCCACCGGCGACCTGGGCCGCGCCGCCGTACGCGCGCTGGTCGACCGCATCGAGGGCCGCCCCCCGCGGTCCGTCACCCTCCCCGCCCGGCTCGTCGTCCGCCGCTCCTGCGGCGAAGGCCGCGACGAGCACCAGACCCCCGTGCAAAGGAGCACATCGTGAGCAACCCGGACGAGTTGCTGCGCATCGAGGGCATACGCAAGTCCTTCCCCGGCGTGGTCGCGCTCGACGGCGTCGACTTCGATCTGCGCCGGGGCGAGGTGCACGTGCTCCTCGGTGAGAACGGCGCGGGCAAGAGCACCCTCATCAAGATGCTCTCCGGCGCCTACACCCCCGACGCGGGGCGGATCCTGGCCGGCGGCGAGGAGGTGCGCATCCATGGTGCGCAGGACTCCGAGCGGCTCGGGATCGCCACCATCTACCAGGAGTTCAACCTCGTACCCGACCTCACGGTCGCCGAGAACATCTTCCTGGGGCGGCAGCCGCGCCGCTTCGGGATGATCGACCGGAAGCGGATGGAGGCCGACGCCGAGGTCCTGCTGAAGCGGGTCGGCCTCAGCGTGTCGCCGCGCGCGCGTGTCCGTGAACTCGGCATCGCCCGGCTCCAGATGGTCGAGATCGCCAAGGCGCTCAGCCTGGACGCACGGGTGCTCATCATGGACGAGCCGACCGCCGTCCTCACCTCCGAGGAGGTGGAGAAGCTCTTCGCGATCGTGCGGCAGTTGCGCGCCGACGGGGTGGGGATCGTCTTCATCACGCATCACCTGGAGGAGATCGCCGTCCTCGGGGACCGGGTGACGGTCATCCGGGACGGGAAGAGCGTGGGCCAGGTGCCCGCCGCCACCCCGCAGGACGAGCTGGTACGGCTGATGGTCGGACGGTCCATCGAGCAGCAGTACCCGCGCGAGCGGACCGAGACGGGGGTCGCGCTGCTCTCCGTCCAGGGCCTGACCCGCGACGGGGTCTTCCACGACGTGAGCTTCGAGGTGCACGCGGGCGAGGTCGTCGGGATCGCCGGGCTTGTGGGTGCCGGCCGTACGGAGGTCGTACGGGCCGTCTTCGGGGCCGATCCGTACGACAAGGGGGCCGTGCGGGTCTCCGGTACGGCGCTCAGGCGGCACGACGTGGGCGCGGCCATGGCGGCCGGGATCGGGCTCGTCCCCGAGGACCGCAAGGGGCAGGGGCTGGTGCTCGACGCCTCCGTCGAGGAGAACCTCGGCCTGGTGACCCTGCGGAAGGCGACCCGGGCCGGGATCGTCGACCTCAAGGGACAGCACACCGCCGCCGAGCGGATCGCCGGGCAGCTGGGCGTGCGGATGGCCGGGCTCGGCCAGCACGTGCGCACCCTGTCCGGCGGCAACCAGCAGAAGGTCGTCATCGGCAAGTGGCTGCTCGCCGACACCAGGGTGCTGATCCTCGACGAGCCGACGCGCGGCATCGACGTCGGCGCCAAGGTCGAGATCTACCAGCTGATCAACGAACTCACGGCCGCCGGGGCCGCCGTGCTGATGATCTCCAGCGATCTGCCGGAGGTCCTCGGGATGAGCGACCGGGTGCTGGTGATGGCCCAGGGCCGGATCGCGGGCGAACTGGCCGCGGACGAGGCCACCCAGGACTCCGTGATGGCACTCGCCGTCAGCACCCCCGCCGCCCCCAGCACTCCCACCACCCCCGTCACCCCCACCACCCCCACCACAACCGACAAGGAGGCCGGACGTGGCCACTGACACGCTCAAGAGCAGCGGCACGGGCGCCGGTGGCGCCGCGGGTGTGCGCCGGCTGCTCCTCGACAACGGCGCGCTCACCGCGCTGATCGTTCTCGTCATCGCCATGTCGGCGCTGTCCGGGGACTTCCTCACCACCGACAACCTGCTCAACGTCGGCGTCCAGGCGGCCGTGACGGCCATCCTCGCCTTCGGCGCGACCTTCGTGATCGTCGCGGCGGGCATCGACCTGTCGGTCGGCTCGGTGGCGGCCCTGTCGGCCACCGTGCTGGCGTGGAGCGCCACCTCGCACGGGGTGCCGGTGTTCCTGGCCGTCGTCCTCGCCGTGGCCACCGGCATCGCGGCGGGTCTCGTCAACGGCTTCCTCATCGCGTACGGCAAGCTGCCGCCGTTCATCGCGACGCTCGCCATGCTGTCGGTGGGACGCGGCCTCGCGCTGGTGATCTCGGAGGGCTCCCCCATCGCCTTCCCCGACTCGGTCTCGCACCTCGGTGACACCCTCGGCGGCTGGCTGCCGGTGCCGGTGCTGGTCATGATCCTCATGGGGCTGATCGCGGCCTTCGTGCTCGGCCGGACCTACATCGGGCGCTCGATGTACGCGATCGGCGGCAACGAGGAGGCCGCCCGGCTCTCCGGGCTGCGGGTGAACAAGCAGAAGCTCGCCATCTACGCGCTGTCCGGGCTGTTCGCGGCCGTCGCCGGCATCGTGCTGGCCGCCCGGCTCTCCTCGGCGCAGCCGCAGGCCGCCAACGGCTACGAACTGGACGCCATCGCGGCCGTCGTGATCGGCGGCGCCTCGCTGGCCGGCGGCACCGGCAAGGCGTCCGGCACGCTGATCGGCGCGCTGATACTCGCGGTGCTGCGCAACGGCCTCAACCTGCTCAACGTGTCCGCGTTCTGGCAGCAGGTCGTCATCGGTGTCGTCATCGCGCTGGCCGTGCTCCTGGACACCGTGCGCCGCAAGGCCGGGGCCACCCCGCTCGCCGCCGGCACCGGCGGCAACAAGGGCAGGCAGGCCGGGACGTACGCCCTCGCCGCGGTCGTCACCGTGGCTCTGGTCGCCGCGACCTCCCTGCTGCACACCGGCTCCTCCTCCGCCACCCCGAAGATCGGCCTGTCCCTGTCCACCCTCAACAACCCCTTCTTCGTGCAGATCCGGGCCGGCGCCCAGGCCGAGGCGAGGAAGCAGGGCGTGGACCTGACCGTCACCGACGCCCAGAACGACGCCTCGCAGCAGGCCAACCAGCTACAGAACTTCACCAGTTCGGGTCTCGGCGCGATCATCGTCAACCCGGTCGACTCGGACGCGGCGAGCAACTCCGTGAAGGCCGCCGACAAGGCCGGCATCCCGGTGATCGCCGTCGACCGCGGCGTCAACAACGCCACGACGGCGACGCTGGTCGCCTCCGACAACGTCACCGGCGGCGAGCTGGCCGCGAAGACGATCGCCGAGAAGCTCGGCGGCCAGGGCAAGATCGTGATTCTGCAGGGCCAGGCCGGCACCTCCGCCGCCCGGGAGCGGGCGCAGGGCTTCGCCAACGGCCTCAAGGCCTACCCCGGCATCCAGGTGGTGGCCCAGCAGCCCGCCGACTTCGACCGCACCAAGGGCCTCGACGTGATGTCGAACCTGCTCCAGGCGCACCCGGACGTCCAGGGTGTGATCGCCGCCAACGACGAGATGGCCCTCGGCGCGATCAAGGCGCTGGGTTCCAAGGCCGGTTCGTCGGTCTCGGTGATCGGCTTCGACGGCACCCCGGACGGCCTGACCGCGGTGAAGAACGGCACGCTGTACGCGTCGGTGGCCCAGCAGCCCAGCCAGCTGGGGAAGATCGCCGTGGACAACGCCCTCAAGGCCGTCAAGGACCAGAAGATCCCGTCGGCGATCAAGGTGCCGGTGAAGGTGGTCACGAAGGACAACGTGGCCGGTTTCACGGGCTGAGGCACCAGCGGGGCGGCCGGGCGCTCGAATCGAGCCCCCGGCCGCCTCATCCCGTCCGTCGTCCAGCCGTTTAGGGAGTCAACTGATGTACGACTACGACCTCCTGGTCGTGGGCTCGGCCAACGCCGACCTGGTGATCGATGTCGAGCGGCGGCCGGGCGCCGGCGAGACCGTGCTCGGCGGCGATCTCGCCACCCACCCCGGCGGCAAGGGCGCCAACCAGGCGGTCGCGGCCGCCCGGCTCGGCGCCCGTACCGCCCTGCTGGCCCGGGTCGGCGACGACGCGCACGGCAGGCTGCTGCTCGACTCGCAGCGGGCGGCCGGTGTGGACACCGGGGGCGTGCTGGTGGGCGGCGCGCCGACGGGGGTCGCCCTCATCACCGTGGACCCCTCGGGCGAGAACAGCATCGTCGTCTCCCCGGGCGCGAACAGCCGTCTCACGCCGGCGGACGCGCGGGCCGCGGTCAGCCTCTTCCACGCCTCCCGGGTGGTGTCAGCGCAACTGGAGATCCCGTTGGAGACGGTGGTGGAGGTGGTACGGAACCTCGCTCCCGGCAGCCGGTTCGTCCTCAACCCCTCCCCGCCGCGCCCCCTTCCGGATGAGGTCCTGGCGGCCTGCGACCCGCTGATCGTGAACGAGCACGAGGCGCGGGTGATCCTCGGCGAGGCGTGCGTGAGCGAGGAACCGGCGGACTGGGCGCGGCTGCTGCTCGCCAGGGGCCCGAGGTCGGTGGTGGTGACGCTGGGCGCGCGGGGCGCGCTGGTGGCCGACGGGCACGGGGTCGAGCCGGTGCCGTCTGTGAAGGTGGACGCGGTGGACACGACCGGTGCCGGTGACGCGTTCACGGCGGCTCTGGCGGTGCGGCTCGGGGCGGGCGAGTCGCTCGCGCGGGCGGCGGCGTACGCGGCGCGGGTCGGGGCGGCGGCGGTCACGAGGCGGGGCGCGCAGGAGTCGTACCCGACGGCGGCGGAGGTCGACGCGCTGTGCTGTGCCATCCCGGGGGGCGCCGTGTCCGACAGCGGCTCCGCCGCGGACCGGACCCCCGGCCGCGGGTCGGACAGCGCGCCCGGGTCTGGCGGGCAAGGCGGGATGCTGTGAAGCGGGCGGGCATCCTCAATCGTCATCTCGCGGGCGCGCTGGCCGAGTTGGGGCACGGGCACGGGGTGCTGGTGTGCGACGCCGGGATGCCGATCCCGAAGGGCCCGCGGGTCGTGGACCTCGCCTTCCGGGCCGGGGTGCCGTCCTTCGCCGAGGTGCTGGAGGGGCTGCTGGCCGAGCTGGTCGTGGAGGGCGCGACGGCGGCGAGCGAGGTCCGCGGGGCCAACCCGGCCGCCGCCAGGCTGCTGGACGGCCACTTCCCCGACCTGGCCCTGGTCCCGCACGAGACGCTGAAGGACCTGTCGGCGCAGGCGCGTCTGGTCGTCCGCACGGGCGAGGCCCGCCCGTACGCGAACGTGCTGCTGCGGTGCGGGGTGTTCTTCTAGCGCGCGGCCGCGACGGCTCCGGACATGCTTCGAGGGGGCCCGGTCCGTCGACCGAGCCCCCTCGGTTTTCCCCTCCGTGTCAGAACCCCCGCGATCCCCCCGGATCCCCCTCCGAAAGCTCTGATGCCACATACGACCGGCGGGGTGGGGGGAGGGTTGTACGCCGGTCCGGGATTTCTCGGTCTCCGTCCCGTGGCGCGGATCGCCTCTCCGTATGCGGTGCTCGGCCACCAGTTTCGTTCCACGACTCGCGTCTTGCGTGACTCATGTCACGTCTAGCTAGAATGTGGTGGCCTGTAGGGGAGCGCATGTGGATTCCGATCTCGTGGCACCGCTTCATGCCGTCAGTGTCACCGGCATCGTTCTGAGAGACGACGGTCGCCTGCTCACGATCAAGAGAGCGGACGACGGCACCTGGGTACCGCCGGGAGGGATGCTGGAGCTCGGCGAAGGACTGCAGCAGGGAGTCGTCCGCGAGGTACTCGAAGAAACGGGAGTCACCGTGCTTCCGGTGAGACTGACCGGCATCTACAAGAACATTCCTCGTCGCACGATATCCATCGCGTTCCTTTGCCGCGTAGTGCGGGGCGAACCCGGCATCTCGGACGAGGCTACGGATGTGGCGTGGATGACCCCGCAAGAGGCCTCCACGGTGATGCCACCGCTGCGCGCACTCAGGGTCAGCGACGCACTCGACGCGAACGGCCCGTTCGTCCGGTCCTACTGACACGGCCGGAGGTGCATATCAAGTTCTATGCCCGTGTGCTTTGGGTTCCCGTCGTTGTGATGCTCTTCGTGACCCTCGCCCTGCACGAGGTGACCGAGCGACTGTCGATCAGCAGCGACACCGCTGTCATGGGGCTGCTCTCCCAGTTCGACGGCACCGCCACGACAGTCTTTGTGGCGCTGGCCACCTTGCGCACATCGGTGACACCGAAGACTCCAGGGGGAAACGCACGCATGTGGCGTCGCTCGGTCAGGTTCCAGTTCGCTGCGGCGTTCGCTCTCGTCGCGTTCGTCGTCGCGACTGCCGCAGCCCACTACACGGCGCTGGGCCCATGGGCGGTGGCTCTCAACGTCACCACGACCTTCACCGTGCTCTGGGCACTCGTCGGCCCGATGGAGCCGGCATGACACTGCGCCTGGAGTACGACCTCGTCCTCGCCCCGTCCTCCCACGTGGACCAGATCGTAGCCACCGTCCGGAGGGGACTGCTGGCCCACCGGACCGACAACCAGGCCGAGATCGACATGATTTACCGCACGAACACCACCGAGGACGACCTGAGACTGTCTCTGAGTGTCGAACTGGAACTCGGTTCCTTCGGGATGGCAGAGCGCGGCTCGGCGGGGCTGGCCGCCCTGCTCGGGGGGACGAGTTTCCGCGATCCAGCCATCAGGAACGTGCGGCTCAGTGCGTTCAGATGCGTCGGTGACGACACTTTCTTTCCCGGCCCGGCCCGCGGCACCGGCCTTCTGGACGCGTCCGCCAGACCTGCACCATGGCTTTCGGTGCCGGTGCCGAAGACCGCCGCCCATCAGGCGTGGAACGAGGTGAGCCGCACCCTCGTACAGGCCGGGGTACAGGTGATCACGGACCTCAGTCCGAATGTGAGCGACCAGGAACTGGCCACACGCAGTGCGGCTGTAGCAGAAGAGGCGACGGCCAACCACCCGGTCGTGCTCTTCTTCAACGCAACGAGCCGGCTCGACTACGCAGTCCGACTTGTCGAGAAGATCGCCACAACGCTGCAGCCACAGGTCCCCAACATCACGATCGGCATCCGCATGTGTCCGGTTGCGATGGGGTTCTCGGTCCTCGAATACCTGCGGGCCTGGAATGTACCGATCTTCGCCTACACGCTCACCGCCTACCCCTCGGGGCGCACTTCCTGGAGCCAGTCCGCCTATGCCTCGATGATCCATGCCATGGGCGCAGACGTGGTCAACGTAGGCCTGTTGAGTGTTCCCGCCCTGCGCGCCGGAACGCTCTACGAGGCGATGATGCCGCTGCTGAGCAGGCGGAGCAGTCGAAAGGCCAGCCTGCCGGCGCTCACCGGCGGCGTCGAGCCGCGTGTGGCCTACGAATACGCCGCTGCGGTCGATGATCCGGTACTGCTGCACACCATGACCCCGATCTTCCGGGGCGGTCTCGACCGGAGGAACATCCGCAAGCGGGTCACGGCGATCCGCGAAGCGGTGGAAGCGGGCCGTCGTTCACTCGACATCGATCGTCTGTTCGCAGAGCGCAACTCCAGTGTGCGCAACTGGCAGGAACTCGAAGAGGGAAGGTGAGTGGGAAGAAGTGGAACAAGCACACGTCATGGGCACGGTCCATGTGCTGGGCAGCGGATCGGCCAAGCCCAGCGCGGGGCGGGCCAACTCCTCGTACATCGTGGAAGTCGGCGGCTCGCTGCTGGCTGTCGACTGCAGTGGCAGTCCCGCACACGAGATCATGCGTCGCGGACTCGACCCCGGGGCGTTGCGTCATCTCCTGCTCACCCACGGCCACGTCGACCACGTCTACGGTCTTCCCAGCCTTGTCCACTCGCTGTGGATGCTGGGGCTGTTCCGCGAGGAGCCACTCGCCATCCACGGCACGAGCGAAACGATCCGCATCGCGAGGTCGCTGCTCGCTCCCTTCGGGTTGGAGGAGCGGCGCAACGCCCCCCGCATCGACTGGAGGCCCGCCGCAGCGGACCGCCCCAGCGACCTGGAAGGCCTTGCAGGGCTGCGCGCCACCGCGTTCCCCGTCACCCACGCCGGCACCGAAGCCCTTGGCTACCGGGTGCACGGCACCCTGTTCTCCGGCGACGCCGTCTGTGACGACCGACTGGCGAGTGCGGTGGACGATTCGGTGCGGACATTCGTCGTCGACTGCGGTGGCGGCCTGTCCGGAAACGCCGGGCACGCAGGTGCCGCAGACATCGCCGAACTGGTGCGCAAACGCGACTCATTGCAGTCCGTCCTGCTGACCCACATCGGAACCCCCCCGTCCGAGGACGACGCCATGCTGAGCGTGTTCCAGGGCTGTGGGTCAGAGGTTCGGATCCTCTCGGACGGTGATCGCTTTGAACTCGTCTGATCCGGTGGTCTTCTGCGGCATGGGAGGCTCCGGCTCCACCTACCTCAGGCATGCCTTGGAACGGGTCGGCATGACCGTGCACAACAAGCCCGACATCGTTCACCATCGGCACTGGGTGAAACAAGGCCGCACAGCGCAACACGACGAGTTCGCACGGCGAGCCGATGGCTTCACGCTGGACAGCACCGGTATCGCTGGTATCCAGCACTACCTCGACCGGCTGTCCGGCGCCGCTGCCACCACCGCGGTCCTCAGCACGTGGGCGGAGCAGCAACTCCTACGGCACAACACCCGGCGACGCATCGTGTTTCTCCTCCGTGAACCCGCTGCGGCCTATCGCTCGATGTGCGACCCCGACCGGCACGGGGACATCGCCGCTCAGTACGGCGGACCGGACTCCTGGTACGCCGTCTTCTACGCGGAGCGCTGGCGGAAGACCGCCGAGGAGTATCTGGCCCTGCGCGCGGCCGACTGGGACGTCTCGCTCTGGGCGTACGAGCACCTGCCCGATCACGCCCACAGGGACGGCTTCGGCGAGATCGTCAGTCAGTGGCGGCGCTCCGCGCCCCGTCTGCGGCCGACGCTGGCGGAAGAGACGATCGACCTGATCAGAACGTGTACCGGCGAAGTACGCAAAGCCTTGGACATACCCGGTTGGTGAAGGGGGGCTGCCGTGGCCAAGGGACCGACAACAATCGGCGACATCGAGATGGGCCGCCGGAACACCTTCGAGCAGGGCGTGGTGATCTGCGGTCCCGCGGTCATCGGAGACGACAACTTCTTCGGCGCGTACTCGGTCATCGGCGGTCGGTGCCGCCAGGCTCACCGCCAGGGCACAGACGGGCAGAGGAAGGGCATGGTCCGCGTCGGCTCCGGCAACTACTTCGGAGAGCACGCCGTGATGCATGCCCCGGTCGGCCAGGTCACGGCGATCGGCGACAACAGCTCCGTGGGCGCGGGCAGCCTGCTCGCCCACGACTCGCGCGTCGGCTCCCAGGTCACCTTGTCGGTCAACTGCTCCGTGGGGGGCCACAGCGTCTTGCTCGACTGGAGTGGCCTGGGGATCGGCAGTTCGCTGCATCCCCGGACCGTGATGGGCCATTGGTCCTTTGCCGGCATGGCCGCCGTGGTGACCCGCACGGTCGGCATAGGGCAACTCGTGGTGGGCAACCCGGCCTCCTTTCTCCGGCTGAACTACGAAGCGTTCGTCCGATCCGGCCTGGACGGCACCGCCCTGACCCAACTCCGTGAGTTCCTTGAGACCGGACGGATACCGGAGGGCCCGAGCCCGGTGTCCGCAGCGGTGTCCGAGTTCGAGGCGGCGCAGTCACACACCGTCAGAAACCGGGTGCTGCGCAGTTGGTCGGACGTCGAGCGGGAGCGGTCGCGCATGATGGTCCATGACTAGCGCCTCCGGGACGTCGGCTCGTCCGTTGCCACAGTGGCTGGCCACCCGGTTCGTGTGCGGGCTTCACCGGGGGCAGCTGACGCGCGTCAACGCCCCTCGTCTGACCTGGGGAACCGTCCTCACCGCGACGACCGGTCCAACGGCCGCCGGTCGGGCACTGCGCTCTCTCCTCTACGGGATCAAGAGCGCGGTGGACGTATGGGGCCACCGGCAGGCGATAGCTCAGGAGTACCCGGTACGGGACGCCGTGTTCATGGCGCTGCGCACGAGTTGCGACAGCCGTGATATCGCGGCGCTCCGCAAGTGCGGTGGACGGGACCTCAGCGCTCTGCGCGGTGTGGTGCCGAGGGCACGCCGCACGGAATACCGCGACTGGAACAACTGCGCCGTGGCTGCCGCGCTCCTCGACGACAAGGCAGAGTGCAACCGACGACTGAGGGACGCGGGAATCGACGTCCCGCGTCAGATACCCCTCGGCCCGGAAACACGAGTATGGAAGGGAGCCGAGGAGGTCGTCGGGGGTCCTCTGGAGTTCTCGCACGCGACCGCCCCACACGGGACACGCTGGATGCTGAAGGACCGCCTCGGGCTGCAAGGAGAGTCCGTGTGGGCCGCGCACTCATGTCATGAACCGGAGACCGCGAGCATCGTGCTGATGGAGCTGGTCCGCTCCGGTCGCCTGGTGGCAGAGGAACTGCTCCGCCCGGAGGACTGGTTCGCGGATTCCGGGGACACGGCTCTGCCGACTCTGAGGGTCGTCACCTCAAGGCTCGGGGGACACACGGAAGCAGTGGGCATGGTCCTGTTCCGCGGCGCGCCCGGAACCGTGGCGGCCAATCGCAGGCAGGGTGGGCTCGCGCACCTGGTCCACGAGGACGGTTCCTGCGGGGCCGGCCTGGACGCACAGGGCGTGGACCGAGGCCCGTGCGCCTATGTCCTGCCCCCGGCGCAGGCGGAGACCGTCCGGCGCATGTGTACGGGGGCACACGACCTCTTCCCCTGCGTCGGATCGGTCGGCTGGGACGTGGGGCTGTCCGACCGCGGGCCCGTCGTACTGGAGGGCAACCCGAACTGGGGCATGAACGTGCCTCAGTTGATGCCGGGCAGACCCATGCTTGAGGAATTCAGGAGAACGCGGTTTCGCACCGGCTGGTAGGACACCGGACCCGGGAGCTGGGGGAATTTGTTGATCGACAAGAGCGAAGTCCTCATAGAGCGGCTGGAGCACCCGTGGCCGACTGCCTTTCTCGGATTCGCGGACCGTACGACCCTGAAAAGCCTGGCCTCCGTGCGCACCGCCCATCGCCTCGCCCCGGGCCAGGCTGTGCTCTACGCCCTTCATCGGGGTCGGGTGATCGGCTGCACCTCCTGGTACCAGGAGTATCGGCACACCTATGTGGCCTTGGACGGGACCGCCGTCCACGCCATGGGGGTGTACCTGTGCTCGTCCGAAGTCCTCCCCGGGTTCCGAGGCATGGGCATCGGCAGCATGCTCTACGGGCACCGCCTCATCGAATGCGGCGGGGATGCTCCGGGCGTCAGTGTCGAGATCCTGGGGCAGGGAAGCCCCCTGTCGGTCGACAGCGAGGCCCGACCGGGGCTCGTCTGGCACCTCGCGCGGGGCTTCACGATCGTCGGCCACAGCTGCGAGGCGGACGCCGGCCCGGTACTCACTCGCCCGACGCCGAGTAGCAGACGAACGGCACCGTTCCTTGCCGAACACCATGTCTGCTGAGAGGAGATGACCGGCAAGACCTTGCAATCACAGACGCAGACCGGACGGCCCCGCCGGGATCGATACCGGAATCGAATTTCTGGCCGCACGGACCGCGTCGAGCCTATCCCGGCGTTCGCCGGGAACGGGCCGCGTCCCGAGCGGCACTGATGCCCTCACCATCCGCTCGGGCGGCCCGCATCGGGTGAATGTACCGTCAGCTCTCCAGCCGGACCGGCATCAGCATGGAGAAGGCGCCCTCGTCGTCGGGTCGGCGGATCACGATCGGTGCCGTGGGCGCGCCGAACTCCAGAATCAGTCGGTCACGGGCCCCGGCGGCGAGCGCGGCCAGCAGGAACTCACGGTTCACGGCGACGCGGTTCGGGTCCTCGTCATCATCGGCGCAGAGGGCCACCGCGCCGCCGTCCTCCACCCTCAGCACGCTGAGGTCGTGCCCTCCGGCCTCTCCGGAACGGACAGGGCCAGTCTCCAGAGCCCGCCGGAAGGCCGCCACCTCGACGACGGCGCGGCGTCCGCCGGCCTGGGGCAGCAGCCGACGGTAGTCGGGGAAGCCGTGGTCGAGGCACTGGCCGGCCGCCTGCCTGTCCCCGGCCTCGAGTGTCACGCGGTCACCGTCGAGAGAGAGTTTCACCGGTCCCTCGCCGTCCGACAGCGCCCGCATCGCGTCGGCGAGCGGGGCGGGCACGATGACCTGCACCCGGCTCCCGTCGTGCCCGGCGATACCGGCCCGCGCCACCGCCATTCGGTACCGGTCGGTGGCCACGGCATGAAGGCTCTCGCCCTCGATGTCGAACAGAACCCCGCCGAGCATCGGCAGCTCGGGGTCGGTGCTCGCCGCGAAACGAACCGTGTCCAGCGCGGCCGCCAGTTCCGGCGCGGCGACGGACAGACGGACGGTGGCGATGCGGAGCGAGGTCATGACGTTCTCCCGGTGATCGAGTAGTGCGCGGAGTGCGGAGAACTCGCCGCGGGCGTCGGACAGCCCCTGTTCGAGACGGCGCAGGTGTGCCGTGAGCAGTTTCCGGACCAGATCGGTGTCCGCGCCGGACCAGCCGGCCAGCACCAGCCGGATGTCCGCCAGCGGCATCCCGGCCCGGCGCAAGCAGGCCAGCAGCCGCGCCTCTTCGAGCTGCCGGGGCTCGTACCAGCGGTAACCGCTCACCGGATCCACCCAGGCGGGGACCAGCACACCGGCACGGTCGTAGAACCGCAGGGCGCTTACGCCCAGGCCACTGTCACGGGCCGTCTCCCCGATGCTGCGCATGTCGTTCTCCACACCGAGCACTCTGGGCCCTGCACAAGGTCGAGGGTCAACCCGGCCGAGGTCGGTGAGAAGTGCGGCCCCATGGTCCAGCAGGCCGTCCGCCATGCCGAGTCGCAGCCCCCGGCTTCGCCCCCGCGGTACGCCGTCGGGCGGCCGGGGCCGGCGGTGGCCAGGCTTCCAGAGGCGGGGACTTGCCGGAGCCTGTGTCAGGAACGGGAGTCGGCCGCATGAGCGAGCGCCTGAAACCTCGGACGCAACGGGAGAGGTACGGGGAGGAGCTGAGGCTGCGGCGCGTTGCGGTTCGGGAAGTCCCGGAACGCGCCCGACAAGGGGCCGTGGCCCGCCCGTCGGTGCGGGAAGCGGGCGGGCCGCGGACCGGTCAGCCGGCCGTGTGCTCCACGAACCGGTTCGCGGTCTCCGCCAGCACCTCGCGGCCGTCCCTCGCCCACAGCCCGTCGTTGAACAGCTCGACCTCGATGGGGCCGGTGTAGCCGGCCGCCTCCACGTAGCCCTGCCACTCGCGCATGTCGATCGCGCCGTCGCCGATCTGGCCGCGGCCGTTGAGGACGCCCTCGGGCAACGGGGTGGTCCAGTCGGCGAGTTGGAAGGTGTGGATGCGGCCGCCCGCGCCGGCCCGGGCGATCTGCGCGGGGGCCTGGTCGTCCCACCAGATGTGGTACGTGTCGACCGTGACGCCGACCTGGTGGGCCGGGAAGCGCTCCGCGAGGTCCAGCGCCTGGGTGAGGGTGGAGACCACGCAGCGGTCGGAGGCGAACATGGGGTGCAGCGGCTCGATGGCCAGCCGGACGCCGTGCTGTTCGGCGTAGGGGCCGAGTTCGGCGAGGGCGTCCGCGATGCGTTCCCGGGCGCCGCGCAGGTCCTTGGAGCCCGCCGGCAGGCCGCCGGAGACCAGCACGAGGGTGTCCGTGCCGAGGGTCGCGGCCTCCTCCACGGCCCGCCGGTTGTCGGCGACGGCGGCGGCGCGCTCGTCCGGGTCGATCGCCGTGAGGAAGCCGCCCCGGCACAGGGTGGTGACGGCCAGGCCCGCCTCGCGGACCAGCTTGGCGCTCGCCTCCACCCCGTACGACCGCACCGGCTCGCGCCACAGGCCGACGCCCGGCACGCCCAGTTCCAGGCAGGCGTCGACGAGTTCGGGCATCGACAGCTGCTTGACGGTCATCTGGTTGATGGAGAAGCGGGACAGGTCGCCGGTCACTGGTTGACTCCGTACAGGGCGAGGAGGGTCTTCATACGGTCCTCGGCCAGCTTCGGGTCCGGGAACAGGCCCAGGCCGTCCGCGAGTTCGTAGGCGCGCGCGAAGTGCCGCAGGGAGCGGGCCGACTGCAGGCCGCCGACCATGGTGAAGTGGGACTGGTGGCCGGCCAGCCAGGCCAGGAAGACCACGCCGGTCTTGTAGAAGCGGGTGGGGGCCTGGAAGAGGTGCCGGGAGAGCTCCACGGTGGGGTCCAGGAGGCCGCGGAAGCCCGCCGTGTCCCCGGTGTCCAGGACCCGGACCGCCTGTGCCGCCAGCGGCCCCAGCGGGTCGAAGATGCCGAGCAGGGCGTGGCTGAAGCCCTGCTCGTCGCCCGCGATCAGCTCGGGGTAGTTGAAGTCGTCGCCGGTGTAGCAGCGGACGCCCTCCGGCAGGCGCCGGCGCAGGTCGATCTCGCGCTGTGCGTCGAGCAGGGAGACCTTGATGCCGTCGACCTTGTCGGGGTGGGCGGCGATGACCTCCAGGAAGGTGTCGGTGGCCGCGTCCAGGTCGGACGAGCCCCAGTAGCCCTCCAGCGCCGGGTCGAACATCGGGCCGAGCCAGTGCAGGACCACCGGCTCGGCGGCCTGGCGCAGGAGGTGGCCGTAGACGTCGAGGTAGTCCTCGGGGCCGGCGGCCGTGGCGGCGAGCGCCCGGGAGGCCATCAGGATGGCCTGGGCGCCGGACTCCTCGACGAGCGCGAGCTGCTCCTCGTACGCGGCCCGGACCTCGGCGGGGGAACCGCCCGCGATCTGGTCGGTGCCCACCCCGCAGGCGATCCGGCCGCCCACGGCACGCGCCTCGGCGGCGCTGCGCCGGATCAGTTCGGCGGCGCCCGCCCAGTCCAGGCCCATGCCGCGCTGGGCGGTGTCCATCGCCTCGGCGACGCCCAGGCCGTGCGACCACAGGTGGCGGCGGAAGGCGAGGGTGGCGTCCCAGTCGACGGCGGCCGGCGAGTCGGGGTTCGTGTCCGCGAACGGGTCGGCGACGACGTGCGCCGCCGAGAAGACCGTACGGGAGGTGAAGGGGGTGCCGGGGGTGAGGGCGAGCGGCTCGGTGCGCGGCTCGTACGCCCGCAGGCCCCCTTCGGAATCGGGCAGTCTGATGGTCACAGCGCGATCTCCGGGACCTCGATGCGGCGGCCCTGTGCCGAGGACTTCAGGCCCAGCTCGGCGAGCTGCACGCCGCGGGCGCCGGCCAGCAGGTCCCAGTGGTAGGGGGCGTCGGCGTAGACGTGCTTGAGGAACAGCTCCCACTGGGCCTTGAAGCCGTTGTCGAACTCGGTGTTGTCGGGGATCTCCTGCCACTGCTCGCGGAAGGCGTAGGTGGCGGGGATGTCCGGGTTCCAGACCGGCTTGGGGGTCGCGCTGCGGTGCTGGACGCGGCAGTTGCGCAGGCCGGCGACCGCTGAGCCTTCGGTGCCGTCCACCTGGAACTCGACCAGTTCGTCGCGGTTGACGCGGACCGTCCAGGAGGAGTTGATCTGGGCGACGGCACCGCCGTCGAGCTCGAAGATGCCGTACGCGGCGTCGTCCGCCGTCGCGTCGTAGGGCTTGCCGTTCTCGTCCCAGCGCTGCGGGATGTGGGTGGCGGTGAGGGCCTGGACGGACTGCACGCGGCCGAACAGCTCGTGCAGGACGTACTCCCAGTGCGGGAACATGTCGACGACGATGCCGCCGCCGTCCTCCGCGCGGTAGTTCCAGGAGGGGCGCTGGGCGGGCTGCCAGTCGCCCTCGAAGACCCAGTAGCCGAACTCGCCGCGGACCGACAGGATCCGGCCGAAGAAGCCGCCGTCGATGAGCCGCTTCAGCTTCAGCAGGCCGGGCAGGAAGATCTTGTCCTGGACGACGCCGGACTTGACGCCCTTGGCGTGCGCGAGCCGGGCCAGCTCCAGGGCGCCGTCCAGGCCGGTGGCCGTCGGCTTCTCGGTGTAGATGTGCTTTCCGGCCGCGACGGCCTGCTTGATGGCCTCCTCGCGGGCGGAGGTGACCTGGGCGTCGAAGTAGATGTCGATGGTGGGGTCGGCGAGCACGGCCGCCAGGTCAGTGGCGATGTGCTCGCCGGACAGGCCGTGCCGGTCGGCGATCTCGCGGAGCGCGTGTTCGCGGCGGCCGACGAGGACCGGTTCCGGCCAGAGCACCGTGCCGTCACCGAGGTCGAGTCCGCCCTGCTCACGCAGGGCGAGGATCGAGCGGACGAGGTGCTGGCGGTAGCCCATACGCCCGGTGACGCCGTTCATGGCGATACGCACCGTCTTGCGGTTCACGTGATTCCCTTCGTCCGCGTGCGCCTCAGCAACGCAGCAAGCGCTTTCTATATGGTCAGAAGCTAGCCTTTGAACCCTGGTCTGTACAAGACCGTGGCGGGAGCGACTTGTTCGAGGGGACGAACAACAGGAGTGAGTGGCCTTATGGTCTGCACGGCAAGGGGGCTTTCTGTGAGCCGGCTGTCGATGAACCTGTGTAGGACGGCGGACGACGAGATGCGCGACCGGAGGACGACGAGATGACGGTGACCCTGGCGGACGTGGCGGCCCGCGCCCAGGTCTCGCCCGCGACGGTGTCGCGCGTACTGAACGGAAACTACCCGGTGGCGGCGTCCACGCGGGAACGGGTGCTGCGGGCGGTGGACGAGCTGGACTACGTCCTCAACGGGCCGGCGAGCGCGCTCGCGGCGGCCACCTCCGACCTGGTCGGCATCCTGGTCAACGACATCGCCGACCCGTTCTTCGGGATCATGGCGAGCGCGATCCAGGCCGAGATCGGCGGCCCGGGCGGGCGCGCGGGCGGCGAGCGGCTGGCGGTGGTGTGCAACACCGGCGGGTCGCCGGAGCGGGAGCTGACGTACCTGACCCTGCTACAGCGGCAGCGGGCGGCGGCGGTGATCCTGACCGGCGGGGCGATGGAGAACGCGCCGCACGCGGCGGCGGTGGCGGCGAAGCTGCGGAAACTGGCGGACGCCGGGACCCGGGTGGTGCTGTGCGGGCGGCCGCCGGCGCCGGACACCGACGCGGTGGCGCTGACCTTCGACAACCGCGGCGGCGGCAAGCAGCTGACCGAGCACCTGATCGGGCTCGGCCACCGGCGGCTGGGCTACATCGCCGGCCCCGAGGAGCGGACGACCACCCGGCACCGGCTGGAGGGCCACCGGGCCGCGCTGGCCGACGCGGGGATCGAGGAGGACCCGCGCTGGACCGTGCACGGGCGGTACGACCGCCGGGCGGGGTACGAGGCGACGCTCGAACTGCTGCGCAGGGATCCGACGCTGACGGCGGTGGTGGCCGCGAACGACTCGGTGGCGCTCGGCGCGTGCGCGGCGCTGCGGGAGTCCGGGCTGCGGATCCCGGCGGACGTGTCGGTGGCCGGCTTCGACGACCTGCCGTTCAGCATCGACGCGGTGCCGTCGCTGACGACGGTGCGGCTGCCGCTGGCCGAGGCGGGGGCCCGGGCCGGCCGTATCGCCATGGGCCGCGAGGAGCCGCCGCCGGGCGGGATCGCGACGGTGCGGGGGGAGCTGATGGTGCGGGGGTCCTCGGGCGTGCCGCGCACCTGACCGACCACCGGACACGACGGACACGGCGCCGGGGGGCGCGGCTCAGGTGCCCCCGGACACCCCGTCATCAGCGCCGTTCCCGGTTCCGGCCGGCCGTCGCCCTCGCGGCCCGGGGCCGCCTCTCGGTCCCGGGCCGCCTCTCACCATGACCGTCCCGCGGGGGCGGGCGGTGGGCAGGGGGGAACAGGTGGGCCGGTCAGCCGCCCCGCGGTTTCGCCGGGATCGGGAAGTGCGGTGGGGCCGGGCCTGCGTCCACACGGACGGTCCGCATCCGGTCACCGCCGCCACGGCCGCGACACCCGGGCCCGCGGGGGTCTTGGCGCAGAGGTCTTTCGACAGACGGGTCCGGGTGCCCGAAGAACGGGCACCCGGACCCACCTTTGCTGTCAGGGGACGTCAAACGCCGCGACCTGGCTAGTCCCAGCTGTAGTCGTCGTCCCAGTAGCCGCCGTAGCCGCCGTGGCCGCCGTGGCCGCCGTGGCCGTGGCCGCCATAACCGCCGTAGCCGCCATAGCCGCCATAGCCGCCGTGGTCGCCATAACCGCCGTGACCGCCGTAACCACCGTGACCGCCGCCGTAGCCGCCGCCGCCGTAGCCGCCGTGACCGCCACCGCCGTAGCCGCCACCACCGTGACCGCCGCCGCCGTAGCCGCCGCCGCCATGGCCGCCGCCACCGCCGTGGCCGCCGCCACCGCCGTTATCCTGAATGGTCGCGACGTGGGCCGGCGCGGAGTTGGTGGCCGCGCTGGCGACTCCGGCTCCCGCGGCGAGCGCCAGGATGGGTGCCGAGATCGCAGCGATGACGACCCTCTTCATACGTGTGCTGTGCGCGCGCATGTTTTCAGCCCCTCTCAGAGGGTGTGGTTGTGTGACGACGGCCGCCGCGTCAGGGGGGCGACCGCCCTGCGTGCGCTCCAGAGCCTGCGCGCAGCTCTGAGCGCGTCCGCCGCCCGCGATGCCGGGCTTTCTCCGCACCGTTCGGATTCTCCGGCGGACCACGTCACGTCCTGGTTGAAACGGACATAAGTGACGTTCGTGTATAAACCTACGGCGGTGGGGCGACGAAGTCAAAAGCAGGACCAGGGCCAGGCAAAAAGAACAAGTAAAGCCTGCGGGGCCGCCGTTCGGGCCGGCACCTTCCGGCCGGGCGGGGCGGCGG
Source organism: Streptomyces sp. NPDC086519 (assembly GCF_040686075.1). NCBI lineage: Bacteria > Bacillati > Actinomycetota > Actinomycetes > Kitasatosporales > Streptomycetaceae > Streptomyces > Streptomyces sp. NPDC086519. Next base: position 255,521 of record NZ_JBFBJL010000002.1, read on the forward strand.
GTAGCCTCGGAGACACGGTATCTCTGACTCAGTCAACCATCGGGGTCCAGCCATGACCGTCCAGGAAGTCCGTGCCTTCAACCGCTTCTACACCAACCTCATCGGCGCCCTCGACTACGGCCGCCACCTCTACGCCCCGTACACCCTCACCGAGGCCCGCGTGCTGTACGAGCTGGCGCACTCCGCGGACACCGACGCGGCCGACCTGCGGTCCGATCTCGCGCTGGACGCCGGGTACCTGAGCCGGATCCTCAACAAGTTCGAAGAGGCCGGGCTGATCGAGCGCGCGCCCTCGGAGAAGGACCCGCGGCGGCGGCGCGTGTCCCTGACCGCGGGCGGCCGGGCCGCCGCCGAGCAGCTGGACGAGCGGGCCCGGGAATCGGTCGGCTCGCTGCTGGGCGCCGTCGACCCCGGCGAGCGGCCCCGGCTCGCCGAGGCCATGCGCACCATCCGCACGATCCTCGGCGACGGGCACGCCCCGGCCGGGCCCGGCGAGGTCGTGCTGCGCGAGCCGCACCCCGGTGACCTGGGCTGGATCGTGCAGCGCAACGCCGCCCTGTACGCGGCCGAGTACGGCTGGAACACCGACTACGAGGGCCTGGTCGCCCGGATCGTCGCCGACTACGCCGAGGACCACGACCCGCACCTGGAGCGGACCTGGATCGCCGAGTGGGGCGGGCGGCCGGTGGGCTGCGTGATGTGCGTACGGGACGACGCCCCGGGCACCGCGCGGCTGCGGCTGCTGCTCGTCGAGCCGGAGGCCCGCGGCCTCGGCATCGGCGACCGTCTGGTCACCGCCGTGACCGAGTTCGCACGCGGGGTCGGCTACCGCGACCTGGTGCTGTGGACCAACGACGTGCTGTCCGCCGCCCGCCGCGTCTACCAGCGGCACGGTTTCGTCCTCACCGCGGAGAGACCGCACCGCTCCTTCGGCAAGGACCTGGTCGGCCAGGACTGGCGGCTGGACCTGCACGCGACCGGTAAGTGAGAAGTAGGTTGGTGAGCATGAAGTTCGCCTTCTCCACCCTCGGGGTGCCCGGCCTGCCGCTACCGGAGGTGCTGGCCCTCGCCACCGCCCACGGCTACCACGGCGTCGAACTGCGCGCCCACCCGGAAGAACCCGTGCATCCCGGCCTCGGCCCGGCCGCGCGATCCGATGTGGCCGCAGAGTTCAAGGCGACCGGAGTGGAGGTCCTGGGCGTCGCCGGGTACGCGCGGGTCGCGGCGCCCGGCGCGGACGCCCCGGTCATCGACGAGATGCGCGGGCTCCTCCAGCTCGCCCACGACATCGGCGCCTCCTACGTCCGCGTCCTCCCCGGCGCCGACCCGTCCCTGCCCGCCGCCGAGTCCGACGCGATCGCCGCCCGGCGGCTCGGCACGGTCGCCGAGGACGCCGCCGCGCTCGGCGTCCGGATCCTGCTGGAGACCCACGACTCGCACCGCACCGGCGCCGCCGCGATCCGCGTCCTCGGCCCGGTCGGCCACCGCATGGTCGGCGCGCTCTGGGACGTCATGCACACCTGGCTGGGCGGCGAACAGCCCGCCGAGACCTATGCCGCCCTCGCCCCGCACCTCGGCTACGTCCAGGTCAAGGACATCGCGTCGGCCGACGACACCACCCCGCTCCCGCTCGGCGCCGGCGTCCTCCCCCTCTCCGACTGCGTGGAGGTCCTCTCCCGGCACGGCTGGGACGGCTGGCTGTGCTGGGAGTACGAGAAGCGCTGGTACGAGTCCGCCGCCCCGCTGCCCGACCTGCTCACAGCGGGCCGGGAACACCTGACCCGGCTGCTCACCGAGTCGGCGTGACTCACCGAGTCGGCGTGACTCACCGAGTCGGCCTGACCGGGATCCCCCACCCCGCGGCCAGCGCGCCGAACGCCTCGTGGAAGCCCGGGAAGGTCTTCTTCACGCACCCCGGGTCGTCGAAGGAGATCCCGGGCGTGCGCAGGCCGGTGACCGCGAAGGACATGACGACGCGGTGGTCGCCGTAGGTCTTGATCTCGGCCGGGGCGGGGGTGCCGGGGCGGATCTCGATCCAGTCCTCGCCCGTGGCGGCCTCGATGCCCAGCCGGCGCAGGTTCTCCGCGCAGGCGTCGAGCCGGTCGCATTCCTTCACGCGGGTGTTGGCCACGTCCTCGATGCGGACAGGGCCGTCGGCGAAGGGGGCGATGGCCGCGAGGGTGGGCATGGTGTCGGAGATGTCCCGCATGGCGACGGTGAGGCCGCGGAGCCGGCCGCTGCCCCGCACGGTCGTACGGTCCGCGGCGACCTCCACCTCCGCGCCCATCCGCCGCAGCACGTCCACGAAGCCCAGGTCGCCCTGGAGCGCGCCCTGTCCGAGCCCGGGGACGGTGACCTCACGGCCCGTCACGGCCGCCGCGGCGAAGAAGTAACTGGCGGTGGAGGCGTCGGGCTCGACGGCGTAGGTGGTGGCCCGGTAGCCGCCGGACGGGACGACGAAGACGTCGCCCTCCCGCGCCACCTCCGCCCCGAACGCCCGCATCATCGCGATCGTGATCTCCACGTACGGCGCCGACACCAGGTCCGTCACCCGGATCCGCAGGCCCTTGCGGGTGAGCGGGCCGAGCAGCAGCAGGGCGGTGAGGTACTGCGAGGACTGCCCGGCGTCGAGCGTCACCTCACCGCCCTCGACCCCGGCCGCCTCGATGCGCAGCGGATGGTGCCCCTCCGCCTCCTCGTGGCGCAGGTCCACACCGAGATCGCGCAGGGCGCGGGTGAGCGGGCCGAGCGGGCGGCGGCGCATCTGCTCGGAGGCGTCGAAGCGGTAGCTGCCGTGGCCGGCCGCGGCGAGCGTGGGCAGGAAGCGGGCGGTGGTGGCGCCGTCCCGGCAGTAGACCTCGGCCGCGGGCAGCGCGGGGCCCTGCGGGCGGCCGTCCACCTGCCAGGTGTCGGGGGTGCGGCCGACCCGGTAGCCGAGCCGGGCCAGGCCCTCGGCGAAGCCCTCGGTGTCGTCAGAGCGGAGCGGGCGGACGAGGGTGGTGACTCCGTCGGCGGCGGCCGCGAGGAAGAGGGCGCGGGCGGTGACGGACTTGGAACCGGGGATGGCGACAGCGGGCATGGACCGATGATCTCCGGTTTCTGAAGGGTCGGGGAATGTCTGTCCACGGGGTGGAACAGGTTGTCCGACGCGTCATGGCCGGTGGGGGCTTGGCGCACAGTTTCCCGCGCCCCTTTCAGGGGCGCTGTCCCTGACGCAGCTTTCAGCTCCCTCTTCCCGGATGACGGAAATGCGCCGATGGCGGCCCCTTTCCCGTTAACGTGCATTGCCTTGACGGAAAGAAACCTCCCGCATACGTATGACCACACGGAAGTTTCCTTCAGCCGGTTTCCCACCGGAAGGAGCGCACGTGCCCTCCAGACGTACCGTCCTCGCCGCGACCGCGGGTGTCACCGCGCAACTGGCCGTCGGCACCGGTGCGAACGCCCTCGGCGCCTACGACGAGAACTCCCGCACCGGGAACCCCCACGACGACAGGCTCCGTGCGCTCATCGCGCGGATGACGCCGGAAGAGAAGGTCGGGCAGCTGTTCGTGATGCGGGTCTACGGGGACTCCGCCACCGACCCCGGCCAGGCCGACATCGACGCCAACCTCAAGGAGATCGGCGTCCGCACCGCCGCCGAGCTGGTCGGGAAGTACCGGGTCGGCGGGATCATCTACTTCACCTGGGCGCACAACACCCGCGATCCCCGGCAGATCGCCGAGCTGTCGAACGGGATCCAGCGGGCCTCGCTGGCGCTGCCGCGCGGTCTGCCCGTGCTCATCGCCACCGACCAGGAGCACGGCGCGGTCTGCCGGATCGGCAAGCCCGCCACCCTCTTCCCGGGCGCCATGGCCATGGGTGCGGGCGGCTCCCCGGCCGACGCCCGCACCCTAGGCCGCCTCTCCGGTGCGGAACTGCGGGCGATGGGCGTCCGGCAGGACTACTCCCCCGACGCCGACGTCAACGTGAACCCGGCCAACCCGATCATCGGCGTACGGTCCTTCGGGGCCGCTCCGGACGCGGTCGGGACGCTGGTCGCCGCCGAGGCGCGGGGGTACCAGGAAGCAGGGGTCGCGGCCACCGCCAAGCACTTCCCGGGGCACGGCGACACCGCCGTCGACAGCCACACCGGCTTCCCGGTGATCACGCACAGCCGGGAGCTGTGGGAGAAGCTGGACGCGGTCCCGTTCCGGGCGGCGATCGCGGCCGGCATCGACTCGATCATGACGGCGCACATCCAGTTCCCGGCCCTGGACGCCTCCGGCGACCCGGCCACCCTCTCCCACCCCGTCCTCACCGGCATCCTGCGCGGCGAACTCGGCTACGACGGGGTCGTGGTGACCGACTCCCTGGGCATGGAGGGGGTCCGCACGAAGTACGGCGACGACCGCGTGCCCGTGCTCGCCCTGAAGGCCGGTGCCGACCAGCTCCTCAACCCGCCCACCCTGGACATCGCCTGGAACGCGGTCCTGAAGGCCGTACAGGACGGGGAGCTGACCGAGTCCCGGCTGGACGAGTCGGTGCTGCGGATCCTGCGGCTGAAGTCCCGGCTGGGGCTGCTCGACCGGCCGTACGTCAACGCCAAGGACGTGGGCCGGGTGGTCGGCACGGCGAAGCACCTCGCCGCCGCCGACCGGGTCGCCGAACGCACCACCACCCTGCTGGTCAACGAGGGCGGGCTGCTTCCCCTCTCCCGTCGCACGCACGGCACGGTGCTGGTGGTCGGCGCCGACCCGGACTCGCCGTCCGGCACGACGGGCCCGCCGACCGGTGTGCTCGCCGCCGCCCTCACCGAACTGGGCTTCACGGCAACCGCGTTGCCGACGGGTACGGCCCCGTCCGCCGCCACCGTCGACAAGGCGGTCTCGGCGGCGCGGGCGGCGGACGCGGTGGTCGTCGGGACGTACAACGTCACGGCGGGCGGCGGACAGCGGCACCTGGTGGAGCAACTGGTCGCCACCGGGCGCCCGGTGGTGGCGGTGGCGGTGCGCAATCCCTACGATGTCGCCCAACTCCCCTTCGTGCAGGCCTGCTTGGCCACCTACTCGTGGACCGACGTCGAAGTGCGGGCCGCGGCACGGGTGATCGCGGGCCGGGTGGCGCCGCGCGGCAGACTCCCGGTGCCGGTGCAGCGGGCGGACGATCCGGCGCGGGTGCTGTATCCGATCGGCCACGGGCTGACCTATGAGACGACGCATCAGATGCACGTCAGCGAACCGGGCGTAATGCCCCAATAGGAGTAAAGCCTCCCGCATGGCCGGCGTGGACCATGGTCGCGGGCCACGCTGGCAAGGGGGGGTCGTATGCGCAGCAGGCGTTGTGCGGGGGTTCTGGTGGCACTGGCCGTCGTGCTGCTGCCGACCGGCTGCCGGGGGACGTCCTCCTCCGGGGCGCCGACGGGCAGCGCGCGGTCGACGGCGAGCCCGGCCCGGTCCGGGTACGGCGCGCGGTTCCTCGCGGTCGACGAGTGCAGCTCGTTCGGGACCGCCGGCTTCACCGAGGTGCCCTGCACGAGTGAACGGGCGGCGGCCCGGGTGATCGCCCGGCACGACGGTGCCATCGCCGACGGGCCGCCGTGCCCGGCCACCACCGACTTCGTGCTGCACATCGGCACCCAGCGCACGGGCGGCGGTGAGGACGGCGGCGCAACGATCGCGCGGGGCTACGCCTGCATGCGCGACCTGGAGCCGCCGCACCCCGGTGACCCCGGCGGGGGCGGCGGGCCGCGCACGATCGTCGGCGACTGCGTCTACGGCTCGGGCCACGGCCAGGTCCGGGAGACCGCCTGCGACGGCTCGGGGAAGCGGAAGCCGCAGTACCGGGTGGTGCGGGCGGTGACCTCCCGGGACGCGTGCCCGGCGGCCACCGCCCTGTACGTCCAGCTCGGCGGCGAGCACCCGGTGGGCTGCGCCCGCCGTGTGTGAACGCCACGCGCCAAGGCGTCCGCAGGCGTCGCGGTCACCGGGCGGACGTCACTCGTCCGCTGCCCGCATCACCATGACTCGGCCTGCCGGAACAGCGTGACGACCTCCGCGTAGAACCAGACGCAGCACACCGGGCACGCAAGCCACAGTCCCCACAGGACCCAGCGAACCTCTCGTCGTATGCGCACGTTTGGATCGTCTTACCTCAGCAGAGGATCCACCCCGAGCTCACCGAACTCCGCCCCACCGAGCCCTTCACCCACACGCAGCGGTGTCCGGCGTGGACGGTGACCGGGCCCGCGCGGTGGCTGTACCTGCCCTTGTCGACCACCGGGCGGTTGCCGCGGGCCTGGACGCTGACGGACATCATCCGCCTGCCGCCGGACGTCTTGGGGAGGGTGATCGCGCAGACGTAGCCGCCCTGCCGGTAGACGTGCACGGTGCCGGTGGCGAAGGACAGGGTCCGTACCTCGCGTCCGGCGCAGTTCGCGGCCGTGGCGGCCTCGGCCTCGGCCGGTGCCACGAGGGCGAGCGCCCCGGAGGCGGCCAGCGCGGCCGCACCGAGCGCGAACCACCGGCGTATGGCACCACTGTTCACAGTCGTCCCCTCCCGTACCGCAGCCTGCACCATCACCGTACGGATGTACGGACGCCCGACATGTGTCGGATGGTTGCACGGCCGTCAGGGACGCGAGTCCCCGGGGGACGGGTCAGCGGGTCGCGCCCACCGGCTCCTCCGGCTCCTCGGGCTGGCCGATGAAGGTGCGCCACAGTTCCGCGTACCGGCCGTCGCGGGCCAGCAGTTCGTCGTGGGTGCCGTCCTCGGCGACCCGGCCGTGGTCCATGACCACCACCCGGTCGGCGCGGGCGGCGGTGGTCAGCCGGTGAGCGACGACGAGGGTCGTACGACGGCCCGTCAGGCGGTCGGTGGCCATGTTGACCTGAGCCTCCGTCGCCAGGTCCAGGGCCGCCGTCGCCTCGTCGAGGAGCAGCACGTCGGGGTCGACGAGTTCCGCGCGGGCGAGGGCGATCAGCTGGCGCTGGCCCGCCGACAGGTTGCGGCCCCGCTCGGCCACCTCGTGGAGGTAGCCGCCGTCGAGGGTGGCGATCATCTCGTGGGCGCCGACCGCGCGGGCCGCCGCCTCCACCTCGGCGTCGGTCGCGTCCGGGCGGCCGTAGGCGATGGCGTCCCGGACCGTCCCCGGGAAGAGGTACGCCTCCTGCGGGACGACCCCGAGCCGGTGCCGGTAGGAGGTGAGGTCGAGGTCGCGCAGGTCCCTGCCGTCGACCGTCACCCGGCCCGCGGTGGGGTCGTAGAAGCGTGCGACCAGCTTGACGAGGGTCGACTTGCCGGCGCCGGTCTCGCCGACGAAGGCGACGGTCTGCCCGGCGGGGATGGTCAGGTCGATGCCGCCCAGCGCCTCTTCATCGTCCCCGTAGGCGAAGTGCACGTCCTCGAAGGCCAGGTCGCCGTGCAGCGAGGTCACCTCCAGGGGCTTGGCCGCCGACTTGGTGGACGTCGGCTCGCGCAGGAGTTCCTGGATGCGGCCGAGGGAGACGGTGGCCTGCTGGTAGCCGTCGAAGACCTGGGAGAGCTGCTGGACGGGGGCGAAGAACAGGTCGATGTAGAGCAGGTAGGCGACCAGCGCGCCGGTGGTGAGGGTCGCCGCCGCCACCCGGTGGGCGCCCGCCATCAGCACGCTCGCCGCGGCCACCGACGACAGCAGCTGGACGAACGGGAAGTAGACCGATATCAGCCACTGGCCCCGGATGCGGGCCTTGCGGTAGCTCTCGCTGCGCTCGGTGAAGCGCCGCCTGCTGTCCTTCTCGCGCCGGAAGGCCTGCACGATCCGCAGGCCCGACACCGACTCCTGGAGGTCGGCGTTGACCACCGACACCCGCTCACGGGCGAGTTCGTACGCCTTCACGCTCGCCCGGCGGAAGAAGAAGGTCGCGACGATCAGCGGGGGCAGGGTGGTGAAGACGACGAGCGCGAGCTGTACGTCGATCACCAGCAGGACGGCCATGATGCCGAAGAAGGTGACGACGGAGACGAAGGCGGTGACCAGGCCCGTCTGGAGGAAGGTGGACAGCGCGTCCACGTCCGTCGTCATCCTCGTCATGATCCGGCCGGTCAGCTCCCGCTCGTAGTAGTCGAGTCCGAGCCGCTGGAGCTGGGCGAAGATCTTCAGACGCAGCGCGTAGAGGACGCGCTCGCCGGTACGGCCGGTCATCCTCGTCTCGCCGATCTGGGCCGCCCACTGGGCGAGCACCGCGACCAGGCCGAGCAGCGAGGCCGCCCAGACCGCGCCGAGCGCCATCTTGCTGACGCCCTGGTCGATGCCGTGCCGGATCAGGACCGGGAGCAGCAGGCCCATGCCGGCGTCCACGGCGACCAGGCCGAGGCTGATCAGCAGGGGCAGCCCGAAACCGCGCAGCAGGCGGCGCAGGCCGTAGGAGTCCTCGGGGCGCACGGCGCCGGCCTCGTCGACGTCGGGGGTGTCGGTCGCCGGGGGCAACGCCTCGACCTGGGCGAGGAGTTCGGGGGTGGCCGGGGTGCCGGCGAGGGCGAGGTCGCGGGGCGTGCGGTCGCCGGTCCACAGCCGCGGGGTCACGCCGCGCTCCGCGTCGAACTCGGCGTCCAGTTCGTCGCGGACGGACGTGTCCTCGCGCGAGACGGCCGGGAGGGCGTGCCCCGGGGAGACGCCGCCGAGCTCGTCGGGGTCGGTGAGGAGCCTGCGGTACAGGGCGGAGCGCTGCTGGAGCTCCTCGTCGGTGCCGATGTCGGCGAGCCGGCCGCCGTCGAGGACGGCGATGCGGTCGGCGAGGTTGAGGGTGGAGCGGCGGTGCGCGATGAGCAGGGTGGTGCGGCCCCGCATCACGTGGGCGAGGGCCTCGTGGATCTCGTGTTCCACGCGGGCGTCGACGGCCGAGGTGGCGTCGTCGAGGACGAGGAGACGGGGGTCGGTGAGCAGGGCTCGGGCGAGGGCGATGCGCTGGCGCTGGCCGCCGGAGAGGGTCAGGCCCTGTTCGCCGACCTTGGTGTCGTAGCCGTCGGGCAGCTCGGCGACGAAACGGTCGGCCTGGGCGGCGCGGGCGGCGGCGAGGATCTCGTCCTCGGTCGCGTCGGGACGGCCGTAGGCGATGTTGTTCCGGACCGTGTCGGAGAAGAGGAACGAGTCCTCCGGGACCAGGCCGATCGCGGCCCGGAGCGAGTCGTGGGTCAGCTCGCGGACGTCGTGGCCGCCGATCAGGACGGCGCCGTGGGTGACGTCGTAGAAGCGGGGCAGCAGGAGGGAGACCGTGGACTTGCCGGAGCCGGAGGAGCCGACGACGGCGAGGGTCTCGCCCGGCCGTATCTCGAAGCTGAGCCCGCTCAGGACCGGGCTGGTCCCGCCGGCGGCCCGGTCGTAGCCGAACGACACGTCGTCGAACTCGACGGTCGCGGGCGCGTCGGCGGGGAGGGTCTTGGTGCCCTCCGTCATGGTGGGCCGGGTGTCGATCAGCTCCAGGACGCGTTCGGTGCCGGCGCGGGCCTGCTGGCCGACGGTGAGGACCACGGCGAGCATCCGGACCGGGCCGACCAGCTGGGCGAGGTAGGAGGAGAAGGCGACGAACGTGCCCAGGGTGATGTGACCGCGCACGGCCAGCCAGCCGCCGACCGCCAGCATGGCGACCTGGCCGAGGGCCGGGACGGCCTGGAGGGCCGGGGTGAACTTGCTGTTCAGGCGTATCGTGCGCAGCCGCCCGGCGAAGAGCCGGCGCCCGACCTCCCGCAGCTTCCCGGTCTCCTGCTCCTCCTGCCCGAACCCCTTCACCACGCGCACACCGCTCACCGCGCCGTCGACCACGCCGGCGACGGCGGCGGCCTGGGCCTGGGCGTACCAGGTGGCGGGGTGGAGCTTGCTGCGGCTGCGCTTGGCGATCCAGTACAGGGCCGGGGCGACGGCGAGGGCGACCAGGGTGAGCGGCGGTGACAGCCAGGCCATGATCGCGAGGGAGATCAGGAAGAGGAGGACGTTGCCGATGGTCATCGGCAGCATGAACAGGAGTCCCTGGATCAGCTGGAGGTCGCTGGTGGCCCTGCCCACCACCTGGCCCGTGGACAGCTCGTCCTGGCGCCGGCCGTCGAGCCGGGTCAGGGTTTCGTACATCTCGGTCCGCAGGTCGTGCTGGACGTCCAGGGCGAGCCGGCCACCGTAGTAGCGGCGGACGAAGGTGGCCGCGTAGACGAGGACCGCGGCGCCGACCAGGGCACCGGCCCAGGGCCCCATGGACCGGCGGTGATCAGTGATCACGTCGTCGATGATCACCTTGGTGATCAGCGGTACGACGGCCAGCACGGCCATGCCGGCCAGCGAGGACCCGAGCGCGAGCACGACGTCCCGGGGATGCCGCCAGGCATACCCGGCCAGCCTGCGCGCCCAGCCGTCCTGCTGCCGCTCCCCCTGTTGCGCTGCCACGCGGTTGCCCTTCGTTCGCCCTGCCCGTCCGCAGGTCACAACACGAAAGGAAGCGGATTTCATCCCTCCGCAACAATTCCCTGGGGAGCCGACGGGAGGGGAAGCCTGCGGGAGGGTCGGTGGGAAGGGGAGCCGGGTGGCCGACGGAAGAGAAGGGCCGGGCCGGGCCGTGGGAGCGGACGGACCGTGAGGACGGACTGTTCATGGGGGCGGACGGACCGTGGGGGCCGACGCGCCGTGAGGGCCGACGCGCCGTGAGGGCCGGCGGACCGAAGCGGAGCCGGACCGTGAAGGCGGCCGGACCGCGGGGCGGCCGACTTGCGTCGGCCGTGTGGTGCGGAAGCATCGGAGACGGTCACCACAGGAGGTCCGCATGGCGAAGCTGCTGTCCGTCAACGTGGGAATGCCCGTGGACGTGTCCTGGCAGGGCAGGACCGTCCGCACCGGCGCGTGGAAGTCGCCCGTGCCCGGCCGCCGGATGGTGCGGCGGCTGAACGTCGAGGGGGACGGTCAGGGCGACCTGGCCGGGCACGGCGGCGAGATCCGGGCCGTGCTCGTCTACCAGCTGCAGTCCTACGAGTACTGGCGGAAGCGACTCGGCCGCGACGATCTGACCTTCGGGATGTTCGGGGAGAACTTCACCGTCGACGGCCTGCCCGACGACGAGGTGTGCATCGGCGACCGGTACCGCATCGGCGAGGCCGAGTTCGAGGTGACCCAGCCCCGGGTCACCTGCTACCGGGTCGGCATGCGCCTGGGCGAGCCCGCCATGGCCTCCCTGCTGGTCGCCCACCACCGCCCCGGCTTCTACCTGCGGGTGATCACCGAGGGGCGAGTCCAGGCGGGTGACGGCATCACCCTCGTCCGCAGGGGCCCGGGAGAACTCAGCGTCGCCGACACCGACGCGCTGCTCTACCTGCCCGGCCGCGACCCCGCGAAGCTGCGCACCGCCCTGCGCGTCCCCGCCCTCAGCCCCGGCTGGCAGCAGTCCTTCCGCGAACTCGCCGCCGCCGGGCCGCCCGGTCCCGAGCCGGAGGCGCCGGGCTTCAGGCCGATGCGCGTCGCCCGTATCGTCCCCGAGACCGCCGACGTCTCCTCGATCCACCTCGGCACCACCGACGACACGGCCCTGCCGGAGGGCCGCCCCGGCCAGTACCTCTCCCTGCGCCTCGCCGTCGACGGCGAGGCCCGCGAGATCCGCAGCTACTCCCTGTCCTCGGCCGTCCCGTCCGAGGAGGGCACCTACCGCATCAGCGTCAAGCACGAACCCCGCGGGAAGGTCAGCGGCTACATCCACGCCCGGCTGCGCACCGGGGACCTCGTGGACGTCGCCGGCCCGCGCGGGACGTTCGTACTCGAAGAGGGCACCGGTCCGGTCGTCCTCGCCTCGGCGGGCATCGGCGTCACTCCCGTGCTCGCCATGCTCCACCGGCTCGCCGCCACCGGGGATCCGCGTCCGCTGTGGTGGGTCCACACCGCCCACGACCGCGCCCACCACGCCTTCGCGGCCGAGGCCCGCGCCCTGCTGGCCCGGCTCCCCCACGCCCACGAGCACGTCTACTACACCGCGCAGACCCCGCCGCCCGGCGACGAGCACGCCACCCGGGGCCGCCCGACCGCCGCCTCGCTCACCGCCCTGGGCATCCCCGCCGACGCCGACGCCTACCTCTGCGGGCCGACCGCCTTCATGGACGACCTCGGCGGGTACCTGCGCGGTCACGGCCTGCGCCCCGAGCGGATCCGCACGGAGCGGTTCGGCACGCTCGCCGCGGTCAATCCCGGCATCGCCGCCACCGCCCCGGTACGGCCGCACCAGCCACCCGGTCCCCGGGCCACCGGCCCCCTCGTCACCTTCAGCCGCAGCGGCCTCGCCACCCCGTGGTCGCCGGCCCGCGCCTCGCTCCTCGAACTCGCCGAGGCCTGCGACATCCCCACCCGCTGGTCCTGCCGCACCGGCGTCTGCCACACCTGCGTCACCCCGCTGGTGACAGGCGACGTCACCTACCCCACCCCGCCCCTCGAACTCCCCGCCCCCGGCACGGTCCTGGTCTGCTGCGCCGCACCGGCCGGCGAGGTCGTCCTCGATCTCTAGAGGGTGACTCCGACCGCCGCGACGAAGGGACGCCAGGCGTCCGACGCGAAGATCACGGCGGGGCCGTGGGGGTGCTTGGAGTCGCGGACGGGGACGCCGGAGGGGTGGGCGTCGAGGACTTCGAGGCAGCTGCCGGCGTCGGCGTTGCTGTGCGACGACTTGCGCCAGCCGGTGAGTATGGCGGCGTTTGAAATCGTTCGGTCAGTCACGGCGTTCATAGTCCTTCGCAGTGGATCTGAGGAGGGCGAGCGACTCCTTGAGTGGCAGTGCATCGCTGAGCGCGAGATCGAAGCGAGTCTGCAATTCGCGGACCGTGGACGGCGAGTCGTGCAACCTTCCCATCCGGTCTCCCTCGCTGTATGCCACCGGCGGCTGATCTTCGAACCACATCAGCGTGACCATGTTCTGCATCAGTGGATGGTGGCCGGCGCCGAATGGCAACACGTGTGCGCGGATGCGTCCGGTCTCCGCCAGGGCGACGATGTGCATGATCGCCTCCGCCATGATGTCCCCGTCGGCGACGGGACGCCGTAGAACTGTCTCGTCCAGCACCGCCCACACTACGGGAGTCACCGGATCCTCAAGGATCTTCGCGCGCTCCAAGCGTGTGACAAGGCGCCTGTCACACTCCTCCTCACTCACCGGAGGGAACGCCGCGCCCAGAACCGCACGCGCGTACCTTTTCGTCTGAAGGATGCCCGGGAAGTACGCCAGGGCGAACTCCCGGATCATCACCGCCTGTTGTTCGAGTTCGCGCACCGTCCCGAAGTAGTCGGCAATCGTCACGTCCTGCTCCGGCAGGAAACTGCTCAGCACATCCCCCGTGTTCAGAGCCTTGTCCAGCCGTCGCGCGTCCTCCTTCGACGGGATCCGCCGCCCGGCCTCGATGTGAGCGATGTGCGAACGCGTCATCACCGCGATGTCGGCCAGCTCCTGCTGCGTCAGCCCGGCCGTCTCCCGCTGCTGCCGGAGCCAGTCACCGTAAGTGTTCGCCATGGCCAACTCCCTTGTGACAAATGCCTGGTCACACTCCACCCCCTGGTCAGGCTAGCCGCGCCCGCCCCACTCTGTGAGCAGATCACTACAGAACGGAGTTGCCGCCATGCGTCACCGCATCGCCCGTCTCGCCCGCTCGCTGTTCCGGCGCCCGCGGGTGCACGGTCCGACCGTCCACCACACCGGACACCGACCCCCGGTCGACCCGATCGGCGTGTACGGGATCGGCATGGGTTCGTGCGGCATGCTCGCGAAGGACGCGAGGGGTACGCGGTGAGGACCACTCCACGCCTGCTCCCCTGGACGGGCTCTGAGGGCAAGCCCTGTTTCCTTGTCGGCGACGGAGACGGCTACCTCTCCCGGGCCGCCGACGCCGTCGAGTCCGTGCAGTTGGGGATGGCCGCCGGGCTCCTCGACCACTCGGCCGCGATGCTCGAAGAGCGGCACGTGACCAGGGCCGAACTTCGTTTCCTGGTGGCCCGGATGCGGGAGTCGCTGACGGACGTGCTGCGGATCGCCGAGAGCCGACGCGGGTAGCCCGGCGGCGGCGAACAGCGCAACCGTCGGCGCGGACACCGCCGTTGCCCGCGCTCCCTGGCGGTTTCCCATGGGCTCCGTCCTTGGGCATGTTTCCTTAAAGCCCGGAGCGTTCGTACAACCATTCGCGCGAACCCGTGTGTCAACACGGGCATGACTCACAGACGAAGGAGAGGACTGGTCGCCACCGCGCTCGGCACCGGGTTTCTCATAGCCGGCGTGGCCGGCGCCGCGCCCGCCTCGGCCGCCGCGCCCGCCGTCAGCTGCACGTCCGCCAAGGCGGCTCTGGCCACGAAGCTGAAGAAGGACATCACCGCGGCCATCGCGAACCGCACGGGGACGATCGCCGTCGGCCTGTACGACCGGTCGACGAAGACGACCTGCACCCTGCGCTCCACCACGCACTACGACTCGGCCAGCACGGTCAAGGTGACCGTCCTCGCCACGCTGCTGTGGGACGCGAAGAAGCACAACCGGTATCTGACCACCACCGAGCAGTCGCTCGCCAAGGCCATGATCACGCGGTCGGACAACGCCGCGACCAGCACGTTGTGGAAGCAGCTCGGCCTGACGAAGATCAAGGGCTTCCTGACCGCCGCCGGGATGACGCAGACCACCCCGGGCGCGAACAACTACTGGGGGCTGACCCAGATCGACGTGCACGACGAGCAGAAGCTGCTCGCGCTCGTCACCGCCAAGAACACCGTGCTCAGCGACAATTCGCGGGCTTACATCCTGAAGCTGATGGGGCAGGTCATCTCGTCCCAGCGGTGGGGCACGCCGTACGGCGCCCCGTCCGGCGTCTCCGTGCACGTCAAGAACGGCTGGCTGCAACGCGCCACGCACGGCTGGCGGGTGCACAGCCTGGGCACGTTCACCGGTGGCGGCCACGACTACCAGATGACCGTGCTGACCCAGGACAACAGCACCATGAGCTACGGCATCAACACCATCCAGGCCGTCGCGAAGGTCATCCACAAGGACCTCGCGGCCTCCTGAGGCGGGGCGGCGGCCGCCGCGGCGAGCGGCGGTCGTCCCGTGGCCGTAAACCGACTCCTTCCTTCACGGGGCGGCCTCCACTCCGCCACCGATCCCCCCTACGGTGATCGCCATGCGCCTGCGAACCGTACTCGCCACCGTCACCGCCGGCCTGGCGGCGGCCACCTGTCTGTCCGCCGCCGGATCCGCCAACGCCGTCGCGACCGGCACCGCCGTGGCCAACACCGCCGCCGCCCACGCCTGTTCGCCCTCGGTCTCCCTCGACGGCTTCTCCGACGCCCTCGACAAGACGACCTTCGGCGGCTATTTCGTCGGCAACCTCTCCGCGCTCGCGGTGGACCAGGACGGCTCCCTCGCCGCCCTCGCCGACCGGTCCTACCTCTTCGACCTGGACGCGCAGACCCTCGCGCCGAAGAAGGTCGTCGGGCTCGCCGACGAGAACGGCGCCGTGCTCGACTCCGAGGGCCTGGTCGTGGACCGGGACGGCACCCGCCTGATCACCTCCGAGACCGAACCGTCCATCCGCCGCTACTCGGTGGACGGCAAGATCCTGGACCGCCTCCCCGTGCCCCCGTCCCTCCTGGTCTCCCCGGCCGGGCGGGCCACCACCAACCAGACCTTCGAGGGCCTGACCCTCCTGAACGGCGGCCGCACCCTGCTGGCGTCGATGGAGTACGCCATCTCCGGCGACACCGCTGGGATCGTCCGCTTCCAGACCTGGCAGCGCACCAAGGGCGACCACTTCGAGCCGTCGGCCCAGTACGCCTACCGCACCGACGACCCGACCCTCGGCGTTCCCGAGGTGCAGGCGCTGCCCGACGGCCGTCTCCTCGTCCTGGAACGCGGCTTCACCTCCGGTGTCGGCAACGCCGTCCGCCTCTTCCTGGCCGACCCGCGGCACGCCACGGACACCAGCGGCATCGAGAACCTCACCGGGCAGGCCGGCGTACGGCTGGTCAGGAAGACCCTGCTCACGGACATCGCGAGCTGCCCGTCGCTGGGCGCCACGGCCAAGCAGCCGCAGCCCAACCCCGTCCTGGACAACATCGAGGGCATGGTCGTCACCGGCCGCGCGAAGGGCGCGTACAAGGTCCTGCTGGTCAGCGACGACAACCAGAACGCCGTACAGACGACGCGGTTCTACCGGCTGTCGGTCCGCGTCCGCTGACGCGGCGGCACACCGGCCACGGCCCCCGCGGCGGTGCCGCGGGCGGCCGCACCGGTCTCGGAGGGCGGCCGCACCGGCCGCCCTCTTACCGGTATCTCACCCACCCACAGCGTGCGCCCAGGATCGGCACAGCCCTCACCCATCGGCTGCCCGCATGGTGGCGTGGTGACATCTGCCACCGATCCCGTCCCCCACACGCCCGTGTCCCCCGACTGGGGCCCGCCCACGGCGTCCTCCGCGGCGCCCCCCACGGCCGTCCCCGCGGCCGCCCTGCCGGACAGGGCACCGCGCTGGTCGCTCCCCGCGTTGATCGCGATCCTGATCCTGGCGGCGGTGCTCTACTCCTGGAACCTCTCCGGCTCCGACCTCAACACCTTCTACAGCGGTGCCATCTGGGCCGGCACGAAGAGCTGGAAGGCCTGGTTCTTCGGGTCGCTGGACCCGGGCAACTTCCTGACCGTCGACAAACCGCCGTTCGCTCTCATGGTCATGGGCCTGTCGTGCCGCGTCTTCGGCTTCGGCACCTGGCAGATGATGGCGCCCGAGGTCGTGCTCGCGCTCGCCACGATCTGGATCCTGCACTCGACGGTGAAGCGGGTGTGGGGGCACGGCGCGGCGGCGGTCGCCGCGCTGGTGCTGGCGCTGACCCCGATCACGGTCGCCATCAACCGCGACAACAACCCCGACACGATCCTGGTGTTCCTGATGGTGTCGGGCGCGGCGCTCGCGTTCCGCGCCACCCGTGACGACAAGCTGCTGCCCCTGCTCGGTTCGGCGGCGTGCTTCGGTCTCGCCTTCAACACCAAGCTGCTCGCGGGCTGGATCGCGCTCCCGGCCGTCTTCGCGCTCTACCTGTACGCGTCGAAGGCCACCTGGGCCAAGCGCGCCGTCAACCTGCTGCTGGCCGCCGTCGTGCTGGCCGTCTCCAGCTTCTGGTGGGCGATCGCGGTCTCCCTGGTCCCGGCCTCGGACCGGCCGTACATCGGCGGTTCCACGGACGGCTCCGCCTGGGACCTGATCATGGGCTACGACGGTCTCGGCCGCGTCTTCGGCGGCGAGGGCAACGGCGGCGGCGGGGGCGGGGGCGCCAGCTTCTCCGGTTCGGCGGGCCTCGGCCGGATGTTCAACGACGTCCTCGGCGGCCAGATCTCCTGGCTCCTTCCCTTCTCCGCGATCGCCCTGGTGGGCGGCCTGGTGCTGTGCGGTCGCGCCCCACGCACCGACCTGAGGCGGATGGCCCTGGTCCTCTGGGGCGGCTGGACCCTGCTGCACTACGTGATCTTCGCGACCGCGCAGGGCACGATGCACCCGTACTACACGACCGCGCTCGCTCCCGGCATCGCGGTGCTGTGCGGCGGCGGTGGCACGATGCTGGTGCGGGCCTTCCGCACCGACAAGCGATGGATCTGGGTCCTTCCGCTCGCCTTCGGCGTCACCGGCATCTGGGCGATCGTGCTGCTGCGCCGGGCCTCCGGCTGGAACACCTGGCTGTGGCCGACGATCGGCGTGCTGACCGCGGCCGGCATCGTGGGCATGATCCTCTTCCGCTCGCACAAGGTCCGGCTGCTGACGGCCTCCCTGGCGGTGGCGGTGGTCGCGGCCCTCGCGGGTCCGACGGCGTACGCGGTGGCGGAGCCGTTCGGCAGCTCTGCCGGCGGCGGCATGGGCGGTACGAACCCGACGGCGGGCCCCTCCACGGGCTCCGGCTTCGGCGGCGGACCGGGCGGCGGCGGCAACCGGGGCGGTTTCCCGGGCGGCGGCGAGCTGCCGGGCGGGCAGCAGGGGAACAGCCAGGCCGGCGGCGAGACGGGCGGCGGCTTCCCGGGCGGCACGAACGGCGAGGCGCCGGGCGGCGGCATGCCCGGCCAGGCTCCCGGCGGGACCGGCGAGCTGCCGAATGGTGGCGGCAACGGCGAACTTCCCGGCGGGACCGGCGAGATGCCCGGCGGCGGTACCGGCACCGGGCGTATGGGCGGCGGCTTCGGCGGCGGCGGTGGCATGGGCGGCGGTGTCGACAGCGACCTGATCGCCTATCTGAAGAAGCACCAGGACGGCGCCACCTGGCTGCTGGCCGTCTCCAACTCGCAGTCCGCCGCGCAGATCGAGCTGAGTGCGCAGGAACCCGTGATCTCCATGTGGGGCTTCACCGGATCCGACAACGCGATGACCGTCGCCAAGCTCAAGGAACTGGTCAAGGCGGGCAAGCTGCACTACATCCAGGTCGGCGGCAGCGGCATGGGCGGTGGCATGGGCGGCAGCAACAGCGTCAGCTCCGCGGTGACCGCCTGGGTGCAGAAGTACGGCACGGCGGTGAAGGAGAGCGCGTACAGCAAGAGCACGACGAGCGGCTCGACGTCGAGCTCGAAGTCCAGCTCCTCGTCCTCGTCCTCCTCGTCCTCCTCGTCGCAGAGCACCACCTCGACGCTCTACCGGCTGGACCCGTCGGACGTCGGCTGACGCGGTCCGACACCCGAAGAAGCCCCCGGCCACACGGCCGGGGGCCTCTTTTTACGTCCCGTTTACCTGCACGTCCTCATGTTCATGTCACTCTCCTTCTTGCCGCCTCGTCAACCCGCGTAGATGGGAAACTCTTTATGCTGGCGACACACATCCGGCGCTGGAAGTCAGTGGCCCTGACGACCGCCGCCGTCCTGGTGGGCCTCACCGCCCCGGCACTGACGGCGACCCCGGCCGCCGCCACCACGACCGCGTACGACTCGACGTACTACAAGAACGCGATCGGCAAGACGGGTACGAGCCTCAAGTCGTCCCTGCACACGATCATCAGCGCGAACGTCACCAAGCTGTCGTACTCGGCGCTGTGGGACGCCCTGAAGAAGACCGACCAGGACCCGAACAACAGCAGCAACGTGATCCTGCTGTACTCGGGCATCTCGCGCAGCAAGTCCCTCAACGGCGGTGCCGGCGGCGACTGGAACCGCGAGCACGTGTGGGCGATCTCGCACGGCGACCTCACCACGTCCACCGGCCCGGGCACGGACCTGCACCACATCCGGCCCGAGGACGTGGCGGTCAACGGCAAGCGCGGCAACCTCGACTTCGACGAGGGCGGCTCCACCTTCACCAACAGCGGCGGCAGCAAGGTCGACTCGGACTCCTTCGAGCCGCGCGACGCGGTCAAGGGCGACGTGGCCCGCATGATCCTCTACATGGCCGTGCGCTACGAGGGCGACGACGGATTCGCCGACCTGGAGCCCGACGACAAGGTCAACAACGGCTCCACCCCCTACATCGGCAAGCTCTCGGTCCTGAAGCAGTGGAACGACGAGGACCCGCCGGACTCCTTCGAGGAGAACCGCAACGACGTCATCTACACCACCTACCAGCACAACCGGAACCCGTTCATCGACCACCCCGAGTGGGTCGACGCGATCTGGTAGGCGCCGTCCGGGCCAGTCCTACTACTTCCCTCACACAGGTGAAGTCGATCTTGGGCTCGGGCGTGTCCGCGTGACCGCCCAGCAGCATGGAGGGCACCCCGGCAGTTCCGCCGGGGTGCCCTCAACTCCCTTTTCCGGAGAGTCCCGTGAAGCTTCGCACCTGGTCCCTCGCCGCCGCCCTCGCCCTGACCGCGCTCGTCGTCCCCGCCCAGAGCGCCTCCGCCCACGCGGCCGAGGCCCCCTCCTGCCCCGACGGCTCGGTGTGCTTCTGGAGCGGAGAGGGCTTCGGCGGCGACTACTGGGAGTGGACGTCCCGCAGCGGCTACCGCGACATGCCGCCGAACCTCCACGACAACGTCGGCTCCTTCGTCGCCTCCACCCGCGCCTGCTTCGTCAACTGGTCCCCGGTCGAGAAGCGCGACGTCTACAACGGCGACTGGCGCTCCCAGTACGGCGGCGACTTCGGCGGCCGCATCGACGGGGTGGGGCCGGGGGCCTGCTGAATCACGGCTGGCCGGGGTCGGGCCCGGGACGGCAGGGGCCGGCGTATCCCATGCGTCATGCGGGCGCGGTAGGGGCTGTCTCTGACAGCCTCCCTAGCCGAGGTGCGTCGGCGCGAACATCCGTAGCAGTGCCGGGAGTACGACCACCGAGGGGCCCGGTGCGGCGAGGGCCCTCGCCAGGTCGGTCTCCAGGGTCTGCGGGGTCGTGCGGACGCCCGGGACGCCGAAGGACTCGGCCAGCGCCACGTAGTCGGGGCGGGTCAGTTCGGTCGCCGTGGCCTCGCCGAACGCGTCGGTCATGTACTCGCGGAGGATGCCGTAGCCGCCGTCGTCGACGATCAGCCAGGTGACCGGGAGCCGGTGCTGCCTCGCCGTCGCCAGCTCGGCGACGGAGTACAGGGCGCCGCCGTCGCCGGAGACCGCCAGCACCGGGCGGGTGGGGTCGGCGGCGGCCGCGCCGAGGGCCGCCGGGAAACCGTAGCCGAGGCCGCCGGCGCCCTGGGCGGAGTGCATGAGGTTCGGCGCCTGTGCGTCGAACGCGGACCACGCCCAGTACGTGAGGATCGTCATGTCCCAGAAGGACGGGGAGCCGGCGGGCAGGGCGCGGCGGACCGACGCCAGCACGTCCTGTTCCAGGGTGAGTTCCTGGGCGGTGATGCGTTCCGAGACGCGCGAGAGCAGGTCTCGTACCCGGTCCGCCGCGCTGTCGTCCTCGCGCGGGGTCACCGTCTCCAGGAACGCCTGCAACGCCAGCCTCGCGTCCGCGTGGATGCCCAGTGCCGGGTGGTTGGACTCCAGCTTGCCGAGGTCCGCCTCGATCTGGACGACCCGGCCGCGCGGCCTGAACGTGTGGTAGTTGGAGGAGAGTTCGCCCAGGCCCGAGCCGACCACCAGCAGGACGTCGGCGTCCGCCAGGAAGTCCGTGGTGTGGCGGTCCTCCAGCCAGGACTGAAGGGACAGGGGGTGGTGCCAGGGGAACGCGCCCTTGCCGCCGAAGGTGGTGACGACCGGGGCGTTCAGCTTCTCGGCCAGCTGACGGAGTTTGCCGGACGCGTCCGCTCGTACCACTCCCCCGCCGGCGATGATCGCCGGGCGGGCGGCGCGCGAGAGCAGGTCGGCCGCCACCGCCGTCAGTTCGGGGCGCGGGGGGAGTTCGTCCGGGGTGGCGTCCACCGCCGTCACCACGGGCAGCGCGGTCTTGGCGAGGAGCACGTCCTGCGGGATCTCCACCCACACCGGGCCGTGCGGGGCCGTCAGGGCCGACTTCCAGGCCGCCGCGAGCGCGGACGGGATCTGCGACTGGGTGCGGACGGTGTGGACCGACTTCACCACGCCCCGGAAGGAGGCCGCCTGGTCCGGGAGTTCGTGCAGATAGCCGTGGCGGCCGCCGCCCAGGCCGGCGGTGGGGATCTGGCTGCTGATCGCCAGCACGGGCGCCGAGGCGGAGGCCGCCTCCTGGAGCGCGGCCAGCGACGTCAGCGCGCCCGGGCCCGTCGACAGCAGCAGCGGGGCCGCCTCGCCGGTGATCCTGCCGTAGGCGTCCGCCGCGAAGCCCGCGTTGTTCTCCACGCGCAGGCCGACGTAGCGCAGGGAGGAGCGGCGCAGCGCGTCGAACATGCCGAGCGCGTGCTGGCCGGGCAGCCCGAAGACGGTGGTCGCGCCGAGCCCGGCCAGGGTCTCCACGACCAGGTCCCCGCCGCTTCGGCCGGCGGGCGGGTTCAGGGCTGCGGCCGTCTGCGCCTCGGTCGGGCGGAGCACCAGGTCGTGGTCGTGGGTCACTTCGAACGCGCCTCGGCAATCTTTCGGGTCGTGATCGTGGTCGGTTCGTACGCGATGTGCGAGGCCGCCATCGAGGTCGCACGCGGCCGGACCGCGCGGGATCTCCAGCAGCTCCCCGGACGTCATACCACCGGCCTCGGGCGCGCCGGTGCCCGGGGCGCGCGCGGCGTCCGGACAGTCGAGCGCGGACTCGACGCCCCGACGTGCGGACGGAGCCGTGGTTCCGCCCTGGGGCAGGAGTGATCCGCCTCAGTGATCCACGTCCCAGCGCGCGATACGCGGGCGAAGCGCACAGCCCGCTGCCCCAGAATGGAGCCATGCCGATACCCGGGACGCCCAGCCGCGCCGAGCTCGTAGAGCACCTCGTGAAGACCCGTATCGCGGGCGATGTCGCCACACCCCGCGAGAACAACCTGCTCCACTACCGCAAGCTGGCCAACGGCGAGCGCAACTGGTGGCTGGGGCTGGAACTCGGCGACCGCTGGAGTGACGAGCAGGACGTGCTGGCCGTGATGGCCGAGCGGGTCGGGGTGAACGACGATCCCGAGTACCGGTACGGCCAGGACACCATCGACCCCGAGCTGACCGTGGACGGCCTGAACCGGCTGGCGGCCCGGCTGCGCAAGGCGGCCGACGGGCAGCAGCGGGTGCTGTTCGCGACCGGTCACCCGGGCGGTCTGCTGGACGTGCACCGGGCGACCGCGGCCGCGCTGCGTGCCGCCGGCTGCGAGATCGTGGTCATCCCGGACGGGCTCCAGACGGACGAGGGGTACGTCATGCAGTTCGCCGACGTGGCGGTCCTCGAGCACGGGGCGACGCTGTGGCACACCCACTCCGGGGAGCCGATGAAGGCCGTCCTGGGCGGACTCGAGCGCGAGGGGCGCCCGCTGCCGGACCTGGTCGTCGCGGACCACGGCTGGGCGGGCTACGCGGCGCAGGCGGGCCTGGACTCCGTCGGATACGCCGACTGCAACGACCCGGCGCTGTTCCTCGCCGAGGCGGAGGGCACCCTGCTGGTGGCCGTACCGCTCGACGACCATGTGCTCAGCCCGCGGTACTACGACCCGTTGACCGCGTATCTGCTGGCCGAGGCGGGGCTGGCCTGACAGACCGATGTGCGGCCCCCGGACACGGGAGCCGCACATCGTGGCCTGACCCTAGACCCTCAGTTCCTGGTGTGTTGACGCCCGGCCGGCTCAGCCGAACCCGAAGCCGTTGAAGCCGCCGAAGCCGCCGAAGCCGCCGAAGCCGAAGCTGGGGACGACCACGACCGGGACGACAGGGACGACGGGGACGAACCCGAAGCTGCGGAAACCGCAGTTGTTGAAGCCGCCCCGGAAGCCGTTGCAGCCGAAGCCGCCGGTGACGACAGTCTGGTGAGTGGAGGCGGGGGCCGCCGAGGCGGTACCCGCGGCGCCGATCGCGGCGCCACCGGCCAGCAGCAGGCCGGCGGCGGACATCGCGGCGAGACGCCTCGCGCGCTGTACTCGCATGGGAAATACCTTTCTGCCGGACTTACGTCCGCTACGCGGCACGTCCGCTATGCGGCACATGCACTGTGCGGCATTTCACTCATAGAGCTTAATTCGGCATAAAGGCGACGGCACCTCGGATGGTCACCACCCGTGATCGCCCGAGCTCACCGGGCCCGAAGTCGACCCCCGAGCCGGTCCTGGACCCCCCGCTCCGGGGCCGGCGGCGACGGAGCGGGGGGCCGGACACATCCGGCCGATCGGCGGGGAACGCGGTTCGGCCCGGGCGTGCCCCGGTGCTACCTGGGGACGCGGACCACACCCTCCTGGATCACGGAGATGGCCAGTGACCCGTCCCGGGTGTAGATCCGGGCCTGGCCGAGCCCGCGGCCGCCGTGCGCGGACGGCGACTCCTGGTCGTACAGCAGCCACTCGTCGGCGCGGAACGGCCGGTGGAACCACATGGCGTGGTCGAGCGAGGCGCCCACCACGTCCCCGACCGCCCAGCCGCCGCGGCCGTGCGCGAGCAGGACGGAGTCGAGGAGGGTCATGTCGGAGACATAGGTCGCGAGGACGACGTGCAGCAGGGGGTCGTCGTCGAGCTTGCCGTTGGTGCGGAACCACACCTGGCTGTGCGGCTCGCGCGGCTCGCCGTACTTGCCGAACGGCGGCTCCTCGACGTACCGCAGGTCGATCGCCTCGCGGGCCTCAAGAAACTTCTCCACGACAGCGGGGTCGAGGTGGCCGTAGTCGCGGAAGCGGTCCGCCGAGGTGGGCAGGGTCGCCGGGTCGGGCGCGGGGGGCATCGGGGCCTGGTGGTCGAGGCCCTCCTCGTCCACCTGGAAGGAGGCCGACAGGGCGAAGATCGGCCGGCCGTGCTGGACGGCGATCGCGCGCCGGGTGGTGAAGGAGCGGCCGTCGCGGATGCGCTCGACGGTGTAGACGATGGGCGCGCCCGGGTCGCCGGGCCGCAGGAAGTACGCGTGCAGGGAGTGGGCGTGCCGGTCGGCCGGGACGGTGCGCCCCGCGGCGACCAGCGCCTGGGCCGCGACCTGCCCGCCGAAGACCCGCGGGACGACGGCGGACCGGGACTGACCGCGGAAGATGTTCTCCTCGATCTGCTCCAGGTCGAGCAGATCGAGGAGATCACTTAGTGCCTGGTTCATGGCACCTTTTCTACTGGCCGGTAATTGCGGGGACCTTACAGGCCCATGTCCTTCGCGATGATCGTCTTCATGATCTCGCTGGTACCGCCGTAGATGCGGTTGACGCGGTTGTCCGCGTACAGGCGGGCGATCGGGTACTCGTTCATGAAGCCGTAGCCGCCGTGCAGCTGGAGGCAGCGGTCGATCACGCGGTGCGCGACCTCGGTGGTGAACAGCTTGGCGCTGGCGGCCTCGGCGGCGGTCAGCTCACCGGCGTCGAGGGCCTCCGTGGCCCGGTCCACGACGGCCTCGGCCGCGTCCACCTCGGCCTGGCAGGCGGCCAGCTCGAACTTGGTGTTCTGGAAGGCGGCGACGGGCTGGCCGAAGACGACGCGGTCCTGGACGTACTGCTTGGCGAACCGGATGGCGGCCTTGGCCTGCGCGTAGGCGCCGTAGGCGATGCCCCAGCGCTCGGAGGCGAGGTTGTGGCCGAGGTAGTAGAAGCCCTTGTTCTCCTCGCCGAGCAGGTCCTCCACGGGCACCTTGACGTCGACGAACGCCAGCTCGGCGGTGTCGGAGGTCTTCAGGCCCAGCTTGTCGAGCTTGCGGCCGACCGAGTAGCCCTCCGCCTTCGTGTCCACCACGAAGAGGGAGATGCCGTGCCGGCGGTCCTCCTTGGTGGGCGCGGAGGTACGGGCGCAGACGATCATCCGGTCGGCGTGCACGCCACCCGTGATGAAGGTCTTGGCGCCGTTGAGGACGTAGTGCGTGCCGTCCTCACTGAGCTTGGCGGTGGTCTTCATGCCCGCGAGGTCGGAGCCGGTGCCCGGCTCGGTCATCGCGATCGCCCACATCTCCTCGCCGGAGACGAACTTCGGCAGGTACCGCTTCTTCTGCTCGTCCGTCGCCAGCAGCTTTATGTACGGCAGGCCGAGCAGCACGTGCACGCCGGAACCGCCGAAGGCGACGCCCGCGCGGGCGGTCTCCTCGTACAGGACGGCCTCGAACTTGTAGGAGTCGATGCCGGCGCCGCCGTACTCCTCGTCGACGCGGATTCCGAAGACGCCGAGCTCGGCGAGCTTGTAGTAGAACTCGCGCGGGGCCTGGCCAGCGGCGAACCACTCGTCGTACACGGGTACGACCTCGGCCTCGATGAAGGCGCGGATGGTCTCCCGGAACGCCTCGTGATCCTCGTCGAACAACGTACGGCGCACGGCCGCCACCTCCACGGACTTCGGCATGTCTAAGCGCTTGCTCAGAGTCCAAGGTACCGGCGGGTAGCCGGGCGGGTCCAGGGTGTGCGGCGGAGCAAGGAGGTAACGCTCGTCACGCCGGAGAGCCGCCGTCCCCCTCCGCCGCCGCGCCGAAGGCGCCCCGCGCCATCCGGTGCAGCAGGACCGCCGTCGCCGCCCGGCCCGGCAGCGAACCCGGTCGGCCCAGATGGGGGGTGGAGTTCAGCAGGCCGAAGACCGAGTGGACCGCCGAGCGGGCGGCGGGCTCCGGGAGGGCCGGGTAGACACCCCGGAGCACCTCCACCCACAGCTCGACGTACTGCCGCTGCAACTGCCGCACCAGTTTCCGGTCGCTGTCGCGCAAGCGGTCCAGCTCCCTGTCGTGCAGGGTGATCAGTGGACGGTCGTCGAGGGCGAAGTCGATGTGGCCCTCGATGAGGGAGTCCAGGACCGCCGAGGGCGCGGTGTCCCCGCCGGCCTCCGCCAGGCGGCGCCTGGCCCCCGTCAGCAACTGCCCGCTGATCCCCACCAGCAGCTCCGCGAGCATCGCGTCCTTGCCCGCGAAGTGCCGGTAGAGACCGGGCCCGCTGATGCCGACCGCGGCCCCTATCTCGTCCACGCCGACGCCGTGGAAGCCGCGCTCGGCGAACAGCCGGGCGGCCTCCTTGAGGATCTGCTCGCGACGGCTCGGGACGTCGGTTCTCGTGACCATGAAAACAATTCTAGACAGGCAGGTTAGCGGTCGTTAACCTGTAGGCAATGCGTTAACGCTCATTAACAAGGTGAGGGGATCGCGGCATGGACCAGGCGCCGGAGCTGACGAGCGCGGCAGACCCCGCGTCGGAGGCCTTTCGGGCCAACGAGGAGGCGCACCGCGTCCTCGTCGAGGAGCTGCGCGCCAAGCTCGCCGCGGCCGCGCTGGGCGGCGGTGAGAAGGCGCGGGCCCGGCACACCGCACGCGGCAAGCTGCTGCCCCGGGACCGGGTGGACACCCTCCTCGACCCCGGCTCCCCCTTCCTGGAGCTGGCCCCCCTGGCCGCCGACGGGATGTACGACGGGGCGGCCCCGGCGGCGGGCGTGATCGCCGGGATCGGCCGGGTCGGCGGGCGCGAATGCGTGATCGTCGCCAACGACGCCACGGTCAAGGGCGGCACGTACTACCCGATGACCGTGAAGAAGCACCTGCGCGCGCAGGAGGTCGCCCTCGACAACCGCCTGCCGTGCGTGTACCTGGTCGACTCCGGCGGCGCCTTCCTGCCCATGCAGGACGAGGTCTTCCCGGACCGCGACCACTTCGGCCGGATCTTCTACAACCAGGCCCGGATGTCCGGGGCGGGCATCCCGCAGATCGCCGCCGTGCTCGGCTCGTGCACGGCCGGCGGCGCGTACGTCCCGGCCATGAGCGACGAGGCGGTCATCGTCCGCAACCAGGGGACGATCTTCCTCGGCGGCCCCCCGCTGGTGAAGGCGGCCACCGGCGAGGTCGTCACCGCCGAGGAGCTGGGCGGCGGCGAGGTCCACTCCCGGATCTCCGGTGTCACCGACCACCTCGCCGAGGACGACGCGCACGCCCTGCGCATCGTCCGGAACATCGTCGCCACACTGCCGGCCCGGCGCGCGCTTCCCTGGGAGGTCGCGCCCGTCACCGAGCCCAAGGCCGACCCCCACGGCCTCTACGGCGCCGTCCCCGTCGACTCCCGCACCCCCTACGACGTCCGCGAGATCATCGCCCGCGTCGTCGACGGCTCCCGGTTCGCCGAGTTCAAGGCCGAGTTCGGGCAGACCCTCGTCACCGGCTTCGCCCGCATCCACGGCCACCCGGTGGGCATCGTCGCCAACAACGGCATCCTCTTCTCCGAGTCCGCCCAGAAGGGCGCCCACTTCATCGAGCTGTGCGACCAGCGCGGCATCCCGCTGGTGTTCCTGCAGAACATCTCCGGCTTCATGGTCGGCAAGGACTACGAGGCCGGCGGCATCGCCAAGCACGGCGCGAAGATGGTGACGGCCGTGGCCTGCACACGGGTGCCCAAGCTGACGGTGGTGGTCGGCGGGTCGTACGGCGCCGGGAACTACTCCATGTGCGGCCGGGCCTACTCCCCGCGCTTCCTGTGGATGTGGCCCAACGCCAAGATCTCGGTGATGGGCGGCGAACAGGCCGCGTCGGTGCTGGCGACCGTCAAGCGGGACCAGCTGGAGGCCCGGGGAGAGTCCTGGCCGGCCGAGGACGAGGAGGCCTTCAAGGCACCCGTCCGCGCCCAGTACGAGCGCCAGGGCAACGCCTACTACGCGACCGCCCGCCTCTGGGACGACGGGGTCATCGACCCCCTCGACACCCGGCAGGTGCTGGGACTGGCCCTGACGGCCTGTGGCAACGCGCCGCTGGGCGAGCCCCAGTTCGGCGTCTTCCGGATGTGAGGAGGGGACTCGTGTTCGACACCGTACTCGTGGCCAACCGGGGCGAGATCGCCGTCCGGGTCATCCGCACGCTCCGCTCGCTGGGCGTCCGCTCGGTGGCCGTGTACTCCGACGCCGACGCGGACGCGCGGCACGTCCGCGAGGCCGACACCGCGGTCCGGATCGGTCCGGCGCCGGCGGCCGAGAGCTATCTGTCCGTGCCACGGCTGCTGGAGGCGGCCGCCCGCGGCGGGGCGCAGGCCGTCCACCCGGGCTACGGCTTCCTCGCCGAGAACGCGGCCTTCGCGCGGGCGTGCGAGGAGGCCGGGCTGGTCTTCATCGGGCCGCCCGCGGCCGCGATCGCGCTGATGGGCGACAAGATCCGCGCCAAGGAGACGGTGGCGGCGGCCGGGGTGCCGGTGGTGCCCGGCGGCCGTGACCCCGACCTGGCGGTCGCCGCGCGCGAACTGGGCGCCCCCGTACTCCTCAAGCCCTCGGCCGGCGGCGGTGGCAAGGGCATGCGGCTGGTCCGGGACCTGGGAGTCCTGGACGACGAGATCGCCGCCGCCCGCCGCGAGGCCCGCGCCTCCTTCGGCGACGACACCCTCCTCGTCGAGCGGTGGATCGACCGCCCCCGGCACATCGAGATCCAGGTCCTGGCCGACGCCCACGGCAACGTCGTCCACCTCGGCGAACGCGAGTGCTCGCTGCAGCGCCGGCACCAGAAGGTCGTCGAGGAGGCGCCCTCGGTCCTGCTGGACGAGGCGACGCGGGCCGCGATGGGCGCGGCGGCGGTCCAGGCGGCGCGCTCGTGCGGGTACGTCGGCGCGGGCACGGTGGAGTTCATCGTGCCGGGCGGCACTGTGCCTGTCGAGGGGACACCCCCCGCACCCCCCGTCGCGTCGTTCTACTTCATGGAGATGAACACCCGCCTCCAGGTGGAGCACCCGGTCACCGAACTGATCACGGGTCTGGACCTGGTGGAGTGGCAGCTGCGGGTGGCGGCCGGCGAGCGGCTGTCCTTCGGCCAGGGCGACGTCACGCTCACCGGCCACGCCGTCGAGGCCCGGATCTGCGCCGAGGACCCGGCACGCGGCTTCCTGCCCACCGGCGGCACCGTGCTGCTGCTGCGGGAACCACAGGGCGACGGCGTGCGCACCGACTCCGGGCTCAGCGAGGGCTCCGAGGTCGGCAGCCGCTACGACCCGATGCTGTCCAAGGTGATCGCGTACGGCCCGGACCGCGCGACCGCGCTGCGCAAGCTGCGCCAGGCCCTCGCGGAGACGGTCACCCTCGGCGTGCAGACCAACGCCGGTTTCCTGCGCCGTCTGCTGGGCCACCCGGCGGTGGTGGCGGGCGAGCTGGACACCGGCCTGGTCGAGCGGGTGGTGGACGACCTGGTCGCCACGGACGTACCGGACGAGGTGTACGAGGCGGCGGCGGCCGTACGGCTGGAGGCGCTGCGGCCGGTCGCGGACGGAGGCTGGACGGACCCCTTCTCCCTGCCCAGCGGCTGGCGCCTCGGCGGTGCCGCCAAGCCCGTCGGCTTCCACCTCCGGGTGCAGGACCCGGTGGAGTACGCCCCGCGCGGCACGCACACCGTCACCGCCGACCGCGTGTCGGTGGTGCTGGACGGCGTCCGGCACACCTTCCACCGCGCCGCCGACTGGATCGGCCGCGACGGCGACGCCTGGCAGGTCCGCGACCACGACCCGGTCGCCGCGTCCCTCACGGGTGTGGGGCACGCGGGGGCCGACTCCCTCACCGCGCCGATGCCGGGCACGGTGACCGTCGTGAAGGTCGCCGTCGGGGACGAGGTCACCGCCGGGCAGAGCCTGCTGGTGGTGGAGGCGATGAAGATGGAGCACGTCATCTCCGCCCCGCACGCCGGCACGGTCGCCGAACTCGACGTGAAACCGGGTGCCACGGTCGCCATGGACCAGGTGCTGGCCGTGATCACCCCGGCAGAGGAGGGCCAGTGACACTCCCCATGGTCGTACCGGCGCCCGGCCTCCCGGCCCGCGTCCGGATCCACGAGGTCGGCGCGCGCGACGGCCTGCAGAACGAGAAGACGACCGTACCGACGTCGGTGAAGGCGGAGTTCGTCCACCGCCTGGCCGACGCGGGCCTGACCACGATCGAGGCGACGAGCTTCGTCCACCCGAAGTGGGTGCCCCAACTGGCCGACGCGGAGGACCTGTTCCCCCAGCTCGCCGGCCTCCGGGGCGTCTCGCTCCCCGTCCTGGTCCCCAACCAGCGCGGCCTGGACCGCGCCCTCGGCCTCGGCGCCCGGCGGGTCGCCGTCTTCGCCAGCGCGACCGAGTCCTTCGCCAAGGCCAACCTCAACCGCTCCCTGGACGAGTCCCTGGCCGTCTTCGACCCGGTCGTCCGGCAGGCCAAGGACGCCGACGTGCACGTCCGCGGGTACGTCTCGATGTGCTTCGGCGACCCCTGGGAGGGCGCCGTCCCGCTCCACCAGGTCGTCCGGATCTGCAAGGCGCTGCGCGACATGGGCTGCGACGAGCTGAGCCTGGGCGACACGATCGGCGTGGCCACCCCCGGCCACGTCCTGGAACTCCTCTCCCTGCTGAACGAGGAGGGCGTGCCGACGAACGTCGTCGGCGTGCACTTCCACGACACCTACGGCCAGGCGCTCGCCAACACCTACGCGGCCCTGCAACACGGCGTGACGACGGTCGACGCGTCCGCCGGCGGGCTCGGCGGCTGCCCGTACGCGAAGTCCGCCACCGGCAACCTCGCCACCGAGGACCTGGTCTGGATGCTCCAGGGCCTCGGCGTCGAGACCGGAGTCGACCTCGGCCGCCTGACCGCCACCAGCGTGTGGATGGCCGAACAGCTGGGCCGACCCAGCCCGTCCCGTACCGTCCGCGCCCTCTCCCACCAGGAGTGACGACCATGGACCACCGCCTCTCCCCCGAACTGGAAGAACTCCGCCGTACGGTGGAGGAGTTCGCGCACGACGTCGTGGCGCCGAAGATCGGCGACTTCTACGAGCGGCACGAGTTCCCGTACGAGATCGTCCGCGAGATGGGCCGGATGGGCCTGTTCGGACTGCCGTTCCCCGAGGAGTACGGCGGGATGGGCGGCGACTACCTGGCCCTCGGCATCGCCCTGGAGGAGCTGGCCCGCGTCGACTCGTCGGTGGCGATCACGCTCGAAGCCGGAGTCTCCCTGGGCGCGATGCCCATCCACCTGTTCGGCACCGACGCCCAGAAGCGCGAATGGCTCCCCCGCCTCTGCTCCGGCGAGCTCCTCGGCGCCTTCGGCCTCACGGAGCCCGACGGCGGCAGCGACGCGGGCGCGACCCGTACGACGGCCCGGCTCGACCCCGCCACCGACGAGTGGGTGATCAACGGCAGCAAGTGCTTCATCACCAACTCGGGGACGGACATCACGGGTCTGGTCACCGTCACCGCGGTGACCGGCCGCAAGCCCGACGGCAAGCCGCAGATCTCGTCGATCATCGTCCCCTCCGGAACCCCCGGCTTCACGGTCGCCGCCCCCTACTCCAAGGTCGGCTGGAACGCCTCCGACACCCGCGAGCTGTCCTTCGCCGACGTCCGGGTCCCCGCCGCCAACCTGCTCGGCGCGGAGGGCCGCGGCTACGCCCAGTTCCTCCGCATCCTCGACGAGGGCCGCATCGCCATCGCGGCCCTGGCCACCGGCCTGGCCCAGGGCTGCGTGGACGAGTCCGTCAAGTACGCGAAGGAACGCCACGCCTTCGGCCGCCCCATCGGCGCCAACCAGGCCATCCAGTTCAAGATCGCCGACATGGAGATGAAGGCCCACACCGCCCGCCTCGCCTGGCGCGACGCCGCCTCCCGGCTGGTCGCCGGCGAGCCCTTCAAGAAGGAAGCGGCCCTCGCCAAGCTCCACTCCTCCACCGTCGCGGTCGACAACGCCCGCGACGCCACCCAGATCCACGGCGGCTACGGCTTCATGAACGAGTACCCGGTGGCCCGCATGTGGCGCGACTCCAAGATCCTGGAGATCGGCGAGGGGACGAGCGAGGTGCAGCGGATGCTTATCGCGCGGGAGTTGGGGCTGGTGGGGTGAAACCGGCCGGGGGCTCCGTGCGGCGCCCCGGGTCGCACGTCACGGTGCCCGGGTGCCGTAGAAGCACTCCCTTCCGGGATGCCCGAGGGAGGGGTAATAGCACGCGCGCAGGCTCCCGGGGTGAGGGGCAGCGATCATGGTCGTCGTCACCACGTCGCCGGCCGGCCGTGCCGCTTCGACAGCGCTCTGGGGGCGTGCGCCCGGGCCGGTGATCTCGATGCCGAAGCCGGGGTGCGTGGGCCAGGCGCGGATCCACCCGGCCTGGCAGCTGGGGCTCAGCCGGATTTCGAGCCGGGCGCCGTCCGCCGCCGTGTGGGAAGCCGTGGTGACGGGATCCTCGCACGCCGTCGTCCGCGGATTCCGGCCCTCGCACGACCGCAACGTACACACCGGCGGGCGAGCGGCCGGCTGCGAGGCAGTGGTGCGGGCGGCGTGGACGACGGCGGCGGGCGTCACCATCGCCGCGCACAGCAGCAGGACCCCGGCCGCCGTACCCACGGGCCGCTCGTCGATCAGGGCGGAGGCCGCGATCAGCATGCGGTGCACCCGGCCGACGCGTGGTGCGGGAGACGGGCTGCGGAGCACGGCGGCATCGACAGCGGACGCGGGCGGGGGTGCCTCCTCGGAACCGGCGGACACCGGTTGCCCGCGTCTGCTCCAGACCCCGTCCGCCCGTGCCCACTGCGCCAGGAGTTCGTCCTCGGTGTGACGCGCCGCCTTGCACAGGGCCTGGACGGCATGCCTGGGCGGGAACTGCTTGCCGTTGAGGTACCGCTCCCAGGACGACCTGCTGATCGCCGTCGCCCGCGCCAGTTCGGCGAGAGTCAGCCCGCTGCCGTCCTTGAGGTCGCGCAGGCCGGTGACGAGGCATGACCAGGCAGCGGGCAGATCGGGAGGCAGCTCTCGCCGACGAGCCGCGGAGTACACCATGGCCCCGGTCCTTCCTTCCTCGGTCGTCTATGCCACGTGCCGCAGCAGGGCCCAGGTCTGCTCGCCGACCATCCCGTCGTCAGGCACGTGGTCGCGCCGCTGCAACCGTCTGACCTCCGCCTCCGTGCGCTCACCGAAGTACCCGTCCACGTCACCGGGTGACAGTTCGTGACGCAGCAGCAGGCACTGCACCTCCGCGACATCAGGTCCGGTCCCGTTCCGCATGACCAGGTGGGAGGTGGTGGCGCTGTTCCCGGCGAACAACTGGTCGCCGTGCCGGGTGTAGGTGCACCCGTACTTGCCGACGCCGGCCACACCGACCGCGGGGGCCTGCCCGCGCCCCGGGTCGACGATCAGCAGGACCGAGGTGACCGCGGACAGCAGCAGCGCCCCCGTGGCGACGGACAGTGCCGCCACCCGGATCTCCGGCTGCGGATCCTGCCTGTGCACCGGCGGACCGCTCTCCGCCGACGTGACCGCGGCGGCGGCCGAGGTTCGCTGTGCGGCGTCCCACAGGGCCAGCAGCGGAGTGCCGTCCGCGCCGGCCATACCCGCCAGCGCTTCGACGGCGTCCTGCGGCGGCAGCGCCTTCCCGTTGAG
Source organism: Streptomyces sp. NPDC086519 (assembly GCF_040686075.1). Lineage (NCBI taxonomy): Bacteria > Bacillati > Actinomycetota > Actinomycetes > Kitasatosporales > Streptomycetaceae > Streptomyces > Streptomyces sp. NPDC086519. The sequence goes on from NZ_JBFBJL010000002.1 coordinate 289,236, forward strand.
ATACCGCTCCCACGACGACTTGCTGAAAGGTGTTTTCGCCTGAAGGGACTTCAGGCTCAGCCCGCTGCGGTCCTTCAGCCGCCGCAACTCCACCACAAGCCGCCAGGCGTGCGGATCAAGGGACTCGGGCAGTTCCTTCCACCTCACCGTGCCTCCCCGTCAGCTCCCGGAGCCTCCACGGGCTCCGGGATGCCGCATTGCCGGACCTCTCGTGATTCTCGCCCCATTCGGGGGCTCCTGTCAGGGATTCCCCGTCCAGCCCGGTTTCGTGCGATCGATTCCGGTCACTCCAGCAAACGGTCCGGAGGCCCGTCGACCTCACCACGGGACTTCCCGGGAACGCGTCCCGCGGCGGCGTCCGCACAGGTCACGGCCTGAGACGTCCCGAGATGTCCCGGGCCGTTCACCGCCCCTGGAGACGTGCCCCGCTCATCCACCACGCTCGACCGTGACGCCAGGCGTCACGCTCAGAAACGTGCCGAGCGGCATCAGCCGCTGTCCGTTTCGCCGGTCCCGGCCCGGTCCGGGACCGGCGCAGAGCGTTCGAACATCGTTCCACACAACGGAGGTCCCGCATGTACGTTCGCAATCTCGCCAGGGCGGCGGTGGCGGTCTGCGCCGTCGGTGTCGTGACGGTCATGGTCACGGTGCCGGCCTCGGCCACGGGGAAGGCATCGGTGTACACCCGCAGCGTGGAGCGGGGTCGGGTGAACTACTGGACCAGCACCGACGACTTCCGTGTCTCCGACACGAGCTGCGACGGCCACAGCGTGTACGCCCAGTACCAGAGGGCCGGCGCGGGCACGGTGCGGCTGAACCACAGCGGAGGCTGCGGTACGCACACGGACTTCAACCGCAGCTTCACCAACGGCCAGACGATCAAGTACCGGGCCTGCGTCAACCTTCCCGCCGCCCCCGACATCTGCGGCCCGTGGAAGTGGGACACCACAGGCTGACCTTCCCCCCGGCCTCGGCCCCGACGCCGCCACGCCGTCGGGGCCGACCCGTGAAGTCGGCCCGGCATCCAGCGGGCGGCTGACGGGCGCACGTCCGGGACATCACCGGCCGGCGAGCTGAGGCGGCCCCGCCCATCCGCTGGTGCCCGTCGAAGCTCCGTCGCCGGGCGCGCCGTCCCCGGTGGAGGACGGTCCCGGGCGGGTGGTGCGCGGCGAGCCGGTCCCAGGCGGTGTTCCTTGGAAAAAAGTTGCGTGCCGCTGTCGATTCGGCCGCGTCCCGTTCGACGTCATGATGCGCGGCGCCTCGCCGCACGATGACGCGACAGGACTGACGAGGACACACGTGGATCAACTGCTGAGAGTCATGAACTTCAACGTCTCCAGTGACGGGATCGGTGCCGGCGAGCACCAGAGCCTCGGGCTGCCGTTCGGCCTCGACCGTCCCGAGAGACTGTTCGGCTGGGCCGGAGCCACGGCGAGCTGGCCCATGCGCACGGATCGCGGGGGAAGCCGTGGCCTCGACGACTACTTCACGCGCGACTTCGCGCGCAACATCGGCGCCGAGATCATGGGCCGCAACAAGTTCGGGCCCCAGCGCGGGCCCTGGCAGGACGATGAGTGGCGCGGCTGGTGGGGCCAGGAACCCCCGTTCCGCACACCGGTGTTCGTCATGACCCACCACCAGCGTCCGTCGTTCACACTCTCCGACACCACGTTCCACTTCATCGACGGCGACCCGGCCACGGTCCTCGAACACGCGCGGGAAGCGGCGCGGGGCATGGACGTCCGGCTCGGCGGCGGGGTCACCACCATCCGGCAGTTCCTCGATGCCGGCCTCGTCGACACCATGCATGTGGCGGTCTCGCCGCTGAAGCTCGGGTCCGGACTGCGACTCTGGGAGTCCCCCGACGAACTGCTCGACCGGTTCCACCTGGAGGTCGTGCCCAGCCCGAGCGGCGTGGCGCACCACCTGTTCTGGCGAAGGTGACACGAGGACCCGCTTGAGGCCGGACCGCGGCTGCGAGGGGGCGTCCGCCCCGGCGGACGCCCTTCTCCCCGCGGATCCCGACGCGTTCCTCGCGCAGCATGCGCTCCGGGTCGGGAGAGTCCCGCGAAGGAGTGCGGAGTTTCCCCCGGATCGCGGTACGCCGGTCCGGAGAGCCGCTCGGCGGGTGTCGCCTGATCGAGCTCTCCGCCAGAGCGCCGGGGGCCACGGCCGACCGCTGCACGCCACCCGCTAGCATCTCTTCGCATGACGAGGCGGGGGTGGCGACTGGGCGTCATGGCGGTGCTGGCGGCGATCTGCGTCTCCGGTGCCGGGGGCCCGGAGATCATCCGCACGGCGTCGGACCTGGGCCCTCTGCCGGCCGACCGCTACGACTACACACCGCGGGACTACCAGCGATCCCAGCGGGCATCGGCGTTGCTGGTCCGGCAGTGCATGGCGGAGCACGGCCACCCGGACTTCCCGCTCGACCCGCGCTACCCCACCGACCCCCTCGTCGCCACTGCGGTCGGCACCGACTACGGCGCCCTGGATCTCGCCGCCGCCCGCCGCTGGGGCTACGGCTGGGACCCGGAGCAGTCCCCGGTCCTCCAGCCGAAGGGCCGCCGGATGACCAACGCCGAGTACGCGGACTTCCCCGCCTGCAACGCCGAGGCGAGCCGGCGGCTGATGCGCGGCATCGACGTCAGGCGGGACTGGCTCTACGCACGTACACGGGCGATCGAGGTCGACAAGGCGGTCAGGCGCGACCCGCGCCTCCGCGCGGCGTGGGACGTGTGGTCCCGCTGTGTGGCAGACCAAGGATTCACCCGCTATCCCGACCCCGTCGCGGCGTACACGGACCCCGCCTGGGAACGGGGCAGTGACGGCAACACCCGTCATACGCGGCGGGAGCGGGCCACCGCCGTCGCGGACGTCACCTGCAAGCGCCGCCACCGTACGGCCGAGATCTGGCACGCCGCACAGGCGCAGCAGCAGGCCGTGGACATCACACGGCACCGCGAGCGCTACGCCGCCGGGCTGCGGGCGCTGCGAACGTACCGGGCGACCATCACCGAGGTGCTGCGGAAGCTCGGCCAGGGTCCCGGCTCAATGGGGCCGGCTCCGGCTCGGACGAGGTAGTTCCGGACCAGTGGACCGGACGCCGTCCCAGTTGGCCTGGTCCCGGCACCACCGGAGTTCCGGCGCTTCGGGCAGCCGTCAGCAGCGGACCAGTCCGCGTGCGCCGCGGGGACACGGCGCAGTCGTGAATTCCGGGGCGGTTACGTCGCCGACGCGGGCGGCTCGGTCAGTGCGGCGATGCACGCGGTGAGCAGGCGCCGCATCTGGTCCTGTTCGCCGGCAGTCAGATTGGCCAGCATGTCCTGCTCGACGCGGCGAACCGCGGCGCTGGCCACCTTGAGCTGGCGGCGCCCGTCGGCGGTCAGCTCGGTCGGCAGGGCCCTGCCGACGGGGGCCTGTGCCGGGCGGACGACGAGTCCCTCGCGTTCGAGTGCCCGCAGGAGCACGTTCATCGACTGCCGGGTGACGAAGGTGCCGCGGGCGAGCTCGGAGTTGGACAGACCCGGCCGCTGGGCGAGCAGCTCCAGGCAGGAGTAGTGGGTGATCGTCATGCCCAACGGCCTCAGCACGGCCTCCAGGGCGGAGTGCAGGGCGCTCGCGGCCGCCTTCAGCATGTACCCCAGTGATGTGTCCAGCTCGATTCCGGGTTCACCTTGACTCATGTCAGAAGTCTGACATACGGTCTCGCATGTCAGAAGACTGACATGGCATGGGAGGTAGGAATCGTGGCCGTCACCGGACCCGACTTCATTTCACTGCAGGTGCGCGACCTGGAGCGCTCTGCCGCTTTCTACGAGCAGTACCTGGGACTGAAGCGCTCTGCCGCAGGGCCGCCGCACGCTGTCGTGTTCGACACCAAGCCGATCGCGTTCGCCGTCCGCGATGTCGTCGCGGGCGTCGACCTGGACGCGATCGCACAGCCGGGCCAGGGAATGGCGCTGTGGCTGCACGCCCCCGACGCGCAGGACATCCACGACGCCCTCGCCGCCGCCGGCACGACGATCGTCTCGGCGCCCGTCGACGGGCCGTTCGGCCGCACGTTCACCTTCGCGGACCCCGACGGCTACCAGGTGACCCTCCACGACCGCGGCTGAGCCGGGCACCCCGGCCCTCGGCACGGCAGGCGCCGCCACGGCCGGCCGCACTCCCGGTCGGCGCCTGCCGCTTCGAGTCACGCGGACCCGAGCGACGGCGGCCCCTTGCCCGACCGGACCACCATCTCGGCGCCGGCCGACGCCTCTCGGCCCCGGCGGCCGCGAACGGGCGCGGTGAGGGCCAGGCCTGGACAAGATCTGAGGTTAGGCTAACCTAAGCAACGACTTGTCCGGCGGTGTTTCCGCACATCCGAAAGCGGCCATTCCCATGTCCAACGTCAGAGCAGCCCACCTCACCCGCCGCGGCATCCTCGCCGCCGGTGGCGCCCTCGGCCTCGGCGCCGCACTCGCGGCCTGTGGCGACGACGACACGAAAAGCGGCTCCTCCGGCAAGGGGACGACGGCCGCCAAGTCCGGTCCCTGGACGTTCAAGGACGACCGGGGGACGACCGTGAAACTGGACAAGGTCCCGGCGAACATCGTCGCGTTCGTCGGGGTCGCGGCCGCGCTGTACGACTACGGCGTCAGCGTCAAGGGCGTCTTCGGGCCCACCAGGACCAAGGCCGGCAAGGCCGATGTCCAGGCCGGCGACATGGACATCAGCAAGCTGACCGTCCTCGGCAACGAGTGGGGGCAGTTCAACGTCGAGAAGTACGCGGCGCTTGCGCCCGACGTGCTCATCACCACCATGTTCGACGGCGCCGGCACTCTCTGGTACGTCCCGGACGAGTCCAAGGACAAGATCGCCAAGCTCGCCCCCAGCGTCGGCGTCTCGGCCTACGACCGTCAGCTCACCGTCCCGCTCCAGCGCGTCTGGGCGCTCGCCGAGTCGCTCGGCGCCGACATGACGGCCAGTAAGGTCACGGACGCCAAGAGGCGCTTCGAGGAGGCCTCCGCACGGCTGCGCGCCGCGGCCAAGGCACACCCCGGCATCACGGTGATGGCCGGTTCCGCCGCCCAGGACCTGTTCTACGTCTCCGGCTCCGGCCTCTCCGTGGACCTGGAGTACTTCAAGGCCCTCGGCGTGAACTTCGTCGAGCCGTCGGCGTCCGTGCTGAAGGCGAGCGGCGGCTGGTACGAGTCGCTGAGCTGGGAGAACGTCGACAAGTACCGGGCCGACATCATCATGATGGACGACCGTACGGCGACCATCCAGCCCGCCGACATCACCCAGGCCACCTGGAAGAAGCTCCCGGCGGTCAAGGCGGGCCAGGTCATCGCCCGCTCCCCCGAGCCGATCTTCTCCTACGACAAGTGCGTCGCGATGGTGGACGACCTCGCCAAGGCGATCGAGACCGCGAAGAAGGTCAGCTGACCCCCAAGCCGCCCCGCCCCGATCCAGCACGTCACACAACTTCCTGACTCCCAGGAGCACATATGACGACGGCCGTGGCCGCCCCATTCCGTTTCTTCCCCCTCCGGGTCGTACGGACGAGGCGGCTCGGTCCGTCTCTGGTCCGGGTCACCTTCGCCGGGTACCGGCAGCAGGGCCTGACGGAGGAACAACTCCGCTACGCGGGCGAGTAGTCGGGGGCGGACGGCCGTTCGGCTGTCACGGGAGGGGCAGCACTTGACTCGCGCTAGTTAGGTTAGGCTAACCTAACTGAAGTCGATCGCTCCCTCTCCCGCACGGATCGCCCCGGAGGCCCCCCTCATGCGCTCGCACCTGCTCAATGACCTGACCGCGGAGCACTACCGCCGCTCCGTGACCGAAGGAGTAGAGCGGGTGGCGGCCAGACTCGCCACCACCGACCGGCCGTTCACGGGTGTCACCGTCGACGCCCTCGCCCCCCTCATCGACGGCATCGACCTGGACCGGCCGCTGCACGACACCATCGCGGTCCTGGACGAACTGGAGGACGTCTACCTCCGGGACGCCGTCTACTTCCACCACCCCCGCTACCTCGCCCACCTCAACTGCCCGGTGGTCATCCCGGCGGTGCTCGGCGAGGCGGTGCTGTCCGCCGTCAACTCCTCCCTGGACACCTGGGACCAGTCGGCCGGCGGCACCCTCATCGAGCGGAAACTGATCGACTGGACGACCGCCCGCATCGGTCTCGGCGAGGCCGCCGACGGCGTGTTCACCTCCGGCGGCACCCAGTCCAACCTCCAGGCGCTGCTGCTTGCCAGGGAGGAGGCGAAGACAGGCAGCCCGGCCGGACTGCGGATCTTCGCCTCCGAGGCCGGCCACTTCAGCGTCAGGAAGTCCGCGAAACTGCTGGGCCTGAGCCAGGACTCCGTGGTCTCGATCCCGGTCGACCACGAAAAGCGCATGCAGACGGTCGCGCTCGCGCACGAACTGGAACGCTGCGCGCGGGACGGACTCGTGCCCATGGCGGTCGTCGCCACCGCCGGCACCACCGACTTCGGCTCCATCGACCCGCTCCCCGAGATCGCCGGGCTGTGCGAGCAGTACGGCGTCTGGATGCACGTGGACGCGGCCTACGGCTGCGGGCTGCTCGCCTCCCTGAAGCGCCGGGACCGGCTCGCCGGCATCGAGCGGGCCGACTCGGTCACCGTGGACTACCACAAGTCCTTCTTCCAGCCGGTGAGTTCGTCCGCGGTGCTGGTCCGGGACGCCTCGACCCTGCGCCACGCGACCTACCACGCGGACTATCTCAACCCGCGCCGCATGGTCACCGAGCGCATCCCCAACCAGGTCGACAAGTCCCTCCAGACCACCCGCCGCTTCGACGCCCTCAAGCTGTGGATGACCCTGCGCACCATGGGCGCCGACGGCATCGGCGCACTCTTCGACGAGGTCTGCGAGCTGGCGGAAGAGGGCTGGAAGCTCCTGGCGGCCGACCCCCGCTACGACGTCGTCGTGGCGCCCGCCCTGTCCACCCTCGTCTTCCGTTACGTCCCGGCGGCCGTCACCGACCCGGACGGGATCGACCGCGCCAACCTGTACGCCCGCAAGGCCCTGTTCGCCTCCGGCGACGCCGTGGTCGCGGGCACCAAGGTCGGCGGCCGCCACTACCTGAAGTTCACCCTGCTCAACCCCGAGACCACGACGGCCGACATCGCCGCCGTCCTCGACCTGATCGCCGGCCACGCCGAGCAGTACCTGGGAGAGTCCCTTGACCGCGCGTCCTGAAAACCCCGCCGGAATCCATGACTTCGTGGGGATCGGCCTCGGCCCCTTCAACCTCGGCCTCGCCTGCCTCACCGAGCCGATCGCCGAACTGGACGGCGTCTTCCTCGACTCCAAGCCCGACTTCGAGTGGCACGCCGGCATGTTCCTGGACGGCGCCCATCTGCAGACCCCGTTCATGTCGGACCTGGTCACCCTGGCCGACCCCACCTCGCCGTACTCCTTCCTCAACTACCTGAAGGAGAAGGGCCGGCTGTACTCCTTCTACATCCGCGAGAACTTCTATCCGCTGCGGGTCGAGTACGACGACTACTGCCGCTGGGCCGCGCACCGGCTGACCAACATCCGCTTCGGCACGACGGTGACACAGGTCCGGTACGAGGACGACGTCTACCTGGTGACGACGGCCGCCGGGGAGACCTACCGCGCCCGGCACCTGGTCCTCGGCACCGGCACGTCGCCGCACGTCCCCGAGGCCTGTCAGGGCCTGGGCGGTGACTTCATCCACACCTCGCGCTATCTGCGGCACAAGCAGGAACTGCAGTCCAAGGAGTCGATCACGCTGGTCGGCAGCGGCCAGTCCGCCGCCGAGATCTACCTGGACCTGCTCGGCGAGATCGACATCCACGGCTACCGCCTGAACTGGGTGACCCGCTCGCCCCGCTTCTTCCCGCTCGAATACACCAAGCTCACGCTGGAGATGACCAGCCCCGAGTACGTCGACTACTACCACGCCCTGCCCGAGGCGACCCGCTACCGGCTCACCGCCGAGCAGAAGGGCCTCTTCAAGGGCATCGACGGCGCCCTGATCAACGAGATCTTCGACCTGCTCTACCAGAAGAACCTCGGCGGCCCGGTCCCCACCCGGCTCCTCACCAACTCGTCCCTGAACGCGGCCGCCTACGCCAACGGCACGTACACGCTCGGATTCCGCCAGGAGGAGCAGGGCAAGGACTACGAGATCGAGACCCAGGGCCTGATCCTGGCCACCGGCTACCAGTACGCCGAGCCCGGGTTCCTGGCGCCTGTCCGGGACCGGCTGCGCTACGACGCGCACGGAAACTTCGACGTGGCCCGCAACTACGCGATCGACGTCACCGGCCGGGGCGTCTTCCTTCAGAACGCCGGCGTGCACACCCACAGCGTCACCAGCCCCGACCTGGGCATGGGCCCCTACCGGAACGCGTACATCATCCGCGAGCTGCTCGGCTCCGCCTACTACCCGGTGGAGAAGACGATCGCCTTCCAGGAGTTCGCCGTATGACCACGATGCCGATGCCGATGCCGATGCCGACGCCGTTCGCCTTCCGGCCCCTCGACCCCCACCAGGACGCCGAGCTGCTGCACCGCTGGGTCACCCACCCCAAGGCGGCCTACTGGATGATGCGGGACGCCCGGCCGGCGGACGTGGAGCGGGCGTACCTGGAGATCGCGGCCGACGAGCACCACCACGCGCTGCTGGGCCTCGGCGAGGACGGCCGGCCCGCCTTCCTCATGGAGTACTACGACCCGGCCCACCGCGAGCTGGTCGGACTGTACGAGCCCGAGCCCGGCGACGTCGGGATGCACTTCCTCACCCCCGCCACCGACACCCCCGTGCACGGCTTCACCAGGGCGGTCATCACGGCCGTGGTGGCCCGCCTCTTCGAGGACCCGGCGACCCGCCGGATCGTCGTCGAGCCGGACGTGCGCAACACGGCCGTGCACGCGCTGAACGCGGCCGTCGGGTTCGTGCCCGTACGGGAGATCCAGAAGCCGGAGAAGAAGGCGTTGCTGAGCTACTGCACCCGGGAGCGGTTCGAGAGGGCGGTGGCCGCCGTATGACCCTCGCCGACGCCGTGGCCCACCTGTCCCCCGAACGCTGGGAGAAGGCCAACCGGCTCCTGATACGCAAGGCGCTCGCCGAGTTCGCGCACGAGCGCCTGATCACCCCCGAGCAGGACGGGGACGGTTACGTCGTCCGCAGCGACGACGGGCTCACCCGCTACCGCTTCACCGCCGTCCGCCGCGCCCTCGACCACTGGCAGGTGGACGCCGACTCCGTCTCCCGTACCCGCGACGGCGTCGAACTCCCCCTCGCCGCGCTGGACTTCTTCATCGAGCTGAAGCAGGCCCTGGGACTCAGCGACGAGATCCTGCCGGTCTACCTGGAGGAGATCTCCGCCACGCTCTCCGGCACCTGCTACAAACTCGCCAAACCGCAGATCCCGGCCGCCGAGCTGACCCGGGCCGGCTTCCAGGCCATCGAGGCCGGGATGACCGAGGGCCACCCCTGCTTCGTCGCCAACAACGGGCGGCTCGGCTTCGGCGTCCACGACTACCTGGCGTACGCCCCCGAGACCGCGAGCCCCGTCCGGCTGGTGTGGCTGGCCGCGCACAGGTCACGGGCCGCGTTCACGGCGGGCGTGGGGATCGGGTACGAGTCCTTCGTGCGGGAGGAGCTGGGCGAGCGGACCGTCGAGCGCTTCGACGGTGTCCTGCGCGACCGGGGGCTGGATCCCGCCGACTACCTCCTCATCCCGGTCCACCCCTGGCAGTGGTGGAACAAGCTCACCGTCACCTTCGCCGCCGAGGTCGCCCGCGGCCACCTGGTCTGCCTGGGCGAGGGCGACGACGAGTACCTGGCCCAGCAGTCCGTCCGTACCTTCTTCAACCGCTCGCACCCCGGGAAGCACTACGTCAAGACGGCTCTCTCGGTCCTCAACATGGGCTTCATGCGCGGACTCTCGGCCGCCTACATGGAGGCCACCCCGGCCATCAACGACTGGCTGGCCCAGCTCATCGAGAACGACCCGGTGCTCAAGTCCACCGGCCTGTCGATCATCAGGGAGCGGGCGGCCGTCGGCTACCGGCACCTGGAGTACGAGAAGGCGACCGACCGCCACTCGCCGTACCGCAAGATGCTGGCCGCGCTGTGGCGGGAGAGTCCGGTGGCGTCCCTCCAGGAGGGCGAGTCCCTGACCACCATGGCCGCCCTGCTCCACGTGGACCACGAGAGCGCCTCCTTCGCGGCCGCGCTGGCCGAGCAGAGCGGGCTGGGCGCGCGGGAGTGGCTGCGGTCGTACCTGCGGGCCTACCTCACCCCGCTCCTGCACAGCTTCTACGCCTACGACCTGGTGTTCATGCCGCACGGCGAGAACGTCATCCTGGTGCTGAGGGACGGCGTGGTGCGGCGGGCGGTGTACAAGGACATCGCCGAGGAGATCGCGGTCATGGACCCGGACGCGGTGCTGCCGCCGGCGGTCGAGCGGCTGCGCGTCGACGTCCCCGAGGAGAAGAGACTCCTCTCCGTCTTCACGGACGTCTTCGACTGCTTCTTCCGCTTCCTCGCCGCGAACCTCGCGGCCGAAGGGGTCCTGGCGGAGGACGACTTCTGGCGGACGGTCGCCGAGGTCACCCGTGAGTACCAGGAGTCGGCGCCCGAACTCGCCGACAAGTTCGAACGGTACGACATCTTCGCCCCGGAGTTCGCGCTGTCCTGCCTCAACCGGCTCCAGCTGCGCGACAACAGGCAGATGGTGGACCTGGCGGACCCGTCGGGCGCCCTCCAGCTGGTCGGAACCCTGAGGAATCCCGTCGCGGGGTTCTGATCCGGGCGGACGGGCTCCCCCGAGTACGGTCCTCGGGGGAGCCCGTCGGCGGTTTCACCCCAGGGTGCGGGCCAGGCACCTGCGGCGAGCGGCAGGAGGCGATGCCGAGGGCGTCCCAGCGGGGGACCTGGGCGGCCAGCCGCACCTTGTAGGCGTCCCAGGAGTGGGTGGCGGCCGGCGACCAGCCCGGCTCCGCGACTCCCGGCAGCCGCGGGAAGGCCATGTAGTCGATGTCGGCGTCCGTGACGACGGTCTCGCTCCACAGCGGCGCCTCGGCGCCCCTGGCCGAGGAGGCGGGGGCTCCCAGGAGGTAGGCGCCGACCGTGACAAAGCCGGCCGCCGCGACCAGCAGCGGGGATCCGAGGACGCGGGCCATACGGGGAGTCGTTCTGCGGTGCGATCGCACATGCGCTCCCTTCAGCGGGGGTCGAGACCGGCCAGGATTGGTCGAGACCGCTCTCCCGCACGCGCGGTGGAACAATCCACGCATGGCGGAAATCATCCAGAAGGACGGCATCTGGGCCTTCGACGGAGACGCTCTGCGGCTGGCTCCCGGGCGGGACAGGAACGTCAGTGTGCTGCGCCGGGCCCTGGGTGAACTGGTCGTCCCGCTGGCCGCGTTGGCCGGTGTCTCGTTCGAGAAGGGCCGGAAGTCCGGGCGGCTGAGGCTGCGGCTGCGGGACGGCGCCGATCCGCTGCTGCACGCCACCGGGGGCCGCCTCACCGAACCCCACGACCCCTATCGGCTGACCGTCGAGCCTGAGCGCCACGGGGTCGCCGAGTACTTCACGGACGAGGTGCGCGAGGCGCTGCTGCTGGAGCGGGTGCCGAGCACGCCGGTGCGCGAGTACCTGCTGCCGGGGCCGCCGCTGCCGCTCTCGGTCTCCGCCGGGGACGGCACGGCGTCGTTCGACGGGGCGCGGGTGCGCCTGGAGTGGAACTGGAGGACGGAGGCCGCCAAGGCCGCCGCGGGGCCGCGCACCCTCGCCCTGGCGGACATCCTCGGCGTGGAGTGGCGGCCGTCCGCCGGGCTGGAGCGAGGCTGCCTGCGGTTCCGGGTGGCCGGCGCGCCGGCCGGGGAGCGGGCCGCGTACGACCCGAACGCGGTGGAGCTGTGGGGGTTCGGGCGGGACCCGCTGACGGCACTGGTCGCGGCGGCGGTACAGGCGCGGCTGCCGCATCCGTCGGCGGCCGTCGTACCGAACGCGGCCCGCAAGCCGCAGGCGGCCCGGAGGCCGGAGGCGGCCGAGGCCGATCACGACGCGTTGCTGTGCCGGCTGCGCCGGCTGGGCGAGCTGCGCCGCGAGGGAGTGCTCACGGACGAGGAGTTCACGACGGCCAAACAGGCGGTCCTCAAACGCATGTGAGGACCGCCTGCGGGTGCCCTGCGCCCTGCTTTCCGGGCGGGCGGCCTTGCCCCGGCCTCGCGGCCCGGCCTTACTTGGCCTTGCGCGCCACCGTGAAGTGGTCGATGCGGTCGCCGGTCTCGGCGATGCCCGACACCTTCAGCTTGGCGTACTGGCCGCGCGGTGCGGGCTCGACGTCCACGCGCAGGAAGGAGTAGTTCAGGTAGCGCACCCGGGACCAGGCGACGGTCTCGTTGACCTTGCCGCCCTTGGTGTTGACGAAGGACGCGACGGAGTCGACCTCGTTCAGGTGGCCCTCGTAGGAGTCCGGGGCGGAGAACGCGTAGAGGCTGCGGCCGGCCGCGCCCGCGGTGACGTAGACGACACCCTCGGTCTCGGGGTAGGCCGTCTCGCCGATCGGGAGCTTCTTGACGACGGTGTTGCCCTTGATGACGTCGGTGCGCTCGTACTGGTGGTTGTGGCCGTTGATCACCAGGTCCACCGTGTACTTCTCGAACAGCGGCACCCACTCCTGTCGCACGCCCCCCTCCGAGGCGTGCGCGGTGGAGGTGCAGTAGGCGCAGTGGTGGAAGAACACGACGATGAAGTCGATGTCCTTCGCAGCGCGGAACTTCTTCAGCTGCGCCTCGAACCACGTGGTCTGGGTGCCGCCCGAGATGCCGAGGTTGGCCGGGATCTCGAAGGAGACGTCGTTCGGGTCCAGCGAGATGATCGCCGTGTTGCCGTGGACGAAGGAGTAGACGCCCGGCAGGTTCTTCTTGTCCGGCCCGTTGTCGGGCAGGGTGAAGCGGGCCTCCTCGCCGCCGTAGCCGTTGGGCGAGTACCAGGCCTCCATGTCGTGGTTGCCGTACGAGACCATCCACGGCACGGACTTGGCGACCGACTCGGTCTGGGCCAGGAACTGGTCCCAGGTGCGCGAGTCGAAGCCGGTGTCGGTGGACTTGCCCTGGCCGGCCGGGTCGCCGTAGGCGATGTCGCCGGCGTGCAGGTGGAAGCTGGGGTTCTGGCCGAGGATCAGGCTGTCGTTGGCCAGGGCGTGGTAGCTGACACCCTGGTCGCCGAAGGCCGTGAAGGTGAACGGCTGCTTGTGCGCGGGCGCGGTGGTGAAGGTGCCGATGGTGCCGGCGAACCGGGGCGACGCCGGGTCGAAGCCGTCGTGGCCGACGCCGTAGAAGTAGGTGCGGCCGGGCTTGAGGTTGGCCAGCTTGGCGTGCACGTAGTACTGGGTGTGGTTGCCGCTGGCGCCGATGCCGGCCGGGGTGTAGAGGGTGCGGATCTCGGCGTCGATCTTGACCGAGAGGTGCGAGGCGTGGGTGCCGATGCGGACGAAGGGCTTCTTCACCGCGACCGGGACCTGCCAGGAGATCGTCATCTCCGTGCTGGCGTCGTTGCCGTAGGCCAGGTGGCGGCCGAACGGGGCGACGAAGGCGCCGTCGACGTACTCGGTGGCGGGGGCGGAGGACTGGGTGGGGACGGTGGCCTGGGCGGTGCCGCCCAGGACGAACGAGCCGCCCGTGACGGCGCCGAGGGTGACGGCGCCGCCTCTGATCATGGAGCGCCGGGAGAATCTGGCGCGGAGGTACTCGTGCTGCTCGGCCATGCTCATGCGCTCGGCGAGCTCATCGGGTACGCCCATACGAGGAATGTCCATAGCGTCTGAAAATCGTCCCCCCAGGCAACGATGCGCGGGACACAGGGTGGACAGCGTCCGAACAGAACCCCACAAGAGGATCAACAGGCCGCTGCCCGGAATCGGGCAGGATTCTTGCGAAACCGGCGCCGGTGTCCGAGGATCTACCGGGTGCACGACGAACTTGTTGATCACCTGACGCGGTCCACGCCCCTCAGCCGGGGCGAGGCGCTGCGGGTGATCCAGGATGTGCTCGCCTACTTCGACGAGACGGCCGGGGACTACGTCCGGCGCCGTCACCGCGAGCTCCAGGCGGAAGGCCTGGTGAACGCGGAGATCTTCGAACGGATCGCGGCGGATCTGAAGTACAGGGCGGTCGCTCCGCCGGAGCTCACCCTCCGGCAGCTGCGTCGCATGGTCTACGGCTGACTACGGCTCAGAGATACGGAACACCTATACATGTGCGGAATTGTCGGATACATCGGTAGGCGCGACGTCGCCCCCCTCCTTCTCGAAGGCCTCCAGCGGCTGGAGTACCGCGGTTACGACTCGGCGGGCATCGTCGTGTCCGCGCCGAAGACGTCCGGCCTCAAGATGGTGAAGGCCAAGGGGCGGGTCCGGGACCTGGAGGCCAAGGTGCCCGCGCGCTTCAAGGGCACCACCGGCATCGCCCACACCCGCTGGGCCACCCACGGCGCCCCCTCCGACGTGAACGCCCACCCGCACATGTCGGCCGACCAGAAGGTCGCCGTCGTCCACAACGGCATCATCGACAACGCCGCCGAGCTGCGCCGCAAGCTGGAGGCGGACGGCGTCGCGTTCCTCTCCGAGACCGACACCGAGGTCCTCACCCACCTCGTCGCCCGCTCCCAGGCCGACACCCTGGAGGAGAAGGTCCGCCAGGCGCTGCACCTGATCGAGGGCACCTACGGCATCGCCGTCATGCACGCCGACTTCCCCGAGCGGATCGTGGTCGCCCGCAACGGCTCCCCGGTCGTCCTCGGCATCGGCGACAAGGAGATGTTCGTCGCCTCCGACATCGCGGCCCTGGTCGCCCACACCCGCCAGATAGTGACCCTCGACGACGGCGAGATGGCCACCCTCAAGGCCGACGACTTCCGGACGTACACCACCGAGGGCACCCGGACGACGGCCGAGCCGACCACCGTGGAGTGGGAGGCCGAGTCGTACGACATGGGCGGCCACGACACCTACATGCACAAGGAGATCTTCGAGCAGCCCGACGCGGTCGACCGCGTGCTGCGCGGCCGGATCGACGACCGCTTCTCCACCGTGCACCTCGGCGGCCTCAACCTGGACGCGCGGGACGCGCGTGCCGTGCGCCGGGTGAAGATCCTCGGCTGCGGCACGTCGTACCACGCGGGCATGATCGGCGCCCAGATGATCGAGGAGCTGGCCCGCATCCCCGCGGACGCCGAGCCCGCCTCCGAGTTCCGCTACCGCAACCCGGTGGTCGACCCCGACACCCTGTACATCGCCGTCTCCCAGTCCGGTGAGACGTACGACGTCCTCGCCGCCGTCCAGGAGCTGAAGCGCAAGGGCGCGCGGGTGCTGGGCGTGGTGAACGTGGTGGGCTCGGCGATCGCGCGGGAGGCGGACGGCGGCACGTACGTGCACGCCGGGCCCGAGGTCTGCGTGGTCTCGACGAAGTGCTTCACGAACACGACGGTCGCCTTCGCCCTCCTCGCCCTCCACCTCGGCCGCATCCGCGACCTCTCGGTCCGCGACGGCAAGCGGATCATCGAGGGGCTGCGCAAGCTGCCGGCCCAGATCTCGGAGATCCTCGCCCAGGAGGCGGACATCGAGAAGATGGCCGCGGAATACGCCGAGGCCCGCTCGATGCTCTTCATCGGCCGGGTCCGGGGCTACCCGGTGGCCCGCGAGGCCTCCCTGAAGCTCAAGGAGGTCTCCTACATCCACGCCGAGGCGTACCCGGCCTCCGAGCTCAAGCACGGCCCGCTGGCGCTGATCGAGCCGGCTCTCCCCACGGTGGCGATCGTCCCCGACGACGACCTCCTGGAGAAGAACCGCGCGGCCCTGGAGGAGATCAAGGCCCGTCACGGCAAGATCCTCGCGGTGGCCCACCAGCACCAGGAGAAGGCGGACCGCACGATCATCGTCCCCAAGAACGAGGACGAACTGGACCCCATCCTGATGGGCATCCCCCTCCAGCTCCTCGCCTACCACACGGCGAAGGCACTCGGCCGGGACATCGACAAGCCGAGGAACCTCGCCAAGTCGGTGACGGTGGAGTAGGAGTCCCGGGAACGCCGGAACCGGGACTCTCCGCCGGGTCGCATCCCTGGCTCAGATGTCACCGGCGCCGTCGTGCGTGTGCTGGTAGTCATGGTGCTGGTCCACCTCGTACTGGTCGACGCCGTACTGGTCGACGCCGTACTGGTCGACGGTGGGCCGGCCGGCTTCATGCCCGGTGTCGGGGTGGGCGAGCTGGTCGCCGAGCAGGCTGACGGCGGCATCGGCCAGCGACGCCGACTGCGCGATCTTCAACGCGGCGGAGACGCGAGACGGCGCTTCGGTCCTGGCGGCCTTTCCGTCCCGCCACGGAAAACCGGTGCTCGACAGCAGGATCACGAGGTATTCCACCGCGTTGCGCACCGCATAGCGGCGCCACGCGTTCCGCTCGCGGACCGCGTCGTGTCCCGCGTCCCACTCCTTCTTGTGCTCGTCGGCATGATCGGAGATCCCGCGGATGACGAGGAGGTCCGCCGACTCGTTGCGGTACGCCGCGAGTGCCGCTCCCCCGGCCTCCATGTCCAGCGCGACGAACTTGCGGTTCGCCTCGCGGATCCATCTCGCGAACGTACCCGCCGCCACCACCACATCGCCGGTGGCCACCGGTCCGACGTGCACGTGCGGCGGCGTCGGCCCCTCGCCGCCGCCCGGCCAGCGGCCTGCCGCGCTCTGCCGCCAGCGGGTGAGCGCGGCCTCGCCGGAGCTCAGCCAGCCGAAGTTGCGCACATGGTCGAGGAGCCGGGCGTTGGCGCGCCAGGACTCGGCGGCCCGCTCGAAAGTGACGCCGGATCCGTCGCGGCCCGGGACGACCTTGGCCTTGCGCAGGTGTTCCTGGATCTGATCGGCCACCGCCACGTCGCCCAGCCGGACGTCACCGTCCAGGCCGGCGCCGGTCCCGATCACCACGACCAGCGACACGCCCAGCCGGTTGATCATCCGGTCCGCGGTCAGGGCGGCCTGCGCCTGGCCCATGTCCGACAGCACGCGGATGACCCCGGTGACGGAGCTCGCCGGCAGGTCGAAGCCGTGGTACTGCTCGCCGTCCACGACCTCGGCCCGGGAAGGCGTCAGCGCTTCGCGGACGTACTCGAACTCCTCGCCCAGAGGCACGATCACCCCGACGCGGCGCACTTTCGTCATGGCACGCTCCTGAAAAGATCGTCAGAGGGTACGAAC
Organism: Streptomyces sp. NPDC086519; assembly: GCF_040686075.1. Taxonomy (NCBI): domain Bacteria; kingdom Bacillati; phylum Actinomycetota; class Actinomycetes; order Kitasatosporales; family Streptomycetaceae; genus Streptomyces; species Streptomyces sp. NPDC086519. The sequence continues at coordinate 306,485 of NZ_JBFBJL010000002.1, forward strand.
CGGCCGACCGGACGGGTCAGGCCCGGTCCGGTCCGCCGGCGCGGATCAGTCGAGTCGGCCACGCAGGACGGCCGCCGCCTGCATGACCTCCTCCGCGTCGCGCAGTTCCTGTTCCGCTTCGGCCAGCCGCTCCCGCCGTTCCTGAGGTGTCAGTCCTTCGGTCCGGAGCAGGTCCTCCTGGTCCCGTCGGATCTGCGCCGCCAGCTCGGTGAGCCCCCCGTCGATCAGCTTGACCAGGTTCGCCTTCGTTTCCCGGGCGCTCTCCAACACAGCGTCGGCCGCGGTGTTCCGGATCTCGTCGCAGACGATCCCGAGCGTGTCGAGTGCGCCCTGAAGGGTGCGCTTCTGCTGCCGGGACTTCCGGTTGAACACGTGGAACACCCCGGCGCCGATGAGGAACGGCATCACGACGGGTGCGACCAGGGCGACGGCCGCCGCGTTCGCCAGCGCCGCGGCGCCGAGCGCGGTGACACTGACCGCGACGACCCCGCCGGCCAGGACGCCGCGGAGGTCGTTGGGATCGGTCGGCCCGGTGAGCGCCTCGAAGTCGTCCGGCAGCCGGCTGAACACCGCCTGGGTCTCGGTCAGATGGCTCAGTGGGCCGTCGAGTTCGTCGTCGACGAACAACTGGCGTATGCGAGCGATGCCGTTGGTCATCGCGTCCGTGGAGATGCGGTTCAGTTCGGCGAGCACGGAGTCTGGCAGCGTGAGCATCCCCTTGGTCTCCTCGACGATCTCCGCGGTCTTCATGTCCCGCAGTCGGCGCCGGTAGTCGTCGCCGATCTCCTCGGCCCGCTTCCTCGCGTGCCGGGTGACCTCCTTGACGAGTTCCTCGTGGATGTCGTCCAGCACGGCCCGCCAGTGCGCTCCGTCGTTCGTCGTCCATTTCGCGACGCGTTCCGCCCGCTCGTCGATCAACCGCTGCCCGGCGTCGCTTCCGGCGAGCATCTCGACCCGGTCGCGCAGGCGGTTGCGGGACTCCCGGGCCACGGACTCCACCAGCCGGAGCAGGTTCCTGCGATGCACGGTGCGGCCGCGGGTGACCACGTCGTCCAGGATCTCCAGCAGTTCCGGGACACCGGAGTTCTGGTAGAGCCGCGCGCTGATCGGGTCCGCGGGGTCGGCCGCGGCGCGCAGGGCGTTCAACGCGGAGACGGAGACGGCCTTCGTCCTGCTGAAGTAGGCGGCCAGTTCCCGGGCCTCGTCCGGGTCCTCCAGCAGCTTCTCCCAGGCGTCCGCGGAGCGGAGCCTTTCCACGTCGTCGGTCAGGTGCTTGTCCGGGTCCGCCGCCAGGTCCCGTTGGGACTGCACGACGACGCACGTGTCGAGGTGTTTGACGGCCTCGGCGAGAAACCCGCGCTCGGTGGCGCTGATCGGCTCGCCGGGCTTGATCACGAACATCAGGACATCGGCCTCGCCGAGCGCGGCCAGGGTCGCGTAGCGGTGCGATGCCGACAGCCCGCCGACGCCGGGAGTGTCGATGAGTTCGAGGCCGCCGGCCAAGGCCGGTGCGTCGAGCCTGATCTCGACCGATGCGACCCGCGCCTGCGCACCGTGGCGCCGGCGAACGAGGCGCTCGCCGACAACCGTCATGTAGGCGTCGATGTCCGCGCCTTCCAGCAGGATCTGTTCGAGCCCGGAGGCGGTGGCGACGTGGGCCCTGGCGATCAGCCGGCTGCCGTGGCTGAGCACCGTCCATGTCGCGGTGAGCGCGGCGGCCGCATCGGGCAGCAGGCGCCGCCCGATCAGGGCGTTGATGAGGGTGGACTTCCCCCGGGACACCTCGCCGACCACCACGGCCCGGACCGCCGGAGTCCCACGGCGGCGGACCAGCCTGTCGAGGGCGTCAAGAGTGGGCGGTGCGATGAGGTCGTCGGCGAGCGAACGGACGCGCCCCACCAGATAGGTGATCTTCTCGTCGATCGGGTCGGGGCCGGTCGCGGTCGTGCTCATGACTCCTCCGGGGGTTCGAAGACGACGACGTACGCGGCACGCAGCAGCCGTCCCGACGCGGACGCGCCGGGAGAGCGGACCTCGGCCACCGTGTCCCAGCGGCTGCTGTCATCCGTGCCCCGGCTCCCCACCCACTCGTGCTCGAGCGGCTCGAACGCGTCGCCGGGCAGGGGGCGTATCGCAACCACACCGGGGAGTAGCACGACGGCTTCGGCCAGTCGACGACTCAGCTCCGGGTTGGTGACGAGATCGGCCACGTCCAGTACTTCGGTGGCGGTGCGCAGGACATCTCCGGGTGCCGGCCGATCAGCCGGCCCGTCCGGCCGCTCGGCGCTTTCCGACCGTCGCGGCTCCGGTGACACCCCGCTGTCCGGAGGCGGAGACACCACCGGTTCGGGTGCCACGGCACTCTCCGCACCCTCCGTCGTGGGCCGTTCATCGGCTGCCGGGGCGAGGCCGTCCCGAACCGGCGTCCGAGGCCCCCGGGCCAGGTATCCGGCCCAGAAGCCCACCAGGGCGCCGCCCACCCACCACACGATGTCGACCATGGTGTCGTTCCTCATCATCCGGTCAGCTGCCGCACCGCAGCGGTGACGACTGTCTGGGCCACGTCGGCTGCCAGCACTCCCCGGACCCCGGAACCGGTCCGGCGCCGCCAGCGCTGAATCACCGCCGTCAAGGGCTCGGGGAGTTCATGGGGCTCGCCGCGGAGCAGGGCGATCGCCCAGTCCCGGTCGGCGACCGGGATGTCGGCCAGCAGCGAGGTGCTGAGCAGAAGCGCGGCCCGGCGTCGGGGGAACGCCTCGAACTCCGACCGGCTCCACAGGTCGTCGAGCTGTTCGCGAACCACGGCCGCACGCAACGGCCCGCGCCGGTCCGCCCATCGCCGCAGCCGCTCGGTCGCGGCGGTCACGGTCAGCAGGTCGGCGTCGTCGGCCAGCTCGGCAAGCACCTGCTCCAGGCGCGACAGCCGGGAAACCCGTTCGCAGCAGGCCGACAGCGACGCCACGTCGAGCTCACCGGCGGCCGGCAGCTCCGACACCAGCCAGCCGAGACTCGGTGTCAGGGCACGCAGGGGAGCCAAGGCCTCGGCCGCCCAGCCGCGCGCACTCCACACCAGGCTCAGTTGCGCCCATCCGTTCTCCGCGAACCGGCGCAGCTCGGGATCAGCGACGATCACGCGGACGAGGTCCACGTGCTCCTGCCGCACCCGCCCGCACCGCGCCGCCATCGCGAGGTGCTGGCTCACCGCGACACTGCGCACGCACGCCTTCCGGATCAGCAGCCGCCGCTCGGTCCTCGCGGCGGATTCCTCGACGGTCTCCCGCCGCTCGACCGAGTCCTTGATCGCGGTCTCCGAGACGGTCTCCGCCTTGCCGCCGACCAGGACGACGTTGCCCAGATCGCCCGAGCCCAGGGCGATGAAGTCCGCCAACCGTTCGACATCCCCGGCAGCGGGCTCACCGACGACCAGGTAGACCAGCGCGGCAGCGGTGCCGGCCGCGTCGTGCTCCGCGGACAGCAGGTCCAGCGTGGCCTGCTGCACTCCCGAATCCGTGTTGAGACCGGGGCTGTCGATCAGGACGAGCCGGTCGGCGAGCGGGAAGCCGGTCTCGACCGCGCGGTGCCCGCCTCCGAGCGGCGGCTGCCCCGCGAGATCCGGGTGGCGGTACCAGGTCACCTCGGCCGTGGTCTCGCGGCGGTCCACGCCGGCAAGCTCCCGTCCGAGCAGGGCGTTGACGAGTGTCGACTTGCCCGAGGAGACATAGCCCGCGACCATCACCCGTAACGGCTGCCGGCACTGTGCAGCGATGTCGGCCAGGAACCCCTCGCCCCGCAGGTCCTCCTGCACCGCCAGCCACTCGGCCAGAACGGCCAGCGCTTCGGAGGCCGGGCCCGGTCCGGCGATCACGGCAGCACCCCGGAGAACGTCAGGACGGACACCTCGCCACGCTCGTGCCGGGCGTAAGCCACCCCGGTTGTCCCGTCGGCCAGCAACTCGGTCGGGGCGGCGGCGCGTTCGGCGTCCTTCAGGGCGTTCTGCACCCCGGTGCGCGCGTCCAGGGCCCGGTACAGCCGGATCGTCGTGTCGTATGCGACGAGTACCGGGCGGGATTCCACCCGGACGACGGCGAGGGCCGACGCGACGAAGGTCTCGCGCTTCCAGACCGGGGTGAAGCGTTCGCGCGAGCAGTCGTAGCACTGTATGTCCCGGTCCGAGGCAGTGAACACGAGCGATGCCTCCCCGGCGAGCGCGACAGCGGTGCGCGGAGCCGGCCCGGGAAGCTGGAGCACGTCCAGGGGCTCGGCCGTTCCGGGATCGATCAGGGTGATCCGGTCGGCTCCCACAGCCAGCAGGTACGGAACCGCCGTGAAGGCCAGCCGGTGCGGAGGGTGGCCGAGCCGCAGGGATCTCCGGTCGGGGCCGACGATCGACACCACTCCGTCGGAGTCGGCCCATGCGACCTGTCGGCCGCGTGCGGCGGCTGCCACGACGCTGCTCGACGGCTTGACGGAGCCGCTCTGCCAATACGCGCGGTAGGACCGAAGGGGGCGGTCCTCGCCGATGTCCCAGATACACGCGCCACGGTCCTGCGCGACCGTGACCAGCCTGTCGCCGGAGGGGTCGTAGCCCAGGGCCGCCACACCGTGCGGCCGCAGAAGCAGCCTGTCGTCACGCGGGCGCCGTGTGCTGCGGCGGACGAGTTCCACCGGAGCGTCGGCCGACTGCTCGCGCAGGCCGCGCATCGGCGTGCCGACGACGAGCCCGCCCGGCACCGCGACCGCTTGCGACGCCCCCGCCGAGAGCACCGCATGCTCAAGGGTCACCGGCCGCCGGGCCCTGGCGGTGTTCCCTCCCCATGGCCGCGGCATGCTTGCCGCACCGAGCGACACCGCCGCCGTGGCAGTGCCCGGTAAGCCCGACTCGTCCCAGGCGAGGTATTCGACGCCTGTCTCCTCGGCCAGCTCGGCGAGCGCGTCGCGGACGGAGGACAGGCGTGCCGCGCCGCCCGAGACGACCATCGCTTCCGGCCGTGCGGTTCCGCCCTCGATCGCACGCCGCACCCGGCCGACGATCCGGTCGACCAGGTGTGCGGTGGCGTCGAAGAACTCGTCGCGGGCCACTTCGACCGCGATGTCGCCACGCGCGAAGACGGCCGTCCCGGTCTCGGCCGTCATGCGTTTCACCCGTTCCGCCTCGCGGGCCGCGAGGTGCGGCAACGCGTCGCAGAACTCGGTGAACTCCGTCAGGAGCACCGCGTCCCGCGGGTCGTCGGAGAGCGCGGCCGCCACGAGCGCGAGGACTTCCCGGTCGAAGTCGTCCCCGCCGAGGTAGTTGTCGCCGTCGGCGTACCGGACGGTGATCCCGCCGGACGGTTCGAGGCCGAGGACGGCGATGTCGAGGGTGGATGCCCCGACGTCCGCCACGAGCAGGGTGCCCGTGGACTGCCGGGCAGCACGTAAGTGCCACCCGACGGCCTCCGCCTCGCTCAGCAGACCGGAGGGCCGGACCCCCGCCAGCGCCGCTGCTTCGAGGATGGCCGCACGCTGGATCTCGTTCCAGCCCACGGGGTGGGTCAGTAACAGCGGCACCTCCACGCCGCCGGTCTCCTGGAGCACGGCCTGCCAGGCATGGCCGATCACCGCCGCCGCGCAGCGCACGAGCGGGCGCAGGACCACCGCGTCGAACTCCACTTCTTGGTGGACGGGCTCGATCTCGTCGGGACGGTTGATCCGTCTCTTCAGCGCGGCCTGCATGCGGTGCGGGCGGCGTCGGGCGCTGGCGAGCGCACCGACACCGGAGAGGAGCCGCCCGTCCCGGTGGAGGAACACCGCGCTGGAGGACTCGTGTGCTCCGTCGATGAGAACCGGCCTGGAGGAGCCCTTCTCGAAGAGGGCGGCCTTCGTCGCCGAGGCCCCGAAGTCGATGGCGGCGATCACTCAACACCCCCGGTCACGGACGGACTGAGCCGGACCGAGCCCCCGGCGGCATTTTTCGTCAGGAGGACGAACACAGCGGGTTTCAGGCTAGCCACGGGGGGCGAGGTTCGGTCAATACGACCAAATGCGGATTGCTGCCACTCACCCCATACGGCGGGGGACCGGTCTCACCCCGCAGACGTACACCCCCGCCGCACCGATCCCGCACGGGCCGGACGACCGAGCGGACCCCCACGTGCGCCGAAGGCCACGCGAGGGTCCGCTCATTGGATCGCCGGGGCCGCCCAACTCCCCGGCGTCGGCTGCCTTTTCAGCCGTGGGCCGTCACTCCCCGACCGGCAGCCCGCCCCGGAAGCACCGTCGGCCAGTGCGCGAGCGCGGCCGTCGCGGCGTACCAGGCCACCGCCCCCGCCGCCACCGCGACCCAGCCGCCGACCTTGGTCAGTGACGAGCTGTCGGCGAACTGCGCGACGGCGAGCACGAGCATCGCCAGGAACAGCAGCCCGTGCATGCCCTGTCCGAGCTGGTCGCCGCCCGCGAGGGTCAACGACAGGGCCACGAGGGCGAAGAGGAGCAGGAAGAGACCGGCGCCGTTGGCCGAGGACTTGCCGCCGGACGAGACGGCCCAGGTGAACCAGAGCGCGCCGAGGGTCACATAGCCGGTGCCGTTCACGGCGTCACGGTCACGGAAAGCCAGCAGGCCGACCAGGAAGAGGGCGACTCCGCCCACGTAGTGGGCGATTGACACGGCGTCAGAGGTGGTGACGTTGTCGATGACACCGGTGGTGCCGAGTCCGAACGCCAACAGGGTTATTCCCAGGGCGAGTCGACCGGCCACGGTGGTGGTTCCGCTTCCCGCGGAGACGTCATTGTCCACGGCGGGCTCCCTTCATGCTCTGTGCAGTTGTGCGCGGTGACCGATATATGCCCTTCACAAGGGCACAAACACCTCCGCACGCCAGGAATTTCGGGCACCGCACAAAGAGAGCCGCCCGTTCCCATGGCACATCTCACCTGGGAGAACGTGGAGTTACGGAATGACAACGACGGGCCGCTTGGCCCGCTTGGCGAGTCTGCCTGCCACGGAGCCGAAGATCCGGCCGACGATTCCGTGGGTCGACCCCACGACGATCGCGTCGGCCTCGTACTCCCGCCCCACCTCTTCGAGTTCATGGCAGATGTCACCGCCGCGCTCGACGAGGATCCAGGGCACCTCGGCCAGATACTCCGCGCAGGCGAGTTCGAGCCCGAGCACCTCGGTCCGGTGGTCCGGTACGTCGACGAACACCGGCGGTTCGCAGCCGGCCCACACGGTGGTCGGCAGTCGGTTGGCGACATGGACGATGATCAGCCCCGCGCGGGAGCGATGGGCCATCCCGATCGCATAGGCGAGGGCGCGCTCGCTGGAGGTGGAACCGTCGAAGCCGACGACCACCCCGTGCTTGAAGGCGGGATCGCAGGAAGGGCGTGACTCTTCCGCCGCCAGCGCATCGGCCGCCGTGGGGTCGGCGACCGGCCGCTTGCGGTCCGCTGGATCGAAGAATTCGTGACCGGCCATGGCTGTCTCGGCGTTGTGATCCTTGTGTGGGAGGGACGACAGTGTGCGGCGGAGCTGTGTCCGGGAAACATCTTCCCAACCCCATACCCCCAAGGGTACGGCGGCACGCCTCCTCAGCCCAGATCCCGCGCACTCTCCGTGGGGGACCTTCCCCGGAGTCGGTTAGGGGTTCCAGGGAGCATGCACGAGCCGCGCCCGTAACGCAATGGTTGCTGCCCCGTACAGGCGGTTTGCACAGGATTCGGACAGCGCCGAGGGCCGCACGCACGGTGACCGACGGCTCGAACACGCGTTGATCCCGGTACCAGTGCGTCACGAGGGAGCACGAGGGAGCACGACGAGTACCACGAACACCGCGAGCACCGCGAGTAACCACGAAGGAATACGAGCATGCCCCGACCGCGCCCCACCACCCCCACCGCCCCCGGCGCCCCCACCGCCGGAGCCCACCGGGCCCCAGGCCCCCATCGGGCGCCAGGCCCCCATCGGGCCCCGGGCCCCCAGCGAGCGCCAGGCCCGCACCGGGTGCCAGGCCCGCACCCCGCCCCCGACACCGCCGACGATGTGGTCCGCTGGGCCGCGTTCTCCTGTGCCCTCGTCCCCGTGGTGCTCCTCTGGTACGGCACCTCGCCGGCTGGCGCGGCCGGCACCGCCCTCGGCCTCGTCGCCGTCACCGCCGCCTGCCGCTTCCTGCTGCGCCGCTCGGAGCACGGCGCGAGGCACCCGGCGGCGGCCCGGAGAGGTGGACGTCACACCCGGAGCAGTACACCGGTCGACTGACCGGTTTCCGCGTACACGAACGCTTCTTTTCAGCCAACTTCCCGGACCTGTGCAAGAGGGGTCCCAACCACCCCCCAACCCCCGTTCCACCTGCACGGAAAGGGTCTGCGGGACCCTCCGCACCCTATGCGGTTTGGCCACTGCCACGAGGCGCACTTCCCTGCACGGCCCGTGAGTGCAACCCTTCGTGATCGAATGCTTCACGCCAAGTTGTCATGTCGACAATCGGCGGCGTGTCGAACTGGTCAACGCGACACCGCGGAAACCAGTAGATTCGATCTTGACGTCTTACGGCGGGGGACTCGTGCAGGACCGAGGGGAAACGTGCAGGAGCGACACAACCGAGGAGCCGCGACCACCAAGGGGGGCTTAGCAGGATGAGCCACGACTCCACTGCCGCGCCGGAAGCCGCGGTCCGGAAACTCTCCGGGCGACGCCGCAAGGAGATCGTCGCGGTGCTGCTGTTCAGCGGCGGCCCCATCTTCGAGAGTTCCATCCCGCTGTCGGTGTTCGGGATAGACCGCCAGGACGCCGGCGTACCGCGCTACCGACTGCTGGTGTGCGGAGGCGAGGAAGGCCCGCTGCGGACCACAGGGGGCCTGGAACTCACCGCGCCGCATGGCCTGGAGGCCATCTCACGCGCCGGCACGGTCGTCGTACCGGCCTGGCGCTCGATCACCGCGCCGCCACCGGAAGAGGCCCTGGACGCGCTGCGCCGCGCCCATGAAGAGGGTGCGCGCATAGTCGGGCTGTGCACGGGCGCGTTCGTGCTGGCCGCCGCAGGGCTGCTGGACGGCCGCCCGGCCACCACCCACTGGATGTACGCGCCGACGCTGGCCAAGCGCTATCCGTCGGTGCACGTCGACCCACGGGAACTCTTCGTGGACGACGGCGACGTCCTCACCTCCGCCGGAACAGCGGCCGGAATCGACCTCTGTCTCCACATAGTGCGGACGGACCACGGCAACGAGGCGGCCGGTGCACTCGCCCGCCGTCTGGTGGTCCCGCCGCGCCGCTCGGGCGGTCAGGAGCGCTACCTCGATCGGTCTTTACCAGAGGAGATCGGCGCCGACCCGCTCGCCGAGGTCGTCGCCTGGGCGCTGGAACACCTCCACGAGCAGTTCGACGTGGAGACGCTGGCTGCCCGCGCGTACATGAGCCGCCGCACCTTCGACCGCCGCTTCCGCTCGCTGACGGGGTCGGCGCCGCTCCAGTGGCTGATCACGCAACGGGTCCTCCAGGCCCAGCGTCTCCTGGAGACGTCGGACTACTCGGTGGACGAGGTGGCGGGCCGCTGCGGCTTCCGCTCTCCCGTCGCCCTGCGCGGCCACTTCCGGCGCCAGCTGGGTTCGTCCCCGGCGGCGTACCGGGCGGCCTACCGGGCACGCCGCCCGCAGTCCGACCGCCCCGACACCCCGGAACCGGCCCCGCTCACGCAGACGGGCCCGCTCGCGGTCCCGTACCCCGAGGGCGTCCTCCCGATGCAGACCCGCAGGACAGCGGCGGTGGGCCTGTCACCGAGCCTCCCGGGCCCGCGCACCGGCAGCTGATCCGCCACCGGCCCACCCGACCAGCTCGGGTGGGCCGCTCCCATCCCCTCGCCCACCCACCGCCCCCTCAGCCGTGCGGCGAGCGAGAACGACGGCACCCAGCCGACCCGGCCCGGCCCGGTCGGCGTTCGAGGACGAGGCCGTAGACCGTAGACCGTAGGCCGTAGGTGCGCGGGTCTGGGGGCGGCGCAGCCCCCAGAACGTCGGCGTCGCACCGGGGGCACCCAAACGCCGACGTCAGCTTTAGGGTGGTCGCATGAACGATCGCATGGTGTGGATCGACTGCGAGATGACCGGCCTCTCGCTGTCCGACGACGCGCTCATCGAGGTGGCCGCACTGGTCACCGACTCCGAGCTGAACGTGCTCGGCGAGGGCGTGGACATCGTCATCCGTCCGCCGGCCAAAGCCCTGGAGACGATGCCGGAGGTGGTGCGGCAGATGCACACCACGTCCGGCCTGCTCGACGAACTGGCCGGCGGCACGACGCTCGCCGAGGCCGAGGAGCAGGTCCTGGCCTACGTACGGGAGCACGTGAAGGAGCCGGGCAAGGCCCCGCTGTGCGGGAACTCCGTCGGCACCGACCGCGGCTTCCTGGCCCGGGACATGGCGGCCCTGGAGCGCTGGCTGCACTACCGCATCGTCGACGTGTCCAGCGTCAAGGAGCTGGCGCGCCGCTGGTACCCGCGGGCCTACTTCAACAGCCCGGAGAAGAACGGCAACCACCGCGCCCTCGCCGACATCCGCGAGTCGATCGCCGAACTGCGCTACTACCGCGAGGCGATCTTCGTACCGCAGCCCGGCCCGGACTCGGACACCGCGCGGACGATCGCGGCCAAGCACGTCCTGCCTGCGGAATAGGCACCCGGGAGACCCCGGGGACGGCTCCCGGAAAGCCGTGCGCGAGCACCCCTTCGGACCCTGTACACTTTTTCTCGGCCGGTCGGAGAAACCACAGAATCACCACCGGTCGTGGTGGGTGTAGCTCAGCTGGTAGAGCACCTGGTTGTGGTCCAGGATGTCGCGGGTTCGAGTCCCGTCACTCACCCCAGGAGACAGGCCCGTGATCTGCGGAAACGCAGATCACGGGCCTGTCTGGCGTTTGGCCACGGCAGAACCACGGCCCGTCCATCAGGAGGGCAGCGGTGCTGCACATGCGGCGCAAGCCGTCGCGGCACTGACGCCGAAGCCAACCGGCAGTCGTCCCGCATCCGTGCCGGTCCGTGGACAGTTGGGCGGCCCCCGAGCGGGCAGCACGACGGGAAGCCGGCCGGCCGCGCCCTCTGACGGGGATCGACTGGCGGCAGAAGCTCGTGGAGCAGCCCCGCTGGGCGGCCCCCCGAACCGGACGACGAGGATGACGGCGACGGCTGACAGCCCGCGTGCTCGAAGTGCGCAGCACACGCATCCCTGAGTGCAACGATGCCCCGCCGTCCGGAATGGTCGGCGGGGCATCGCGGTCGTGTCGTCGGTGGGCGTCAGCTGATGTAGCCGGCCACGTCCGCGATCACGTTGGTGGTGCTGTTCGTGTAGAAGTCCACCTTGCCGTCGGAGCCGACGGGCACCATGACCTGGTTGCCGATCGTCTTGCCCTGCACCCAGTTCAGGTTGGAGGCCGTCGGACGGCTGCCGCCGTCGGCCCAGGCGGTGAGGTATCCACTGCCCGTGGTGCCGGTGACGGTGACGGTCAGCACGACCGCCTTGACGCCGGTGGACGGGATGGCGTCGCGCCCCGAGATCTGTAGGGCCAGCGTCTTGCCGGCGCCCAGCGCCGTCGTCTGACGTGTGTCCAGCAGGCGCAGCGGGGTGACCGTGTGGAAGGCCGAACCGCTGGTGGAGAAGTACCCGGAGACGTCGGCGATCACGTGGCTGGTGCCGTGCACGTAGATGCTGACGTTGCCGTCGCTGCCGACCGGCACGACCACCAGGTTGGGGATGGTGGTCCCGGTGGCCGACCAGTTGACGTTGGACGCGGTCGGGCGGGTGGCGCCTTCGGGGTAGGCCTCCAGGTAGCCCCCGCCGACGGTCTGGGTGGCCGTCAGGTTGAGCACCACGGAGGTGGCGGCGGTGGGCACGCCGCCATGGCCGCGGACCTTGAGGCTGACCACCGCGTTGGAGATCTTGCTGGTGGTGGAGATGCCGACCTTGGAGCGGGTGTCCAGCAGGCGGGCCGGGGTCAGCGCCGTGTACGTCGAGCCGGTGGTGCCGCTGGTGTAGTAGCCCTGGACATCGGCGATCAGGTGGGTGGTGCTGCTCGTGTAGAGGTCGACCACGCCGTCGCCCGCCACCTTGACGGTCGCCGAGGCGGCGATGGTCTGGCTCGCGCCGGTCCAGTTGAGGTTGCTGGTGGCCGGCTTGCTGGTGCCGTCGGCCCAGGCGATCAACGAACCCGCGCCGGTGGTGCCGGTGACCGTGAGGTTGAGCACGACAGCGGTCACGCCGCTGCTGGGGATCCCTCCGGCGCCCTCGATCTTGACCGGGGCGGTGCCGCCCGCGACCAGGGGCTTCGTGGTCGGGATGGAACTGAGGCCCCAGCCGGTGCCGTTGCGGGTGTCCAACAGGCGCTTGGGGCTGCTGAGCGGGTGGAAGGTGGAGGCGCCCGTGGCGGCCGTGCCCTTGGCCGCGCACAGTGCGGTGGTCAGGCCGGCCTCCTTGGGCGAGCCCAGGCCGGTCACCTCGTCGTAGCCGGCGGCCGCCGTGTAGCCGGTGGCGTATACGGAGTTGTCGCCGCTGGTGACGTCCCAGAAGTTCGTCGGGTAGCTGCTCCGTGCGGCCTTGTAGAGGGCGTTGTTGAGGAAGCCGACCTGGCCGTTGGTCTGGCAGGCCGTGCCTGCGTTGGCCTGGACGATCGCGGCGGCCCAGGTCGGGGCCGCACCGCTGGTGCCGCCGATGAGACCGGGGACGGGGCTGGCGGACTGGCTGTCGTCCTGGAAGTAGATCGGATACCCGTCGGCCGGGTCCGCCAGAGCGGAGACATCCGGAACGGCGCGCTTGGTGGTGGTGGCGACACCGCCCTGGTAGACGACGGGAGCCCAGCGCGAGGAGACGCCGCCACCGGTACCGCCGGAGGCGTTGCCCCACGTCGTCTGGGTCGTGGTGCTGCCCGAGGTGGTCATCGTGGTGCCGCCGACACCGGTGACGTAGGGCTGGCTCGCGGGGTCGTCGACGGCCTTGGCCGTGGAGCCGGTCGCGCGGTAGCAGTCGCTGGAGCCGTCATCGCCCGAGGCGGCGACGACGCTCTGGCCCTGGGCGGCGGCCTCCGCGAAGACGGTGTTCTCGGCATTCGCGGTCGCGCTGCTCTCGACCGCCTCGCATTCGCCCCAACTGGTGGAGATGACCTGCGCCTGGTCGTCGGTGACCATCCGCTGGTAGACGTCGAGCACGTTCTGGTCGGTCGCGGACGCGGCGTCCGGCCCCTGGTAGTCGATGACGGCGGCGCCGGGCACCAGGCCTATCAGGTCCTCGATGTCGAGCGCGGACTCCACGCCGACCGATCCGTCGGTGGCCGGTGCGCCGGCCCCTGCCGTCGTGTCGACGTACACGCGGGACACCGAGGTGCTGGTACCGACGCAGGACTGGTACGCGGCGATGCTGCCGGCGTCGACGTTCTCCAGCTCGAACACGGCCACGGTCTGCCCCGCACCGGCGGTGGCGGAGCTGGTCATCCCGTAGGCGCCGGCCAGCTTGCCAGGGCTGTAGTAGTCGGTGCCGTCGGTCAGGCCGGAGCCGGTGAAGTCGGCGCAGAGTGCCGGGGTGTACGTGTGGGGGGTCACCGTGCGCGAACTGCGTCCGGAGACGGTGGCGGTGGCGGTGGCAGAGCTGTGCCTGCTTGCGCGACGCACCGCGGAGTGGTGACTGCTGACGGTGTTGATGCTGCTCAGGCCGACGATCCCGGTCACCGAGGACGCCACGTTCGCGGGCAGCGAGGGGGCCGAGGTGTTGAGGTAGTCGGTGGTGCCGTCCTTGAGCCGGACGTCGCGGAAGCCGGTGCCGAAGGCGTGGGACGCCTGCGCGGCGGTGGCGGTGACCGGGATGGACAGGCCGTCCGGGCTGACCCTGCCGGGAGAGAGGCCGGCCGCCTTCAACGCCTGCGAGACTCCCGCGATGGTGGCCCGCGTGGGACCGAAGACCGCGGCGAACTGCCCCTTGGCCAGGTAGTGGTGGTACTGGGCGTTCCCCGGTGTGGACACGGCGGTGACGAAGTCCGCCAGCGACTGCGGATCACGCGGAGCCAGGTTCACGCTGAGGTGCAGCGTGGTTCCCGACGCGGTCGCGCCGGTGACCGTCGCACCCGCCGGGACCCGCGGGGCCGTCCCTATTCGCCTGGGTCCGCCCGATCCGGCCGCTCCCCCCTGGGCGACCGCTCCAGTGGCGGTCACGGTGACGGCGACGAGAGCGATGGCAGCGGTGGAAGCCGCGGTGATCGCCCTGGCCCGTCTGCCGGTCTTGACTGCCGCGCGTCCGGGACGTCCCGGCGCGGCGTGGGCCTTCTTGGCCATGCAGAAATCTCCTAGAAACTGACGCGCCGTCACATCTGTGGCCGTGACGGCGGTCGAAGCGTCACTCGGGCCTACAGGTGCGTCCACGTCACGAGGCGCGCAGGAGCTATCCCTCTTAACCGAAGTGTGCGCATTTCTTATCAGATCACGACGGTTACTGTCCCTGTTCGCCCGAGAACCATGAACGGATCTTTACGCCGCGGATCACCGCGAGCCCACGACCGCCGTCACGTCGTACGTCGGCCGGCCTTTTCAGGACGCCCGCGCCCCGCGCCTTCCGCTTCGGGGACAAAGACGGACACGGGGCGGGGAGTTCAGCCGGAGCAAGGGGCGAAGGCGTCGAGCGGCGGGTGACCGTCGCCGGCCCGGTGGTCGCCGAGGACCACGTCACCGGGGGCGCCCGAGGTCTTCACGCGGGACAACGCGTGGACGCTGCTGGAGTCCCCGCGGATCGACGCGGGTGTCCTCGGGCCGTTCGGCGTCCGCCCCTGAACCACTGGGGTGCCTCCCCGGTGCGAGAGCAGCGGGGTTCCCGGTTACGTGTCCGCATGCCGGGTCAGGACACCGACAAGAAAGGCCCCGCCATGACCGTCCCCCTTCCCGTGGTCTTCATCCACGGACTCTGGCTGCACAGCACCTCCTGGCAGCCGTGGATCGAGCTGTTCCGTGACGAGGGCTACGACCCGTCCGCGCCCGGGTGGCCCGGCGACCCCGACACCGTCGAGGACGCGCGCCAGAACCCCGAGAGCATCGCCGGCCACGGCATCGACGACGTCGTCGAGCACTACGCGGCCCTGATCGCGGCCCTGCCGGTGCGGCCCATCGTGATCGGTCACTCGTTCGGCGGGATGATCGCGCAGAAGCTGCTCGGCCAGGACCGCGCCGCCGCGGCGGTCGCGATCGACGCCGCGCAGATCAAGGGCGTGCTGCCGCTGCCGCTGTCCGCCCTGAAGGCGACGCTCCCGGTCTTCAAGAACCCGGCCAACAAGCGCCGGTCGGTCTCCCTGACCGCGGAGCAGTTCCGGTTCGCGTTCGGCAACGCCATCGCGGAGGAGGAGTCGGCGGCCCTGTACGAGCGCTGGACCATCCCCGCGCCGGGCAAGCCGCTGTACGAGGCCGCCTCCGCCAACTTCAACCCCCACTCGCCGGCGAAGGTCGACACGAAGAACAGCGGACGCGGCCCGCTGCTGCTCATCTCCGGCGGCAAGGACCACACGGTGCCCGAGGTCGTCACCCGGGCCACCCTCAAGCAGTACCGGCACTCCGACGCGGTCACCGACATCATCAACTTCCCCGACCGCGGGCACTCCCTGACGATCGACGGCGGCTGGCGCGAGGTCGCGGACACCGTCCTCACCTGGCTGCGGCAGCAGAGCCCGGAGGCCGGGCGATGACCTCCCGCGCGTCCCGGACCGCCGGAACATCCGGTGCCGACGCGGGTCTGGCCGGGCGGACCGTCGTGGTCACCGGCGCCGGGCGCGGCATCGGGCTGGCCGTCGTCGAGGCCTTCCTCGCGGCCGGTGCCCGCGTCGTCGCGGGTTCGAGGGAGCGCACCGACGCCCTCGACCAGCACGTGAAGCAGGGGGCTGAGCTCACCGTCGTGGAGGTCGACCTCGCGACGCCCGAGGGTCCGGCCGCGCTGGTCGCCGAGGCCGTGGCGCTCCATGGCGGTGTCGACGTGCTGGTGAACAACGTCGGTGCGGTGCGGCCGCGGGTCGACGGCTTCCTGGGCGTGAAGGACGAGGACTGGGAGTGGACGTTCACGGTCAACCTCATGGCCGCCGTCCGTACCACCCGGGCCGCGCTGCCGCACCTGCTCGCCGCCGGCGCGGGACGTATCGTCACCGTCTCCTCGGTCAACGCCCGGCTGCCGGACCCGCTGGTCATCGACTACGGCGCGGCGAAGGCGGCGCTGACCAACTTCTGCAAGGCCCTGTCCAAGGAGGTGGGGCCACGCGGTGTGCGGGTGAACACCATCGGTCCCGGCCCGGTGGAGACGGCGCTGTGGCAGGGCGCCGACGGTGTCGCCGCCGCGGTCGGCCAGTCCCGGGGCCTCGATCCCCGGGAGGTGGCCCGCGGCGCGGCGGACCAGTCGGTGACCGGCCGCTTCACCCGGCCGTCGGAGGTGGCCGACCTCGTGGTCTACCTCGCCGGTCCACGGGCGGCGAACATCACCGGCGCCGACTTCGTCATCGACGGCGGCCTGGTCGACTCCCTCTGACCTGCCGTCACGGCACGGCGGGCGCCGAGCCCGCCGCGCCCCGCTCCCCTTCGCGTCCCCTGGAGAGACCAGTGAGCCTCCGCCTGCCCGCATCCCGCCCCGGACTCCGACTCCGCCTGCCCGGATCCCGCCGCCTGGTGGCCGCGGTCTTCGCCCTGGCCGTCGGCCTCGGCTCGACCACCCTCACGGCCGCGGCCTCGGCCAAGCCTGCGTCACCGGCCGGCGAGCGGATACCCGCCGGCTTCAGCGAACACAGGACGCGGGTCGCCGGGATCGGCATCCACTACGTGATCGGCGGTCACGGCCCGACCCTGGTCCTGATCCACGGCTACCCGCAGACCTGGTACGAGTGGCACGGCATCATGCCCGCGCTCGCCCGGCACTACACCGTCATCGCGCCGGACCTGCCCGGCGCGGGCCAAAGCGACGCCCCGGCGTCCGGCTACGACAAGAAGACCATGGCCGCCGATCTGCACGCGCTCCTGGTGTCGCTCGGCAAGGACCGCGACGTGAATGTCGTCGGCCATGACATCGGCACGATGGTCGCCTACTCCTACGCGGCGCAGTACCCGCACAGCGTCAGGAAACTCGTGCTCAGCGAGGCCCCGATCCCGGACCCGGGCATCTACCGGTTCCCGTCGCTGACGGCCCAGGGCCCCGGGGCGTGGCACTTCGGCTTCTTCTCCCTGCGGACCGGCCTGCCCGAGAGCCTGATCCGGGGCCGCGAGCTGACCTGGACGTCGGGCTTCATGCGGGGCATCGCCGTGCACAAGGACGCTCTGACCCCGGACGACCTCGCGGTCTTCGCCTCGTACCTGCGCGACCACGCGCACCTGGAAGCGAGCTTCGCGTGGTTCCGGACGTTCCCGCAGGACATCGCCGACAACGCGCGGTTCCAGAAGACGCCCCTGACCATGCCGGTGCTCGCGATCGGCGCCTCCAGCAGCCTCGGTTCGTCGGTCGGGAAGCAGGTGCGCCACTACGCCACCGACGTCACCCCGGCTGTCGTCCCCGACTCCGGCCACTGGATCTACGAGGAACACCCGAAAGAGATGACCGGCATGCTGCTGCACTTCCTGGGCGGCCGCCGATGACGTCAGGAGCGCGAATGACCAGGTTCTTCCCGACCTTCGGCCCGGCGCCCGAGCGCGAACCCTTCTGGTTCCTCGGCGGCCAGGCCAGGATCCTGCTTCCCGGCACCGCGACCGACAACCGGCTCAGTCTGATGGAGTTCGCCGACCCGGCCGGCCACGCACCCCCGCACCACGTCCACGAGGACGAGGAGGAGGTCTGGTTCGTCCTCGACGGCGAGGTGACGTTCTTCGTCGGCGACCAGCGCCACGACCTGGTGCCCGGACAGGTCGCGTACGGGCCGCGCGGGGTTCCGCACAGCTATCTGGTGCGCTCGCCCGAGGGGGCCCGGACAGCGGTGCTGTTCAGCCCGGCCTGCATCGAGGAGTACTTCAGGGCCAACGGCACCCCGGTGGCCGAGGCCGGGGACCTGCCGCCGGAGTTCGATCTCGCGGCGGTCGTGGCCTCCGCCGAGGCCTTCCACCTGCGCGTCACCGGACCGCCGCCGTCCCTGTGAGCCGCACCGTCCCGGAAGGACAGGAAGAAAGCTGATGCTCCCGGCGCTGATGCCCGTGGCCGCGGACAGCGCCACGTCCTGGGCGTCCTCCGGCTGACGGGTGGCGCGCCCTCGGACCGGGGTGGCCCCCCAGTGCGAGCGGAACGTCGGCCGGTGTGGAATACGAACCGTCGGCGCTCCTGGTGCCGACGGGGACCGGTGACGAGGAGGCGGCGATGACGGAATCCGGAGCACTGAGGATGACGGATCACGCCGGCGTCCCGCTCACCCACGGCCGGCCACGGGTCAACGGGGTCGATCTGCACTACGCGACGGGCGGCAGCGGCGACCCGGTCGTCCTGATCCACGGCGTGCCGAAGACCATGTTCTTCTGGCGCCATGTCATCCCGCTGCTCACCCCGCACTACACGGTCGTCGCGGTGGACCTGCGGGGATTCGGCGGCTCCGGGCGTCCGGCGACCGGGTACGACACGCGGACCCTGGCCGCCGACATCGCCGCGCTCATGGCGACGCTGGGACACGACCGGTACCGCGTGGTGGGCGAGGACTGGGGTGCGGCCGTCGCCTACGCCGTCGCGGCCTTCCACCGCCCGGACGTCGTCCAACTCGTCTTCCAGGAGACGAGACTGCCCGGCCTCCCGGTGCCCGACCTCGGGCCGCTCGACGCCGAGGATCCCCGCACCGGCTGGCATCGCTCGCTGTTCGGCCTGCCGCACTACCCCGAACTGCTGATCACCGGCCGGGAACGTGCCTTCTGGACGTACTTCATGCGCCGGATCATGTGGGACCCGAGCGCGTACACGGACGCGGACGAGGACGAATACACCCGGGGGCTCGAAGAACCGGGCGGCAACCACGCGGTGTTCGAGCTCTACCGGGCGACCGGGACCGACGCCGACCAGAACCGGCCGCAGTTCGCCGTCCCGCTGGAATGCCCGGTGCTGGCCGTCGGGGGCCGCGCCTACCTCGCGGCGGAGCCCGGGGAGCAGATGGCTCACGTCGCGGTCGACGTCACACCTGTGGTGATCGAGCGGGCGGGGCACAACATCCCGTTGGAGGCGCCCGCCGAACTCACGCGCCGCTACCTCGACTTCTTCGCGGCGGCGGAGAAATGACAGTTCGGCGAGGACGGCCGTGACGCTGCTCCCGCGAGGGTCGCCGCGTCACCTCGGTCCGGTCGCGGACGACGGCTCGACCGGCACCCGCCACGCCCACAGCCCTCCCCCGTCCCCGCCCCGACAGCCCCTGTGCTGGAAAGCGCCGGATCCGCGCCCGGCGCCCCAAGACCGATGGAACCAACCGGCCATGCGTTTTCAGATACTTGGACCCGTCCGGGTCATGCAGGGCACCACCGACGTGAAACTGGGCCCGCCCAAACAGCGGGCCCTGCTGGCGCTGCTCCTGGCGCACGCGGGCCAGCCCGTCCCCCTGCACGGGATCGTGGACGCACTGTGGCACCAGGACCCACCGGCCACCGCGGTGAACGTGATCCACCGCCACGTCGCGGCGCTGCGCCGGCTGCTCGAACCCGGCCTGCTCTCCGGCACCGCCTCGCACCGTCTGGTCCGCGACTCCGGTGGCTACCGCGTCGACGTGGCACCGCACGAACTGGACCTGCTGCGCTTCAGAACGCTGCGCCAGGACGCGCGCCGGGCGGCGCGGCAGGGCGACCGGGCGAAGGCCGTGGAGTTGCTGGTCGAAGCACTGGATCTGTGGCGGGGCCCGGCGGGCTCCGGCATTCCGCCCGAGGTCCGGGCGCTGCCGGTCTTCACCGCCGTCGACGACGAGCATGTCGCCGCCGTCAAGGAGGCGGCCGGGTACGTGCCCACCGCGGGTGCCGTCCTCACCGAGCACGTCCTGGTCACCCTCCGCCAGGCCGCCGCCCACCATCCGCTCGACGAAGGCCTGCAGGCCCGGCTCATCGAGGTGCTCGCCGCCGCGGGCCGTCAGGGCGAGGCACTGGAGACCTACCGGGTCGTACGGGCGCGGCTCGCCGACGAGCTCGGCCTCGATCCCGGTCCCGAGCTGCGGGAGGCACAGCGCACCGCGCTGCACCGGCCCCGGGCGCAGGTCCCCGCGGCGCCCGGTCCTGACCCGGCGGCGGCCACCGGTGCCCCGCCTCCCGCCCAACTGCCGTGCGACCTGAGCGTCTTCACCGGGCGCAGCGGCGAACTCGGCCTCCTGGACACGCTGGTGCCCGAGCCTGGAGACCCCGCCCAGGCCGTCGTCATCAGCGGCATGGCCGGAGTCGGCAAGACCACCCTGGCCGTGCACTGGGCGAACCGGCTCGCCGACCGCTTCCCCGACGGACAGCTCTACGTCGACCTTCGGGGCTTCCACCTGACAGGGCCTGCCATGAGCGGCCCCGAGGCGATGCGTGCGCTGCTCGACGCCTTCGGCGTGGCCGTGAGCCGCATCCCGGCGGAACTGCGGGCGCAGACCGCGCTGTATCGCAGCCTCCTGGCCGGTCGCCGGGTCGTGGTCGTCCTGGACAACGCCCGCGACTCCGAGCAGGTGCGTCCCCTGCTGCCCGCCCCGCCCGGCTGTCTCGCCATCGTCACCAGCCGCCACCAGCTACAGGGACTCATGGCTGTCGAGGGCGCGCATTCGGTCACCTTGAATCCGCTCGACGAGGACGAGGCGCTCGCGCTCCTCTCCCGCCGGCTGGGCAGCGCGCGGGTCACCCGGGAGGCCGCCGCGGCCGCCGAGATCGTCGCCCTGTGCGGGCGGCTTCCGCTGGCGCTGGCCATCGTGAGCGCGCGAGCCGCACTCAACCCCGGCCACCCGCTGGCCGCCATCGCCGACGAACTGCGGACCAGCCAGGGCAGCCTCGACGCCTTCGTCGGCGAGCCTCCGCTCGCCGACGCGCGCTGCGTCTTCTCCTGGTCCTACCAGGCACTGACCCCACGGGCGGCCGAGCTGTTCCGGCTGCTCGCCCTGCACCCCGGCCCGCACTGCTCCGTAGCCGCCGCGGCAAGCCTGGCGGCCACCGGCGTCAGGGAGATCCGGTCCTGCCTCGCGGAGCTGGTCAGGGCGCATCTGCTCTTCGAGAACGAGCCCGGCCGCTTCACCTCGCACAGTCTGCTGCGGGCCTACGCAGCGGAGCTGGCCGCCGAGTTCGAGACCGCGCACGACGTGGCAGCGGCCACCACGCGCGTCCTCGACCACTACCTGCACAGCGCCCACGCCGCGGAAGCCGTCCTCGCGCCCCACCGCGAACGGATCACCCTGCGCCGCCCGGCCGCACACACCCTGCCCGAGCGGTTCTCCGACCAGCGCGGCGCGGCCGACTGGTTCGAGCGGGAACGGCCCGTGCTGCTGGCGGCCGCCGCGCAGCACGGCCGGCACGGTGACGGCGCCTTCAGCTGGCAGCTGGCCTCCGTGCTGGAGATGTACCTGGACCGCAACGGGCGCTGGCAACAGCAGCGGACGGTGCAGAGCACGGCCATCACCGCGGCGCAGCGGGAAGGCGACCTGCTGGGGCAGGCGCACGGGCACCGCGCGCTGGGCTTCGCCCTGAGCCGGCTCGGGCAGTGGGAAGGCGCCGGCGAGCACCTTGAGCGCGCCCTGCGGTTGTTCAGGGAACTCGGTGACATGCCCGGCCAGGCGCGCGTCCATCGCTACGGGGCCTTCATCGCCAACCGGAACAGCCGCCATACCGAGGCCTTGGAGCACTACCGCCTCGCCGGTGACCTGTACCGCGCGGCCGGACATCTCAACGGCGTGGCGAGCGTGCACAACGAGGTGGGGTGGACCTACCTGCTGCTCGGCGAGTACGGCAAGGCGGTCGAGGAGTGCGGCCGTTCCCTCGCGATCCACCGGGAGACCGGCGACCGCAACGGCGAGGCCGCGGCGTGGGACAGCCTGGGGGTCGCCCACCGGCGACTGGGCCACTACGACCAGGCTCTCGCCAGTCTCCACCGCGCTCTCGGCATGTACCGGCAGCTCCGCGACTCCTATCTGGTGGCGGACACCCTGGTCCACATCGCGGACACGCACCTCGCCGCGGACCGCACGGACAGCGCGGCGACGGCGCTGCGGCTGGCGCTGGACATCCTTGAGGACATCGGTCACCCCGACGCCGAGGGCGTCCGCGCGAGACTTCTCGGGACCGGCTGAACCCCGGAGCGGCGCGGAACCGTGTATCGCGCGGTGGCGGGTCACGGATCGGCGGCCTGGCGGTCCGGCGGGGTGGCATGCCCTGCGTCAGAATCTCGTCAGAATTCGGGCTTCGACGCCTGCCTACGATCCCCGAACGCGCTGCTTCCGACAGGAACTTCGCCGAAGCAGGCACGAAACGCGTCGTGCCCGCCGGCCGCCGGCCGCACACCGGGCTGGGCCGGCGTACCGCCCTGCCCCGTCCTTCGGCGATCCCGCACCCAGCCCTGCCCTCGTACGGCCGGAACCGCTCGTGCGAGCAGCGTCGACGGGCACGACCCAGCCTGAATGAGATCGACATGACCTGCGCAGTCGTACCGAGTGAGCCGCTGCCCACACGCTGCGAACACCTCCCGCGGACACTGGCGGCCGACCACGCCAAGCCGCTCCTCGCCTACGTGGAACGCATACTGGGCGACCGCCACCTGGCGGAGGACATCGTGCAGGAGACGCTGATACGCGCCTGGCACCACTGCGAACGGCTGTGCGCCACCGAGGGCTCGATGCGCGGCTGGCTGCTCACCGTGGCCCGCAACCTCGCCATCGACCGGGTACGCAGCGCCTACTCGCGCCACGAGTCCCCGGGCACGGACCACCCCGGCACGCCGCAGAACGACCACGCCGACACCGTGGCGGCCGCGGTCGACACCAGGGCCCTGCTGCGGAACCTCTCACCGGAGCACCAAGAGGTCCTCGTGCACATCTACCTGCACGACAGAACCGTGCAGGAGACCGCCCGGCTGCTGGGCATCCCCCCAGGCACCGTGAAATCCCGCCAGCACTACGCGCTGCGCCAGCTCCGCAGCCGTGTCCGCCCAGGCGTCACGGCCGGGACGGCGGCCGCCTGAACCGGTCCCTGCGGGGGGTCAGTCATCGGTCACCGGGCCCGGTTCGCCGATCGCGCGGGGGATCTGCTTCCGGGAGGTGATGCCGAGCTTGCGGAACACCTTGTTCAGGTGGAACTCGACGGTCGAGGCGGTGACGAACAACCGCGTCGCTATCTCCCCGTTGGTCTGCCCCGCGGCGGCCATGGCGGCCACCTGCCGTTCCCGCGGTGTGAGATCGAACCTGGTCTCCTCGGTCCGCCTGCGGGCCTTCTCGCCGGTGGCCAGCAGCTCGATCCGGGCCCGCTCGGCGTACGGCACCGCGCCGAAGGCGTCGAAGCTCTCGTACGCGGCGCGCAACTGCTTCCTGGCGTCGGAACGCCGCTTGCGGCGGCGCAGCCACTCGCCGAACAGGAGTCGCGAGCGGGCCTGTTCCAGGGCCAGCGGCCCCTGCCCCAGCAGTTCGACCGACTCGTCGTAGAACTTCTCGGCGTCGTCGCCGTCCGCCGTCAGCGCCCGGCCGAGGGCCAGGGTGCCCAGGGCCCAGGGCGTACCGGCGAGCGGGGCGCGTTCCTCCAGCCGGGACAGGGCTGCGGCCGCGCCGTCCCGGTCACCGGTGCGCACCGCGGCCTCGACGAGCAGCGGCAGAACGAGGTTGCCGCAGGTCGGAGGGTCCTCCTCGAAAACCGCCCGCGCGTGCCTCATCGCCTGCCCGTAGCGGCCCTGCCCCAGCTCGAACAGAGTCAGCGCATGCTGCGCGATCAACTGGTGCAGGCCGATGCCGATGCTTCTCATCTCCGCGGTCCGCCGCACCGCCGCCCGCAGTTCGGCCTCCCGGCCGGTCAGGGCGAACAGGTGGAGCCGGTTGATGTCTCCGCCGCCGGGGAAGCCGGTGGCGGCCACGATCTCGTCGAACTCGGCGTAGCGGACCTCCGCCTGCGTGAACCGTCCCTCCAAGAGGTCGTAGCGCGCCTCGACGAGCAGCGTCATGCTCAGCGCGTACAGGGCGCCGGCGGCGCGCTCCGCCGCCGCCAGGCGGCCGGCGAGTTCACGCGCGGCCCGGACGTCCCACAGATCGTCGCAGGCCATCAACAGCATCACCGCGAACGGACTGGTCGCCTCCTCGATCCCACCGCCGCGTCGCAGCTCGTCCAGGGCGGTACGCAGCACGGGCGCGCTGTGCTCGTAGCCCTCGGCCACGCGGCGGGCCAGCCCCTCCGTCAGCAGGTCGCGGCCGCGTACGGCGGGGTCCGGGTCGTGCCGCGCGGCGACGGCGGCCGCCGCGACCTCGGTCAGCGACGTGCCCCGCACCGTGTCGTGGGCGACCAGCGCGGCGTGCAGCGCCTCCCGGAGCAGCTCCCAGGTCAGCCGCGGGTCCTCGGTACCGAGCCGGGTCACGGCGTCCATCAGCATCGCCGGGACGTCGGCGACGACCACCTGGAACATCAGCACGGTCGCCCGCATCCGCAGTTCGCGCGTGCGCATCGCCCGGCCGCGGACACCGGCAACGGCGAGGTCCAGCGCGGTCCCTGCCGCCGGCGCGTCACCGGACATCAGATGGGCCTGGGCCGCGTCGAGCAGCCGCTCGGCCCGTTTCTCCGGGTCGCCGGTGAAATCGGCGGCACGCGACAGGAACAGGGCCTGCTGGGAGTAGCCGCCGCGGGAGCGGGCCCGCTCCGAGGCGGCTTCCAGGTCGTCGGCGACGCCGTCGTCCGTGCCCTCGGCGGCCTCGGCCCGGTGCCAGGCGCGCCGGTCGGCGTCCCGCACCGCGTCGCAGACCGCGGCCAGTGCCGTGTGCACCCGGCGGCGCTCGCCGGGTTCGGCTCCGGCATAGACCGTCGATCGGATCAGGGGATGCCGGAAGGCCGTCGGCGTGCCCCGGCCGAGGATGCCCGCGGCGATGGCCGGCTGGACGGCGCGGGCGGACAGGCCCAGCCGGCCGGCGGCCCGCCACATCATCCCCGAGTCGTCCGAGGGGGCCGCCGCCAGCAGCAGCAACAGGGTTCCGGTCTCCGGCGGCAGGGCTTGGACCAGGCGCCGGAAGTGGCTCTCCAGGAGCCGGCTCACCGGCAGCGGATCGGGCAGCGGGGCGATACCGGACAGTTGCTCGGCGGCCAGGGCGTCGGCCAGCTCCAGCAGCGCGAGCGGATTGCCGCCGGTACCGGCGACGATCCGGTCGGCCACCGTGGTGTCCACCCTCGTGGCGCCGAAGGAGAGCAGGGCCCTGGCCTCCGACTCCGGCAGACCGGTCACCGCGTGCACGTTCAGCGCGTCGAACAGGCCGTTGTCGCCGAGCCCGTCGCGGACGGCGATGATCAGGCCCAGGGAGTCGGCGTGCAGCCGGCGGGCGGTGAACGCGAGCGCCTCGGCCGACTCCCGGTCCAGCCACTGCGCGTCGTCCAGCAGGAACAGCAGCGGCTGGTCGGCGGCGGCCCCGGACAGCAGCGTCAGCGTCGCGAGGCCGACCAGATAGCGGTCCGCGGGCGGCCCCGGAACCCGTCCCAGGGCCGCGTCCAGCGCGGCCCGCTGCGGTCCGGGCAGCCGGTCCGTCCGGTTCAGGAACGGCCGCAGCAACCGGTGCAGCGCGCCGAAGCCGAGACTGGTCTCGGACTCGACCGCGGTCAGCCGGACCACGCGCAGTTCCGCGGCCCCGGCCGCGGCGTACTCCAGCAGCCGGGTCTTGCCGATCCCCGGTTCGCCGGTCAGGACGAGGACTCCGCTGAGGCCGTCGCGCACCGCGTCGAGCAGTCGTGCGATGGCTTCGCGTTCGGCGTGGCGGCCGACCATCGGCGGCCCGGATGCCTGCTGGACGCCGTTCCAGACCATGGGACCGCTCCCCTCTTGCCGATGTGCTGACATGGGGAACGCTAGGAACGCCGCGCGGGCGGAAGCGAGCGTCATGTGACGGTGGTGTGCCGGTCAGCGCAGTGCGCTGACCACCGCCCGCAGCTCGGCGCGCGAGACCACGCCCAGCTTGGGGAAGATCCGGTGGAGGTGCGAGCTGACGGTACGGTGCGACAGGTAGAGCCGCTGGCCTATCTCGCGGTTGGTCAGCCCGTCGGCGGCGAGCCGGACTATCTGCAGCTCGTGGGCGGTCAGCTGGTCCCGGGCGTCCGGGGCCCGGCGGCGGCTGGTCTCGCCCGCGGCGCGCAGTTCCCGGCGGGCCCGCTCCCCCCAGGGGATCGCGCCGAGCGCGTCGAACATGTCGCGGGCGGCACGGAGGTGGTCGCGGGACTCGACACTGCGCCGCCGGCGCCGGAGCCATTCGCCGTAGGCCAGGTGGGTACGGGCCCTGATCAGCGGCCAGGCGCCGAGGTCGGCGCTCAGGGCGTCCGCGAAGAGCGGGTCGGCGGCCTCGTCGGCGGCCAGCAGCGCCCGGACCAGACGCAGTTCGGCGTGCAGCACCGGCGCGGAGGTCACCGTCGCGATCTCCTCCAGTTCCGCCACGACCGGGAGTACGGCCTCCAGTCGCCCGCAGTGCGTCGCCGCGTCGACGAGGTCACCCACGGCCGTCAGCCGCAGGGCGACCTGGAAGGCGGGATCGGCCGGATCGTGCAGCCGGCGGAACTGGCCGAAGGCCTCCTCGAACCGGCCCGCGCCCAACGCCGCCAGCCCGCGTGCCATCGACGCGGTGGCCAGCACCGGACGTGCCCCGGCCGGCAGTCCGATCTCCTCCGCCTCCTCGGCCAGCGCCAGGGCGGAATCCACCTCACCGCGCAACGCGGCCAGCTTGGCCGCGGTGGCGGTCATCAGCGCGTACATCATCGTCTGGCTGGTCTCGCGCGCCAGCCTTCGTGACTCCCCGGTCGCGGCGATCGCCGCGCCGAGGTCGCCGACCACGAGAGCGCTCCACGCGTCCGCGCCGACCGTCCGGGCCAGCAGCCCCAGGCGTCCCTGGGCCCGCAGCGGCGCGCCGCCGGCCGCCGAGAACGCCCGCGCCAGGTCGAAACCGCCGACGAGGAGCGCGGCGGTGCTGAGCATGCGGTAGGCGCGGCCGTCGTCGCCCTCCTTCAGGGCGACGTGCCGGGCACGCTCCAGGACGAAGGTGCCACGGTCGACCGGGGCGGCGTAGGCGCAGATGGCCAGCCGCCACGGATCGAGTTCGTCGAGTTCCATCCGCTCCACGGCCCGCAGGACCGTGGAGCGGCCCCGCGGGCCCGGGTCGGACCAGAAGCACAGCTGCGCGGCGCTCCACAGGATCCGCAGCGCCAGCGCGCGGTCCTCCGCGGCCATCTCCTCGGCGAGGGCCGTCAGGGAGTTGGCGCCTGACGAATGGCTGTGCAGTCCCTCGTCGAAGCTGCCGCGGAGCCAGACGACCGTGGCGTGCTGGCGTCGCGACAGCGGCCCGGTGAGCGCCTGGTCCAGCAGCCGGTTCACGGTCTCGGGGCGGCCGAGTTCGACGGCGAAGTCGGCGGCGCGCAGCAGCCGTTCCGCGCGGCGGTCGGTGTCCTCGCTGAGCGCGGCGGCCTGTTCGAGGGCCGTGACGGCCGCCGCGATGCCGCCCCGGCGTGCGGCCCGGTGAGCGGCGTCCTCCAGTGCGGCGGCGACCGTCTCCTCCGGGGCGTCGGCCGCGGCGGCCCGGTGCCGCAGCTGCCGGTCCGGGTGTTCCCAGAGCACCGCGGCGAGCGCGGCGTGTGCGGCGTGGCGGACGCCGGTGGGCATGGTCTGGTGGATCGCCGACCGCATCAGCGGATGCCCGAACCGCAGGTCGCCGCCGACGACTTCGACGAGCTGGGCGCGTACGGCCGGGTCGAGTTCCGCGGGCCCGGCCGTGGCGCCGGTGAACAGCCGGGTCGCGCGGTAGATCTCGGGGAGCGACGAGCTGTCGTCGAGGGCCGCGATCCGCAGCAGGCTGCGGGTGATGTCGGGCAGGGTCTCCAGGCGGTCGGTGAAGGCCCGTTCGAGCCGCTCGGTGAGCGGCAGCCGGGACATGTGCGGATCGGCCGACGCGCTGAGGGTGCGGGAGAGTTCGGTCAGGGCCAGGGGGTTCCCGGCAGCCGCGGCCAGCAGCCGGCGATGCGCGGTCGGCCGCAGGTCCGGGGCGCGGTCCGCCAGGAGTTCGGCGGCCTGGCCGTCCGTGAGCGGGCCCAGGGTCACGGAGGTGAGTTCGTCGGAGTTCAGACGCGACCGGTAGCCCTCGCGTGCGGCTCCCACGACGACCACCGGCTCCGTACCGACCCGGCGCGCCACGAAGGCCAGGACACTGGCGGTGGCGTCGTCGAGCCACTGGGCGTCGTCGGCCAGGAGCAGCACCGGCGCGGCGGCGGCCGCGTCGGCCAGGAGGTTGAGAACCGCCAGGCCGACCAGGAAGACGTCGGGGACACCGGCCTCGGCGTGCCCGAGAGCGGTGTCCAGCGCCTGCCGGTGCGGTGTGGCCAGCTGGGCGGCCTCCGCGGCCAACGGGCGCAGGACGAGTTGCAGACCGGCATAGGGGATGTCGCTCTCGGCCTCGACACCGCTGGTGCGCAGGACCCGGTAGCCGAGCCCCTCGGCGAGGGCGGCGGTCTCGGCGAGCAACGCCGTCTTCCCGATGCCTGGGGCCCCGCGGACCAGCACCGTGCTCCCGTGGCCGCGCGGCTCGGCCAGCAGCCGGCGCAGCAGAGCCAACTGATCGTCCCGACCGATGAGCTCCACGTTCCCCCCATCAGCCGGGTCCCCGGACTCGGTCTGTCTGGAAGCTCAGGGTACTGCGCCGGGCCCGACGTCCAGAACGGGAAACAAGGATGTGACGGACTGCCGCCCCGCGCCGCGTCCCCCGAAGACAGCGCGGCGTCAGCGCACCGCCTTCTGCCCCGCGGGGCCGACAGCGAACCACCTGCCGTCGACGCCCTGCCCGTTCAGGTCGCCGGCCCCGGCGTCGCCGGAGAAGCGGTAGACGGGCCAGCCCCCCACCGTGACCTGGACCTGGCCGTCCTGCCGGCGGACGGCCCCGACCTCCTTCGGGTTCACCCCCGCCAGGTAGACGTTGCCGCCCTCCTCGACGGTCACCGGCGGCCACTTCGCGGCGCAGGCGTCGTTGCAGTTCGACCGGGACGGGCCGGCGGTGTCGCCGTCGAAACGGTAGAGCGCGGCCTGGTTGACGTTGATCAGGTGGGCCACCGGCAGCTGCGGCGAGGTCACCGCCGACAACTGCACCCACTTGGGCGGAGCCTCCTGCACCGCCGCGCCGACCACCGTGCCGCCGGTACCGTTCAGGCCCGCGTCCTGTGCCGTGGAGTCCACCACCTGCAGCGCCGAGTTGCCGGCACCGCCCTGGCCGGGCGCGGCCGTCGTGGGGGCCGCCGAGGACGTGGCCGGGGCGGGGGCCGGGGTGGACGGATCGCTGCTGTCACCGATCTGGATCGTCTTGCCGCAGCCGGTCAGGCTCGCCACACCGCACACCGCGAGGGCGGCGGCGACGGTGGCACGGCGCTTGGCGGCGCCGGAGGACAGCAGGCCGCTGAGAAACGAGGTCATGCGAGAGACACGGCACAGCGCCCGCCGAGGGTTCAACGGCGTGCCCGGATCACCTCGCACCCGGCCCGGTTGAACGATCCGGCCCGCCGGCCTCGTGTCCCTCGCAGAGACCGATGGCCAGCGCACAGGACCGGGAGCCGGCAGTGACGGACGTCCACATCCCCGATGACGCACTCAAGGACGGCGCGCAGCGCATGCGCCTCGTGCACGACAACATCGACATCGGACACACCACGTTCGACTTCGATGCCGCCTTCGGACGCGAGCTGTCCCGCGGCGCCGCACAGAACTTCGAGGACCGGTGGAACGACGGCAAGCACCAGTTGCAGAAGCAGGTGAGCGGCATCATCGACGCCATCACCCAGATCTCCGACGCCTTCGACGAGGCGGACCGGCGCTCGGCGGCGAGTCTCGACGACGGCCGGGGCGACTGACCTCCCCGACGGACACGGCGAAGGGTGACCGATGAACACGGCACAGCGATTCCTGCTGGAGATCCCCGACGGATGGGACCAGGTCGATCTGAGCGGCGAGGAGATGGCGCGGGTCCGCGCACAGGCTCTCGCCTCGACCGACGACCCGCGGCAGAAGGCCGAGATCAACGACATGTTCCGGCAGGGCCGTGAGGTGACCCGCGCGGCACGCCGCTACGGAGCGCTGCTGGCCTCGGGCACGGCGACCATGTACCCGGAGGGGCTCTTCATGGCGTACGGCATGGTGTTCGCCGTCACCACGCCCGAAGGCCAGGAGCTGACGCTGCCCGTGCTGTCCGCGCAACTGGGTGTCTCCTCCGGCACCGGCGCGGCGCCGAAGGACCGTGTGATCACCTCGGTGGAGGTGCCCCATGTCGGCCCGGCGGCGCGCGTGACGGGCACCGAGGTGACACGGGTGACCGCGGACGTCTCCGTCAAGCTGCTGACGATGCACACGATGATGCCGGTGCCCGGCACCGCCCGGGACTACCTCTGCGTCTCCCTCGCCAGCCCCAACCTGCCGTTGAAGGACGCGGTGTACGACCTCTTCGACGCCATCACCAGCACCTTCCGGTTCGTCACCGACGACGGCGTCCAGGTACCCGCGGGAGCGCGCGGCACCGGCGAGAGCCCCTCCGGCTGAATCCCCGGAAGGGCCCTGAACGTCACCGCGGGGGGACCGTCGTACGGACGGCCGCCCCGCGGTGGGGACGCGCCCCGCCTGCTACCGGTCCGGCTCCGGCTCCGGGTACGGCACCTGCACGGTGCGCACCGTCCCGTCGCCCAGGTGCAGCAGGCCGCGGCCGGGCTGCGGGGCCCGGCCGACGACACCGCGGGTCAGCTTCACGCCGATGACCTCGCCGTCGCTCAGTCCCTGCGGGGAGAGGAGCATGCCGGTGCGGTTGCGCTTCACCTGGCCCATCCATCCGGCCAGGCTCAGCGACAGCGACTCGGCGTTGCCGGCCGCGAGCACGCCCCAGCCGGTTCCCGCGCCGCCGCGGGCGAGCAGCGCGAGGTCGGGGTCGATCTCGGCGCCCATGAGGAGTTCGGCGTCGTCGACGACGATCACGCCGTACTCCTGCGAGACGTTGTTGAGCGCCTGCCGGAAGTCACCCACCGGCACCTCCGCGTCGGTGATGACGCCGACCACGCCCGGCCGTCCTCGCAGCTCGCGCAGGGGTGAGCGCCGCGGCGCCAGCACGATCAGGCCCGTGCCGGCCGCCAGCAGCGACTGTGCCGCCGTGAGCAGGGCGGAGCTGCGTCCGGTGCGCGGCGGCCCGGCGATCACGAAGGTCGGCACGTCCGTGAGGTCGGGGCCGAGCGAGGTGAGGGTGTCCCCGCCGACGGCGACCAGCGGGCGCATCGGTCCCCCCGCGGTGTGCAGGGCGAGGGCGTCGGCGTAGCCGATCCGGTCGGGCAGGACGTCCAGCCGGAGCGCGCGGCGGGCGGCGGGGACCGCGGCCTCACGCTCGGTCAGCCGCCGCCCCAGCGCGGCCAGGGCCTCGGCCTGCGCGGTGCCCGCGAGGTCCTCGCCGAGCACGGCGATCTGCGCCTCGCTGAGGTCCTGAGGGCGGATGCCCCGGCCGGGCGCGGGGTCGGACGGCGCCGACTTGGTGGGGATTCCGACGCCGGAGTAGTCCTGGCGGTCGTTGAGCCTGAGGACGATCTTGTCCTCGGTGGTGCCGGAGAAGCGGCTGCCGCCGAGCACCCGGTCACCGGCCGGCACGACGTGGATGCCCACGCCCGCACCGTCGCGCAGCAGACGCAGCATGCGCTCCAGGTAACTGCCGTTGTCGTACGAGGTGAACTCGCGCTCGAAGACCTCGAACCGGTCGACCAGAAGCACGATGTGCGCGAGGCGCTCGTGCGCGGGCCGGGCGCGGCGCAGTTCGGCCAGGTCGGCGGTGCCGCGCGAGCCCAGGATGCCCTGGCGCGCGGTGAGTTCGGCACCGAGGCGGTCCAGCAGCCGGCCCAGCCGCTCGATCTGGGTGCGGTCGACGACGGCACCGCAGTGCGGCAGTTCGGTGAGCACGTTGAGCGCGCCGTTGCCGCAGTCGATGCCGTACAGGTGCACGTCGTCGGCCCCGTGGGCCTGGCCGATCGCCGCGGCCAGGGTGCGCAGCGTCTGGGAGCGTCCGCTGCGCGGCGAGCCGATGATGTGCAGATGGCCGGTCCGGTCGAGGTCGAACGTCAGCGGCGCCCGGCTCTGCCGGGCGGGCAGGTCGACCATGCCGTACGCGACCGGGGGCAGCGCTGCCGGGCGTTCGGCGGCGGGCTTCGGCGCGGGTGCCGCCGTCCACGGCAGCACCGCGGGCAGGGGCGGCAGCCACGGGCTGGGCTGGCGCGGCACCCCGGCGAGCGCGGCGGCCTCGGCGACGGCCGCGACGAGCACGGCGAGATCGGTGACGGCCTCGGTCCGCGCCGCCGGGGACCCGGCGCGTGCGCGCGGGTTCGGCAGCGGGCCTCCGAGGTCGTTCCAGGACACCGCCGTCGCGCTGACGGCCGCCTCCGTCTCTGCGGCGGGGAGGCCGCCGGGCCGGCGGCCGCCGACGCGTCCGGCCTGGAAGGGCAGGAGCGCCGACGGACCCAACCGGGCATAGGCGCGGCCGGGGTTGGCCGGGGAGATGTCACCGGAGTCGGGAGCGTCGATGATGTCGCGGCTCTCGCCGGTGTCGGTGGTGCGCAGGGCGATCCGCAGGTTGGTGTTGGCCCGGATGTCCGGGGTGACCGCGCCGCCCGGCCGCTGGGTGGCCAGCACGAGATGGATGCCCAGGGACCGGCCGCGCTGCGCGATGTTCACCAGGCCGGCGATGAAGTCGGGCAGTTCGCGCACCATGGAGGCGAACTCGTCGATGACGAGCAGCAGTCGTGGCAGGGGCGGCAGGACGTTGCCGCCCCGTGCGCGTTTGTCGAGGTAGTCCTCGATGTCCTTGGCGCCCGCCTGGGCCAGCTGCGTCTCACGGCGGCGCAGTTCGGCGCCGAGGGAGACCAGCGCCCGCTCCACCAGCCGGGTGTCGAGGTCGGTGACCAGGCCGACGGTGTGCGGCAGGTCGGCGCACTCGGCGAAGGCGCTGCCGCCCTTGTAGTCGACGAGGACGAACGTCATCTCGTCGGGCCGGTTGACCACGGCGAGGGTGGCGACGAGGGTCTGCAACAGCTCGGACTTGCCGGAGCCGGTGGTGCCGGCGATGAGCGCGTGCGGGCCGTCCCGTACCAGGTCGACGGCGAACTCACCGTCGTAGCCGACGCCGAGCACCGCCTTCGTGGAGCGGCCGCCCAGGGACCAGCCCGCCGCCAGCGCCGGTGCGGTGGGCGGCTCGATCCCCAGCAGGTCCAGCAGCCGTACGGATCCGGGCAGCGCGCTCTCGTCGCTGTCGCCGACACCTCGCAACGGGGCGAGCGCCCGTGCGAAGTCCTCGTACCAGGCGGGCTCCGGGGAGTCGCCGCGTACGTTCTCCAGTGCGGTGGCGGAACCGGTGCGGACCTTGGCGGTGCCGCTGCCGGCCTCGGTGACGACGACGGCGCCGCACTCCTCGGGCAGCAGTCGCTCCTCCCGGTCGATGCAGACGGTGTACACGCCCACCGCCGGGCCGTCGCGCAGCAGGGCGATCACGCCGGGCAGGGAGCGGGCCCGGCGCGCCTCCGCCAGGACGACGAGGATGTCGGGGTAGCCGGCCGCGCCGCCGCGCGTCATGTCGGGGCCGGCCGCGCCGCGGGCGGCGACGATCTGGCCGAGTTCGCCGATACGGCGGGCCAGCGAGTCCGCGGTGCTGCCGATCAGGGCGTAGGCGTCCTCGCCCTGCGCCTGGCTGTGCGGCAGCCAGCGGGTCCAGGACCAGTCGCGTTCGCCGGCCGGTCCGGCGAGGACGACGATGCGCAGGTCCGTGGGGCTGTGCAGGGCGGCGGCCTGAGCGGTCAGCCATCCCGCCAGCCGGGACGCGCCCGGTCCGGCGACGCCCGCGACACCGGCCCGGCGCAGGGGCAGTGCCACCGGTACCTGGTTCAGCCAGGGCACGGTGTTGCGGCGGTGCTCGTCCTGTTCCGGGTCGTCGACGCCGACCGACGACGGCAGATCGGCGGTGCCCGCGCGCACGGACAGGAAGTCGGGGTCCTGCCAGCGGCGTTCCCACAGCCGCTCCGACGGCTGGGCGGCCATCTGCAGCAGTGCGGCCGGATCGGGCAGGGAGAGACGGAGGTTGTGCTGTTCGTCCAGAACGGCGGCGTCTATGTCGGCGCGGACGCCGGCCACGGCCCGGTCGTACTCCTCCTTCTTCTCCAGGTACTTCAGCATCGCCTGCTTGCGCCCGCCGAACTGGGTGACCAGGGCGGCGATCGGCGAGAGCAGGGCGATGAAGACGAACGACCACCGGTGGGTGACGAAGATGGCGATCGCGGCGCTGCCGGCCGGCAGCAGCAGGATCGGCAGCAGCGGAACGGGCCGCTTGTCCGGCTTGACGGGAGGCGTGGGCAGCCGGAACTTCGCACCCGCCGCCGGCGGCAGGAACCTCGGCGGCCGGTTGAACTCCAGACCGAGCCCGTCCTCCGCCGCGACCAGCGGAGCGCGCGCCGTTCGCCTGGAGGTGAGCTCCAGCAGGATGTCGCCGACGGCGAGCTGGCTGCCCTCGCGCCATGGCGACGGACGGCGCGCGGGTCTGCCGTCGAGCAGCGCGTTCTCGGTCTCGAACAGTTCGGCGCGGCCGTCGAGATGCACGCGGACCCGTGCCGCGAGCGCCGGGGCGCCCTCGGCCAGACGGATACGGCAGCCCGGGGCGGTGCCGATGACGTAGTCGCCGGGGACCAGGCGGTAGGTGGTGCCCGCGCCCGGCCCGGAGACGATCCGGACCTCGGTGCGGCCCTCGGGCTCGGCCTCCCCGGGAACGGGAGCGCCGAGCCCCAGGTCCATGCCGTCCCGGACACCCGCCACCTGCAGAGTGCTGCGCGGGTCGACGAGCGCCGAGCCGATGTACAGGGCCGGCTCCGGCGGCGCGGTGCCGTCGGCCCCCGCGTACCCGACGGCGCGTGCCAGCTCGGACGCGAAGCTCCCCGCGGTGGCGGTGGGTTCGGTCTGCACGGAGACGGTGGTGGACACCCCCTCGGCCCGTGCGTCACGAACGCTGACGGTCAGTCGCACTACTCATCGTCCTTCTCGACTAGTGGTGGGTGCGGCCCCGCACGCCGGGGCGGCGGACCGGGCCGGAGGGGTCAGGACAGGGCGGAGCCGAGCTGGTTGTCGGTCTGGTCGAAGGCCTCACCGACGGTCTTCACGTACTGGCCGATGCCCTGCAGGCCCTGGTTGACCTGCTCGAAGCCCTTGGCGAACTCGTCGAAGAACGGCGAGAACTTCTGCTGGGCGGCCGGGGTGCTGTAACCGTCGGCGAGCAGGTTGGTGATCTTGCCCCGGACCTCGTTCAGCTTGTCCTGGAGCTGGGAGAAGTCGTTCAGCAGAGCCTGCGACGTCGACGAGGTGGTGTCGGAGTTGACGCTGTAGTTGGGCATGGAAGTACTCCTCGCTGGTGGTTGGTGCCGTCCATCCGTTCAGGGATGGAGAACTGGAAGTGCGTGCGGCCTAGCCGGCTTCGCCGTCGGCCGGGGGGCCGACGGGCCGCACCGCGGACGCACCGTCCGGGACGGTGGGCGACGGCGGCAGCGGGACGTCGACAGGGTTCACCGGGACCGGACTGGCGGGCCGCGGCTCCGCGGGGGGCGGCGGAGGAACCACCGGGCTCGCGGGACGCGCATCCACCGGCGACGGCGGAGGAACCACCGGACTCGCGGGACCCGTATCCACCGGCGACGACGGAGGAACCACCGGACTCGCGGGACCCGTATCCACCGGCGACGACGGAGAAGCCACCGGACTCCCAGGCCGCGCATCCACCGGCGACGACGGAGAAGCCACCGGACTCCCAGGCCGCGCATCCACCGGCGACGACGGAGGAACCACAGGACTCCCAGGCCGCGCATCCACCGGCGACGACGGAGGAACCACCGGACTCGCGGGACCCGTATCCACCGGCGACGGCGGAGAAGCCACCGGACTCGTCGGCCGCGCATCCACAGGAGACGGCGGAGAAGCCACCGGACTCGCGGGACCCGTATCCACCGGCGACGGCGGAGGAACCACCGGACTCCCAGGCCGCGTATCCACCGGCGACCCCGGAGGAGGCGTCGCAGGGTGTGGGGTGGTCGGGGACGGCGGCGGGGTGGGGTCGGGCGGAGGTGTCGCGGGGGCGGTGTTCGGTCGGGGGTGGCCCTTGAAGGGGATCTTGTCGGTGAGGCCGTCGACGCCACGGCCCAGGCCGGCTTTGCCGACCGCGCCGACGGCGAGTTTCGAGGCGCCGTTGGCGATCTCCCCGGCCGCGACCTCCCCGGGGTCGCCGCCCTGAGCGACGCCGACCCCGATCTTCGTCCCGACGCTTGCGCCCTCCTCGAAGAAGCTGCCCAGCTGGTCGGACACCGTCTTGCCGCGGGAGTCGCCCAGCGCCGGCTTCGTCGTGTTGCCGAACCGGCCGCTCTGGCCCTCTTCCACCGACGGGACGCCTCGGCCCTTGCCGATGGCGCCCACCGCGCCCTTGAAGACGGCCCCGGCGACAGCACCGGCCGCGGCACCGCCGAGCACGCCGGCAGCCGTGAGCGGGTCGTGGTTGGCACCCTTGGCGGCCGCCTCGATGCCGGCGTCGACGACGAATTTCTTGCCGGCGTCAACGAGGGCATCGCCGATGAACTTGCCGATGGGACTGCCGAGAAAGCCTCCGACGACCTTGTTGCCGGCGAGCGACTCGCCGATGTCGCCGATGCTGCCCGTGGCTTTCTTGATCAAGGGGAGGTTCTTCACCGTGGCGGCGAGGGCGGG
This sequence comes from Streptomyces sp. NPDC086519, assembly GCF_040686075.1. Classification (NCBI taxonomy): domain Bacteria; kingdom Bacillati; phylum Actinomycetota; class Actinomycetes; order Kitasatosporales; family Streptomycetaceae; genus Streptomyces; species Streptomyces sp. NPDC086519. The sequence continues at coordinate 343,338 of NZ_JBFBJL010000002.1, forward strand.
ACTGATGGCCTCCGCGAGCCGGCCGCCGAACTTGAGGAGTGCGCCACCGGGGATGATGCCCAGCAGGCCGGTCACGAAGTCACCGGCCTTGATTCCGCCTGTCTGACTTGCGACCACTTGGTTGAAGACGAACAACAGGCCACCGAGCAGGGCTCCGACCACAGGGAAGAAGACCGCGAGAATCGCCACGAAGGCGGCCACCAGGACCTGCACGAACGGAAATTCCTTGAAGAAGTCGGCGATCTTCTGGAAGACGTTCCGCTCCGGGATCGCCTCCTCCGCTGCCTGGTCCAGCACCTGCGCGAGCCTGCGCTGCGCGCTCTCCCGCAGCGTCCTCGCCTGCTCCGCCAGGCTCCGGGCCGCACCCATCTCGGCCTGGCCCGCGTCGATGGAGTCCTGGGCCGAACGCGCCTGCGCCCTCTCCTCGTCGGTCGCGTCGGCGCCCAACACCCGCGCGGTCTGGTTCGCCTGCGGCGCGGCGGCCCGTGCCCGGTCCACCGCCTGGTCGAAGACGCCCTGCGCCTCCTCCAGCCGGGGAACGTACTCGCGGTAGGCCTCGGCCGCGTCGTGGTACGACGTCCTGGTCCTGGTCAGCTTGTCCGGCAGGTCGTCGCCGACCTTCGCCCGGAGCGCGTCCATCGCGTCACCGGTGCCCTCGGAGATCGCCCCGTCCTGCTTGACGATGTTCAGCGCCCGCTCCGCGTCGTCTCCGATGCCCTGGTAGCGCTGCACGATCTTCAAGATGATGTCGGGGTCGCCCGGTGCCGGGTCCGAGTCCATCCCGAGAAGCTGGAAGTCCTCGGGGCTGGAGTGCCGACGTGCCATTGCGATGCCCCCCGGTCCGGTGCGTGTGACGTGCGATCGCGAGGTACACGGGGCCGGACTCGCGGAACGTTCAACAAATTCCGCGTCAGGTTCGAACTTTCCGGCCGGGCGGCCCCGTGTAGTCGGTGCAACGCAACACCGGACGACATGGGTGGACACGATGAGCAACGGCGCGGGCCAGGTGCCCGACCATCGGCCGAGAACGGTCACGGCACACCGCCTCCGGCAGGTACTGCGGTACGCCCTGACAGCTCTGCTGGCGGCGTTCCTGGCGGCGGCCGGCGCGGCCGGTTCCGCCGCGGCGGCGCCCTCCGGCGACGACCTGATCAAGGTGTTCGTGGTCCAGGACCCGGCGCAGACCGGCGGGCAGCTCGCCACGTTGCAGTCGATCGCCGCGGCCACCCTGGGAGACGCGGCGCGGGCCGACGAGATCTTCGACCTCAACCGCGGTCTGACGCAGAAGGACGGAAGTGCCCTCAGCAGTCCCGGCGACCAGCTGCACCCGGGCTGGATACTGCGGCTGCCGACGGACGCCTCGGGAGCCGGGGTGCAACTGGCCAGGGACACCGGGGGCCAGAGCGGTGCCTCCGCTCCCCCGGCCTCCGGCTCGTCGGCTCCGCCGGGCGCGGGCGGCGGGCAGTCCACCATGCTCACCATCCCGCTGGCCGCCGCGATCGCGCTGCTCGGCGCGATCCTGCTCGCCCTCGTCACCGCGGGCATCGTGGCCCGCCGGAAGGTGGGTGCCTGGTTCGCCGCCGCCCGCCGGGGCCTGGGCAGGCTGGGCGAACCGGTACGCCGGCGCCGCCTGCTGACGCATCGGCGGGCGACCAGCCGCTGGTTCGACGCGGACGTGGACTCCGTACGGCGTGCCTACGGCGCCCTCGGCGAGTTCACCGCCACGCACGGGGAGTCCGAGCGGCCGGTACACGCGCTGAGCGTCGACGACGCCGGCACGACGGTGTGGCTGGCGGCCTCCGATACGGCCGTGGCTCCGTGGACGAGCGTCGGCAGCACACGCTGGCGCCGCCCCGCGTCCGCACCGGACCGGCAGCCCTCGGCCGACGACGGCCCGGCCGCACGGGCCGTCGTCACCACGGCCTGCCTGGTCCGCCCCGGCACGGACACCGACGGCCGGCCCGTGTTCGTCGACCTCAGCCGCCTGGACGGGGTCCTCAGCGTGACCGGTGAGAAGCTGGTGGCGCGTGACGTCGTGCAGAACCTGCTGGCGGAGATCGCCCGTACCCGTCCGGGCACTTCGGTGACCGTACTGCGCGCAGCGGCCGACGCTCCGCCGCTCGCCGTGCCGCCGGGCCTCCGGCAGGTGCCGCAGGTCGCTCCCGCTCAGGCCGCGGCCGCTTCGGTTCCCGTGCGGGGCACGGTGCGCGGTGCCGCCTCGCGTCGGCCGCTCAGGGGGCTGGTCGTGGTGGCGGGCACGCCGAGCGGGCGGCAGGCCGCCGAACTGGCGGCCCTGTGCGGCCCCGGCGGTGCGGGCTGGACCGGGCTCGTCTACGGGGAGGCCCAGGACGCGCACTGGCGCTGGTACACCGACGGCGACGGCCGCGTCGACATCCCTGTGCTGGACCTCAAGCTCACGGTGCCGGCCTGAGCGGAGTGGCGGCGGACCGCGTCCGGCCGCGCACCCGGGACTTCACCGCGCGTCGACCTGGAGGAACTAGGAGGACGCCCGGGTCACCAGCGCCGTCGGCAGTACCGCGTGCCGGCGCTCCGGTCCCCGGGCGGCGGCCGGACGCCGGTCGGCGATCTCGGCCAGCAGCAGGTCGATCATCGCGCGGCCCATCTCCTCGATCGGCTGGCGCACGCTGGTGAGCGGCGGGTCCATGTGGCGGGCGATGGCCGAGTCGTCGTACCCGACCAGCGCCACGTCCTCGGGGATACGGCGGCCCGCCACGCGCAGCACCTGGCGGGCGCCCGCCGCCATCACGTCGGAGCCGGCGAACACGGCGTCGAGGCCGGGCTCGCGCTCCAGCAGCCGGGCCATCGCCCGCCGGCCCCCCTCCTCGGTGAAGTCACCCGGCTCGATCAGGAGTTCGTCCGGCTCACGGCCGACGTCGAGCAGGGCGTCGCGGTAGCCGTCGACGCGGCGCTGGGCTCCGTACACGTCGAGCCGGCCGGTGATGTGGGCGATGGTGCGGCGGCCGCGGGCCAGCAGGTGCTCCACGGCCGACCGGGCCCCGCCGTAGTTGTCGGAGTCCACCGAGGTCAGCGTCTCCTCCGCCGAACGCGGGCCGCTGATCACGGCCGGGATCTCCAGCTGGGCGAGCAGGTCGGGCAGCGGGTCGTCGGCGTGCACGGACACCAGCAGCACCCCGTCCACCCGGTGCGCGGCCAGGTACTGGGCGAGCCTGCGCCGCTCGCGGTCGCTGCCCGCGAAGATCAGCAGCAACTGCATCTCGGTGTCGGAGAGTTCGGCACCGACGCCGCTGAGCATGTCGGAGAAGTACGGCTCCGCGAAGAACCGGGTCTCCGGCTCGGGAACGACCAGCGCGATCGCGTCCGTGCGGTTGGCGGCCAGCGCGCGGGCGGCGGTGTTGGGGACGTAGCCGAGTTCGTTGACGGCCGCCTCCACGGCCGCGCGGGTCGCGTCGCTGACCCGCGGCGAGCCGTTGATCACCCGCGACACCGTGCCGCGGCCCACGCCGGCCCGGGCGGCGACCTCCTCCAGGGTCGGCCGCCGAGCGCCCCGGCCCCGCTCACCCTTGACCGCCATAGTCGCCGCCTTCCGTTCGCAGCCCTCAGGCCAGGAAATGTAACAGCCGTGACCCGGCCGCTCCGGGCCCCGTCGCCCCCCAGGGCCGTACCGGGTCAGCCCTGCTCACCGGTGCTCGGCAGCGCGTTCTGGCGGATCACCTCCGCGTACCAGTGTGCGCTCGCCTTGGGGATGCGGCGCTGGGTGCCGTAGTCGACGTAGACGGCGCCGAAGCGCTTGGAGTAGCCGTAGGACCACTCGAAGTTGTCCAGCAGCGACCACAGGAAGTAGCCGCGCACGTCCGCTCCGTCGGCGACGGCCTGCCGGACGGCCTCCAGGTGGGAGTGGAGGTAGGCGATCCGCTGCGGGTCGTTCACCCGGCCCTCGGGCGAGATGTAGTCGTCGAAGGCGGCGCCGTTCTCGGTGACCATCAGCGGCAGCGCCGGGTGCGAGGCCGCCAGGCCGGTCAGCAGGGTGTGCAGTCCGCTCGCGTCGATGGCCCAGTTCATCGCGGTGAGCTGGTCGTTGGCCAGGTGGAAGGCGACGTCGTCGGCGCCCGTCCACGGCGAGTGGGCGCTGGCGCCGTGGCCGTCGTCGCGGGTACTGGCGCCGCCCTCGGCGGCCGCGGAGACCACGGTCGGCGAGTAGTAGTTGACGCCGAGCAGGTCGATGGGACGGGAGATCTCGGCCAGGTCGCCGTCGTGCACCAGCTCCGCCCAGTCCACGAGGTGCCCGGTGTCGGCGAGCAGGTCCTCGGGGTAGGCGCCGTCCAGGATCGGGCTGGTGAAGACCCGGTTGCCGACCGCGTCGATACGGCGGGCGGCCTCGGCGTCCGCGGCGCTGTCGCTGAGCGGGCGCACCTGGTGCAGGTTGAGGGTGATGGAGGTCTGCGCGGTCGACGGCAGGTTCTCCCGCAGCGCCCCGATCCCGAGCCCGTGGGCCAGGTTCAGGTGGTGCGCCGCGCGCAGGGTGGCGGCCGGGTCGGTGCGCCCCGGGGCGTGCACGCCGGAGCCGTAGCCCAGGAAGGCGCTGCACCAGGGCTCGTTGAGGGTGGTCCACACACCGACGCGGTCCCCCAGCGCCCGGGCCATGATCTCGGCGTAGTCGGCGAAGCGGTGCGCGGTGTCCCGCTGCGGCCAGCCGCCCGCGTCCTCCAGCTCCTGGGGCAGATCCCAGTGGTAGAGGGTGGCGACCGGGGTGATGCCCGCTTCGAGGAGTTCGTCGGTAAGGCGCCGGTAGAAGTCCAGGCCGCGCTCGACGGCGGGCCCCCGGCCGGTGGGCTGCACCCGGGACCAGGAGACGGAGAACCGGTAGGCCTTGAGGCCGAGGTCCTTCATCAGCGCCACGTCGTCCTTGTACCGGTGGTAGTGGTCGGCGGCGATGTCACCGGTGTCGCCGTTGCGGACCTTCCCGGGGGTGTGGCTGAAGGTGTCCCAGATGGACGGCGTACGACCGTCCTCGGCGGCGGCGCCCTCCACCTGGTACGCGGCGGTGGCGGCACCCCAGACGAAGCCGGGCGGGAAGGAGGCGTCTGAGGCCGACTGGGCAGTGGTCTCGGTTCGTACGGCGGTCATCGTGAGAACGCTCCCGAAGTGGCGTGGGGAAAGGGAAGGGGGAAAGGGGGGATAGGGGGATAGGGGGAAAGGGGGAAAGGGGGAAAGGGAATCGGACACGGTCCTGCTGCGGCGAGGGGCGGCCGGGTCGCACGCGGGCGCCCGGCCGGGTACGGGCCCCCGCCTGGGCGGACCCGTACGGGACGGCGGGTTGCGCGGACCGCCGGAACGCGGTGGGACGGGCCGCCGGAGACGGGTGGGGCGGCCCGCCCGGCGTCAGCCCTTGACGGCGCCCGCCATGATGCCTCCGACGATCTGCTTGCCGAAGACCACGAAGACGAGCAGCAGCGGCAGGGTGCTGATCAGCGCGCCGGCCATGACGATGCTCTGGTCGGGGGTGTAGGAGGCGCTGAGCTGCCCGAGGGCGACCTGGAGGGTGGGGTTGTCCTGGCTCAGGGCGAGGAAGGGCCAGAAGAAGTCGTTCCACGCCTGGACGAAGGTGAGCATGCCGAGCACCATCATCGCGGGCCGGGCCGCGGGCAGCACCACGTTCCACACGATGCGGATGTTGGACGCCCCGTCCACCTTGGCCGCCTCGATGAGTTCGTAGGGCAGGGCCTCCAGCAGGTACTGGCGCATGAAGAAGACACCGAAGGCGCCGACCAGGGTCGGGAAGATCACCGACTCCAGTTTTCCGCCCCAGCCGATGTCCGCCATCATCATGAACAGCGGGACCACGCTGAGCTGCGGCGGGATCGTCAGGGTGGCGATGACGGCGGTCATCAGGGCGCCCCGGCCGCGGAAGCGCATCTTGGCGAAGGCGTAGCCGGCCAGCGTGCAGAAGAACAGGGTGGCCGCGGTGATGCAGCCCGCCACGATGACGCTGTTGACGATGGCCTTGCCGAGGTGGGCCTGTTCCCAGGCGGTCTGGAGGTTGCTCCACAGCCTGCCGCCCGGCAGCAGCGGCGGCGGGCTGTCGAGGACGCGCTGCTGGTCGTGCGAGGCGGCCACCAGCGTCCAGTACAGCGGGAAGATCGAGCCCAGGCCGACGACGACCAGGGCGAGGTAGGTGAGGGGGCCGCCCTTGAGCTGCTGCCCGGCGCCGAGCTTGAGACGGACGCGGTTCCGGGCCGGGGAGGCGGCCGGCGGCACCGGGTCGAGGCCCGGTGCGGTGTTGGTGGGGCTGGTCGTGGTCATCGATATCGCTCCCGTCAGGCCGCGCTCTTGCGCACGAGCCGGCCGACGATCCAGTTGATCAGGGCGATGAGCAGCAGCAGGGCGAGCATGGCCCAGGCCACCGCCGCGGCCGGACCGAGATGCCCCAGCTTCCAGCCGTAGTTGTAGAGGTAGATGCTGAGGGTTTCGTACTGGTGCTCGTTGCCGCCGGTGGAGCCGAGCGTGCCGCCCTGGAGCAGCAGCGGCTCACCGAACAGCTGCATGGAGCCGATGGTCGAGATGACGATGGTGAACAGGATCGTCGGCCGCAGCGAGGGGATGGTCACCTTGCGGAACTGCTGCCAGCGCGTCGCCCCGTCGATCGCGGCGGCCTCGTACAGGTCGGTGGGCACGGCCTGCATGGCCGCCAGGTAGATCAGCGCGTTGTAGCCGGTCCAGCGCCAGATCACGATGACCGAGATGGCGATCTTGGAGGTCCATTCGCCGTTGCCCCAGTCGGTGTTGCCGATGCCGACGAAGTGCAGCACCCAGTTGAGGATGCCGCCGTCGGCCCGGAACACCAGGGCGAAGACCAGGGCCGCGGTCGCCACCGAGGTGGCGTACGGGGTGAGGACGACCGTCCGCCAGAACGTGCTGGCGCGCAGCTTGTAGTTGAGCAGGTGGGCGAGGCCCAGCGCCACGAGCAGCTGCGGGACGGTCGAGATGACGCCGATCAGGAAGGTGTTCGTGACGGCCGTCCAGAACTCCGAGTCCTGGAGGATCTTGGTGAAGTTGTCGAAGCCGACCCACTCAGACGTGCTGAGGCTCGTCATCTCCACCCGGTGCAGGGCGATCCAGCCCGTGTAGAGGAGCGGGTAGAGCCCGAAGGCACCGAAGATGAGGAAGAACGGAGCGATGTACGCGTACGGGGACGCGAGGTCGTCGAAGCGCCACAGCCGGCTGCGCCAGGTGCCGCGTCCGTTCGGTGCGGCACCGGAGCCGCCGGCGGGCGGGGTGGGGGCACCCCGTGTGGGTGTCGTCGTTGCCACGGGGGATTTCCTTCCTGGGGGTTCGGCCGGATACGGGGCGGGGATGTCGGGGTCTCCCGCCGGAACGGAACCGGGCGGCCGGCCGGCGGACTGCGGGCCCGGGTTCCGGGCTGGGGCCCGGACTCAGGGCTGGGGGCTCGGGCCCAGGCCGCGGGCCCGAGCCCAGGCTGCGGCTCGGAGTCGGACTCGTACTGCGGGCTCGACGCCGGACTCGAACTGCGGGGCCGGAGCCGGACTCGTACTACGGGCCCGACGCCGGACTCGAACTGCGGACTCGTACTGCGGACTCCGCGTCGGACTCGAACTACGGGCCCGACGCCGGACTCGAACTGCGGACTCTGCGTCGGACTCGAACTACGAGCCCGACGCCGGGTTCGTACTGCGGGCCCGGACTCGGTGAGGAACCGCTTCTCCGAGTCCGTGGCCTGCCGGTGTCCGTGTCTCCCGGGCCGGTCACCGGCCCGGGAGACACGGCGTGGCCGGTGCCCGGCGCGTCCTACCCACGCGCCGGGCACCGGAACCTCGTACGCCGGGCTACCGGCCGCCGTACGGCAGGCACCGGTGCCGGACGCCGCGCGGCGGGACGGCCGGTGCCGACCGGTCCCGGTGCGGAACGCGGACGGCCCACGCACCGCAGCGCGCGGTGCGGGCGGCCGGCGGAGCCACCCGCACCGCGCGGGTCATCAGCCGATCACCTTGTCGATCGCCTCGGTCGCGGCCTTCCACGCGTCGGCGGGCTTGGTGCCCCGCTGCTCCATGTTGTTGATCTGCGTGGAGATGGTGTCCTTGATCGTCGCGTCCTTCGGGCCGAGCACCGCCTCGGGGATGGACTGGGCCTCGGAGGCGTAGATCTGGCCGATCGGCGCGTTGTTGAAGTACGGGAGCGTCGCGTTCTTCACGCTGTCCAGGTCGTAGGCGCCCTTGTTGGACGGGAAGACGCCGATCGCCTTGAACACCTCGGCCTGCTGCTCCGGAGCGGTCAGCCACTTGACGAGCTCGGCGGCCTCCTTGGCGTGCTTGCCGCTCTTGGGCACGGCCAGGAAGGAGCCACCCCAGTTGGCCGCGGTCGAGCCGGGGGCCTTGGCTATGTCCCACTTGCCCTTGAAGGCGTCACCGGAGTTGGTGGAGATCTGCCCGGCCATCCAGGCGGGGCAGGCCACGGTCGCCACGCTGCCCTTGCGCAGCGCCGCCGTCCAGGCGTCGGTGAACTGCGCCAGACCGTGGGTCAGCTTCTTCGACGCGGCCTCGGCGGCCAGGTTCCAGCCCTGCTGCACGGAGGGGCTGTCCTTGTAGATCGGCTTGCCGTCGGCGTCGTAGTACTGCTTCGCGGAGGAGCTGACGACCGCGTTGTACATGGCGCTCGCGGAGTCCATGAAGTAGGTGCCGGACGGAGCCTTCTTCTTGTACTGCTCGCCGAGCTTGAGGTAGTCCTCCCAGCCGCCGGCGACGGCCTTGGCGACGGCGTCGCGGTCGGTGGGCAGACCCGCCTGCTGGAAGAGGTCCCGGCGGTAGCACAGGGACATCGGGCCGATGTCGGTGCCGGCGCCGATGACCGTGCCGTCCGAGGCGGTGGCCTGCTTCTCCTTCCAGGAGACCCAGTCGCTCACGTTGATCGTCTTGCTCAGGTCGGTGAACTTGGCCGCCTGGGTGTCGACGACCTCCTTGATACGGCCCACCTCGATGCCGGTGACGTCCGCCAGGCCACTGCCCGTGTTCAGCTGCTGAAGGAGCTTGGGGTAGTAGTCCTGCTCGTTGGCGGTGGTCTCTTCCTTCACCGTGATCTTCGGGTGCAGCTTGTGGTACTTCGCGAACAGGTCGGCTTCCTTGTAGCCGAACTGCCCGAAGTCCGCCACCGTGAGAGTGATGTTCCCGTTGGAGTCCGAGGCGTCCGAGTCGCTGTTGCTGCTGCAGCCGGTCAGCAGCAGTGCCGAGGCGGTCAGGACCGTTGTGGTCAGGGCCGCCGCTCTGTGGCCGCGACGACCGGTACGGGTGATGCGCATTCCACTACTCCTTGTTCCAGTGGGGAACGGGATCTCAGGAATCAGACCGCCGGGGACCGGCGATCCGGACCTGCCCTCTCGGTGCGAGCAGCGGCCAGCCCACAGCACTGTACGTGCGGTGAAAAGGTGCTGGTCAACGGGGTTCGGTGACGACAGAGGGATAGGCCATGGGGTGGTTCGCTCCGCACGGGAGAGATTCCCCGGCTTCCCGTGGGACCGCTCCCACGCGGCATGCCGGAAGACTGGTTCCTGTCGGGCCGACTGTCAAGACTTGAAAACGGCGTTGTTGCCTAAGCGTGTTCCGGACGTCACGGGAACGTGTCGCACCGGGGCGTTTCACCGGCGCGACATCAGCCTGCCTCATCCAGGAATCACGCAGGTCACAGGCGCGACGACCGCCGACACCCCAAGGGGGGCGCGGCACATCGCCGCACGCTCGGGGTTTCCGGGACCCGGGCGCGGCACGCTCGGACCGGGCGCCGAGAGGTGAACGATGGGCTTTTCGGAGCGCCTTCGGTGAACTGGAGGCCCGGCACCCCTGGTGCGACCACGGGAGCCGGCTGCCCCTCTTTGCCATGGGAGCGCTCCCATGCATAATGGCGCCAGCCGACACCATGGGAGCGCTTCCATGCCCGATCCGCTGACCGAGAGTTTTCCTCCCGCCTTCCTCTGGGGCGCCGCGACCTCCGCGTACCAGATCGAGGGGGCGGTGCGGGAGGACGGCCGCACCCCCTCGATCTGGGACACCTTCAGCCACACACCGGGCAAGACCGCCGGCGGCGACACCGGGGACATCGCCGTCGACCACTACCACCGCTACCGCGACGACGTGGCGCTGATGGCGGACCTCTCGCTGAGCGCCTACCGGTTCTCCGTCTCCTGGCCGCGCGTCCAGCCGACCGGCCGCGGCCCGGCCGTCCAGGTGGGCCTGGACTTCTACCGCCGACTGGTCGACGAGCTGCTGGCCAAGGGCATCAAGCCCGTCCTCACCCTCTACCACTGGGACCTGCCGCAGGAACTGGAGGACGCGGGCGGCTGGCCGGAGCGGGACACCGCGTACCGGTTCGCCGAGTACGCGCAGATCGTCGGCGAGGCGCTCGGCGACCGGGTGGAGCAGTGGACCACGCTCAACGAGCCGTGGTGCAGCGCCTTTCTGGGGTACGGCTCCGGGGTGCACGCGCCCGGCCGTACCGATCCGGCGGCCACCCTGCGCGCCGCGCACCACCTCAACCTCGCGCACGGCCTCGGCGCCTCGGCGCTGCGAGCGGTGATGCCGGCCCGCAACCAGGTCGCGATCAGCCTCAACTCCGCGGTGGTACGGCCGCTGTCGCAGGACCCGGCCGACCTGGCGGCGGTCCGCAGGATCGACGACCTGGCCAACGGGGTCTTCCACGGCCCGATCCTGCACGGCTCCTATCCGCGCTCGCTGTTCGAGGCGACGGCGTCGGTGACGGACTGGTCGTACGTCCGGGACGGCGACCTCGCCGCCGTCCACCAGCCGCTGGACGCCCTCGGCCTGAACTACTACACGCCCGCGCTGGTGTCGGCGACGGCCCGGACGACCGCCGGGCCGCGCGCGGACGGCCACGGCGCCAGCGACCACTCCCCGTGGCCGGGCTCCGAGGACGTCACCTTCCACCAGACGCCGGGCGAGCGCACGGAGATGGGCTGGACGATCGACCCGACGGGCCTGCACGAGCTGATCATGCGCTACAGCCGGGAGGCGCCGGGCCTGCCCCTCTACATCACCGAGAACGGCGCGGCCTACGACGACAAGCCCGACCCGGACGGCAACGTCCACGACCCCGAGCGCATCGCGTACCTGCGCGGCCACCTCTCGGCGGTGCGCCGGGCGATCAGCGACGGGGCGGATGTGCGCGGCTACTACCTGTGGTCCCTGATGGACAACTTCGAGTGGGCGTACGGGTACGGGAAGCGCTTCGGCGCGGTGTACGTCGACTACGCGACGCTCGCCCGGACCCCGAAGTCGAGCGCCCGCTGGTACGCGGAGGCGGCCCGCACGGGCACCCTGCCGCCGGCCTGACAGAAGGCCACGGGGCGCGGCACCCGCAGGTGTGCCGCGCCCGTCTCACCGGGACCGCTCAGCCGATCGCGGCGAAGGCCTTCGAGAAGGCGTACTTGTCCTGGACGATCGAGCTGCAGGTGGCGTCGGCGGTGGACTTGGCGCCGCCGGCGCACTGCTGGTCGCGGGTGGCCGACCACATCGAGAGCCCGCCGAGGCCCTTGGCCTTGGCGAAGTCGGCGAGCTGGGTGGCGTCGTCCACCTTGAAGACCTCCGAGGAGACGTCGTTCACGCCGATCATCGGGGTGACGGCGACCGACTTCCAGGCGGCGGAGTCGGAGAGGCCGAGGACGCTCTTGATCTGGGCCTGGGTGGCGGTGGCGGCCTGGGTCGCGTAGGTGCCCATGTCGCCGTTGTACGAGGCGCCGTAGTCCATGGCCATGATGTTGACGGTACTGATCTTCACACCGTTGGCCTTGGCGTTGGAAAGCAGGTTCACGCCGTCCTGGGTGAGGCCCTCCGGCATCACCGGGAGGGTGAAGGAGACGTCCAGGCCGGGGTGGCTCGCCTGGAGCACGGCGATGGCCTTGGCGCGGTTGGTGTTCGCCGTGGTGTTGGGCAGCGCGCCGCCTTCCACGTCGAAGTCGACCTTGGTCAGGTCGTAGGCGTCCACGACCTTGCCGTACGCCGTCGCCAGCGCGTCCGCCGAGGAACAGGTGGTGGCGAGTTCGGAGCCGGAGGCGCCGCCGAAGGAGACCCGGACGTCACCGCCCTTGGCGCGCAGGGCGCCGATCTGGGACGCCACGCCATCGCTCGCCAGGTCCGTCACCCCGCCCCACTTGGGGGTGCAGCCGCCGCCGTCCGTGACGAAGGCGAGGTTGAAGTTCTTCACGCCGGTCGCGTTCGCGGCGGCGAGGAGGTCGAACGCCGGGTAGAGGGAGGTGTCGACGTACGGGGCGAAGCCGGCGGAGGCGGTGGTGCCGGATCCGGTGCTCTGGGTCGGGGAGGCGGTGGGGGTGGCCGTCGGGGTGGGGGTGGCGGGGGTGGAGGCCGTGGCCGTCGGGGTCGGGGTCGCGGACTGCGTCGGGGTCGCGGACTGCGTCGGGCGGCCGCTCGGCTCCGGGGTCGCCGTGCCGTCCGCCGAACAGCTCGCGTTGTCGATTCGGCAGCCGGTCGGGTCCCCGCTGCCGTTGACCACGAAGCCGACGGTGTCCGACTCGCCTGCCGCGAGGCCGTCCGTGTCCCACTTCGGCGGCTTCACGGTGACGTGCCGGCCGCTCACGGTGTACTCGGCGTTCCACAGCGAGCTGAGCTTGGCACCGGCCGGCAGGTCGAACTCCAGGGTCCAGCCCTGCTCCCTGGCACCGCTGTTGTTCGTGACGACGTACTGCGCGGTGTACCCGGTCGACCAGTCGCTGGTCTTCGTGTACGCGGCGTCGACCCCGGCCGCCTGCGCGATGCCGCTGAACAGGACCGCCCCGCCACCGACCACGGCCGCGGCGACCAGACCGCCTATGACCTTGTTCCTGCCGCTGATTCTGCGCCGGTGCGTACTCATGCCGTGCCTGCCTTCGCCTGCCGGAGGGGGTGGGGTGCGGCAGCACGCTAGCGACCGGCAATCGGACAAACAGCCTGATAGGGACGGCGGTTGAGGATCTTAGGACGCGCTTAAGGAAGGCATCGGAAACGGTTAAAGGTCGAGACCAATTCTCCCGCTGCCCCTTCTCGCCGTATCCCCGGGCTGCCTGCGCGAACGGCGTCGGCGCACCGGCCCCCGGTGCCCCTTGCGCTCCGGCTTCCCGCCGTCCAGCTGGATCCAGATCCGCACCTCGGTGCCGCCCAGCACCGACGACCCGATCCGCACGTCCCCGCCGGTCGACTCGGCGAGCCGGCGAACGATGTCCAGCCCGAGCCCGGTCGACCCGGCCGCCCCGGAACCCCGCCCGCGGGCCATCGCCGCCTCCGGATCCCGGATGCCCTGCCCCGCGTCCGAGACCAGCACGATCACCGCGTCCTCCGCGTTGTGCACGTCGACCGCGAAGGCGGTGCCCTCGGCGGTGTGCCGGAAGACGTTGCCGAGCAGCGCGTCGAGCGCGGCGGCCAGGTCGGCGCGGGCCACGGGGATGCGCACCGGCCGGTCCACGCCGGCCAGCCGCCACTTGCGGCCCTCGTCCTCCGCGAGCGCCGACCAGAACCCCATCCGCTCCCGCACCACCTCGGCCGCGTCACACCCGGCGCCCGGCCCCGCGGCCGCCGTCTGCGGCTTGGCCTCCCGCGCGGTCCGGATGATGGTGTCGACCTCGCGCTCCAACTGCGCGACGGCGGCCCGGGTCTGCTCGGCGGCGGTCCCGTCCCCGAGTGAGGCGGCGTTCAGCCGCAGCACGGTGAGCGGAGTACGCAACCGGTGCGACAGATCAGCGGCCAGCTCCCTCTCGTTGGCGAGCAGTTGTACGACCTGATCGGCCATCGAGTTGAACGCGACCGCCGCGAGCCGCAGTTCGTCCGGCCCCTCCTCGGGCACCCGTGCCCCCAGCTTGCCCTCCCCCAGTTCGTGCGCGCCCTCGGCCAGCCGCTGGGCGGGCTGCACCATCCGTACGCCCAGCCGGTCGGCGACCGCGACCGAGCCGACGATCAGCGCCAGGCCGACGGCGGCGAGCACCGCCCAGGCCGTGCCGACCCCGTTGGTCACCTCGGACTCGGGCACGTAGACCTCGACGACCGCGATGGCACCGGAGCTGAGCGCGACCGGTTGCAGCAGGGTCGACCCGCCGTCGACCCCGGTCGTGGAGGCCCGCCCCAGCTTCCGTACCGCCGCGATGTCCTGATCGGCGGCGCGCCGCCGGCCGATGTCGACGGCGGCCTGGCCGCCGGCCGCCGGTATGTGCACGGCCATGCCCCGGTCGGCGCCGGCCGAGGCCACCACCCGCTCCAGCTTGTCCTGGTCGGTGGTGATGGACAGGGCCGGGGCGACGGCGGCGGCCTCCCGCTCGGCGTTGGAGAACGCGCGGTCGCGGGCCAGCTCCCTGACGACCAGGCCGAGCGGAACGGCGAAGGCGACCACGACCATCGCGGTGACCGCCAGGCAGACCTTGACCAGCGCCCATCTCATCCGACCGGCCTCGCTTCCCCGCCGGGCGGCTCCAGCTTCACGCCGACCCCCCGCAGTGTGTGCAGATACCGCGGCCGGGCCGCCGTCTCCCCCAGCTTCCGGCGCAGCCACGACAGATGGACGTCGATGGTCTGGTCGTCCCCGTACGACTGCTGCCACACCTCCGCCAGCAGCTCCTTGCGCGGCACGACGACCCCCGGCCGCCCGGCGAGGAAGGCCAGCAGGTCGAACTCCCGCCGGGTGAGGTCGAGCCGGACCCCGTCCAACTCGGCCTGCCGGCGCAGCGGATCGACGGCCAGCCCGCCGACCCGCAGCACACTCGACGGCGCCGCCTCACGCCCGCCCGAACGCGCTCGGCGCAGCACGGCGGCCATCCGCGCCGACAGGTGCTCGGCGGAGAACGGCTTGGTCAGATAGTCGTCCGCGCCGGCGTTGAGCAGCCGGACGATCTCCGCCTCGTCGTCCCGGGCGGTGGCGATGATGACCGGCACGTCGGTGATGCCGCGCAGCATCTTCAGCGCCTCCGAGCCGTCCAGGTCCGGCAGTCCGAGGTCCAGCACGACCACGTCGAAACGGAAGTGGGCGACCTCGCGCAGCGCCTCCAGTGCCGTACCGACGCTGCGCACGGTGTGCGAGGCGTCGGTGAGCTGCCGGATGAGCGCCGAGCGTACGAACTGGTCGTCCTCGACCACGAGCACACTTGCCATGCGCCGCACCGTACGCCATGCGGCAGGCGCCGGTCGGGGCCTGTGGATAACTCGGGTCGAGTGCGCACGGCGGTACCCCTGAGGCAGTATGGCCCGCGATGCGCAGAGGACTCGTACACGTGATGGCCTGGCTGCTCGCCACGGGCGCGGCGGTCACGCTGTCGTGGTGGGGCGTCCACACGGTGGTGGCGGCCACGGCCTACGACCCGCCCCGCGCCCTGCCCGTCACGGCGGCGGACGACGACCCGACGACGCAGGGCGCCAAGGCGCTGCCGTCGCCCACGCCCCGCACGCCGAGCCCCTTTCGCACCGCCACCCGACGCCCGTCGGCGACCCCCGCCCCCACGCTCGCGCACCCCCCGGCCCCCACCCCGAGCCCGTCGGCCACCGCGACCGCTTCGGGCCAGGTCAAGGCCTACGACACCGACGGCGGCCGGGCGGTGTTCGACCTGGGCGAGACCAGCGCGACCCTGGTGTCGGCGACACCGGGCACGGGCTGGTCGATGCAGGTCTGGAAGACGCAGACGTGGATCCGCATCGAGTTCAGCAGGAGCACGGACCGGGTGTCGGTGTTCTGCACCTGGCACGACAGCCCGCCGCAGGTGCAGGTGGAGACGTACTGAGAGCGCTTGGCCGGCTGGGGCCGGGGGCGGGGACGCTCACCGGCGCTTGCCGGGTGCTGCCCGCGGCTTGTAGGACACGGCTGGGCAGCGCCCCGCCAGGGGCGCGGGGCTGTATCGATGTGCGGCTCCGCCGCGTGGGCGCGGCCGGCCCCCACTCACCCGCACCGTTACCGGAACACCGAAGGCGGCGGAGAAGGCGAAGCCACGGCCACTGCGTCCGTCACGGCCACCGCCCCGCCGGTGAAGTCCCTCAAGGACCGCCCGTGTTCGACCCGCCCGGAGTGCGGGTCGGACGCGCAGCGCCGGGTCAGCTCGCCGACCGGCAGCTGGACGTCGGCCGCCACCAGCACCGCGTTGCCGAACCGCTTCCCCCGCCAGACCGCGGGATCGGCCACCACCGCGAGCTCCGTGAACCGCGCCCCCGCGGTGGCGATCTGCCCCTTCAGGTGGGCGAGCGGCGGCCCGTCCGCGAGGTTTGCCGCGTAGACACCCCCCGGCCGCAACACCCTCCGCACGGCGTCCAGGAACTCCGTGGACGTCAAGTGCGCCGGAGTGCGTGCCCCGCTGAACACATCCGCTATGACCAGGTCCGCCCATCCCTCCGGGACCTTGCCCAGCCCCTCCCGGGCGTCCACGGACCGGACCCGTATCCGCGCGCCGGGATCCAACGGCAGCTCCCGGCGTACCAGTTGGACGAGGGCCGCGTCCCGTTCCACGACCTGCTGGGTGGACCGGGGCCGGGTCGCCGCGACGTACCGTGCCAGGGTGAACGCCCCGCCCCCGAGATGCACGACCTGCACGGGCCTGCCCGGCGGTGCGACGAGGTCGATCACGTGGCCGAGCCGGCGCTGGTACTCGAAGGAGAGGTACCCGGGGTCGTCGAGGTCGACGTGGGACTGCGGGGCGCCGTCGATGAGCAGCGTCCAGGCCCGGCCGCGGTCGGGGTCGGGGACGAGCTGGGCGAGGCCGCCGTCGACGGTCTCGACCACGGCGCCGGCGGCGGCAGCCGACCGGCGCCGGGAGTTACTGGACTTGCCCATTCCGCCATCTTCCCAGGCGGCGGCCGTCCGGGGAATTCAGCAGCAGCTGTCCGCGGCCGCGATCATCCGGGCCGCCTCCCCGAGCGCCCGGCGCAGCACCGCCGGGTCGGTCGCCAGGTCGGCCTCGCCGGGCGGCAGCAGCCAGTCGGAGCCCTCGACGGGGGGCTCGGGGCTGAGCGGCAGCCCGCACCCGTCGGTCTCGGTGCAGGTGCTGCCGGGAACGTCCCAGCCCGCCGCCGTACCGGCCGGCACCACGAAGCCGAGGGTGCCGCCGCCGTCGTCGTGGAGTACGGGCCCCACCGCGTCCCCGGTTCCCCGGCGCAGGATGTCGACCGCCTCCAGGCCCTGCCGGGCCGGCACTGTCACAAGGTCGCACCCGGCATCGTCCGGATCGTTGCTCTGGCTGGTCTCCATACCGGCCTCCACCACGCAGCTTCTTGCCGTCCACGACGTCCAACGCGCCAGAGCGTCAACGGCTACGGCGGAAGTCAGCCGCAAAGGATGGCAGTTCATGGCAGATCGTGGATGAGATATCCGGTTTGTAGCTAAACCCTGCGTCACGGGTCCGACACAGCAGGTACCTTCTTGCCCGCCGGAATCAAGGATCCACTCGGACAACTCACCACGAGTCCGGCATGGTTCGACGGTTCGCACGAGAGGACCCGGCCATGGCGTCGCCAACCACGAACTCGCCGCAGCCAGATCGACCGGTACGGCCGAACCTCGCCTTCCGGCAGGTACGCGGCCGGCACTCACCGGCCGAGTTCGCCGCGCTGGTACGGCGTGCCGCCCGCGAGATCGGCGAGCGGGTGAGCTGTGACGCGCGCTACATCGGCCGGGTCGAGGCGGGTGAGATCCGCTGCCCGAACTACGCGTACGAACGGGTGTTCCTGCACATGTTCCCCGGTCGCACGCTCGCCGACCTCGGCTTCGCGCCCCGCTCGTCCGTCCGCGGACGCGCGGCGCGGCCGCCCGAGGACATGGCCCCGGCCCTCGCCACCGGTGAGACGCAGGAGGCCATCGAGCCGTATGACCCAAAGGACGCGCACCACTCGAATGAACCGCACGAGACGCGGAACCCGCAGGACCCGTACGAGACGCACGACGACTACGAGGAGAGCGACGTGCTGCGTCGCCTATTCATGACCGGCGGGGGCGCCACGGTGGCCGCCGCCACGCTGGGCCCCCTGGGGTTCACCATCGACGCCGTGGCGGCGGACCGGCCGGTGCGCCGCGCCGGGTCCTCGCACGCGGCCGCCCTGGAGGAGGCCGTGCGCCGGATCCGGCTGCTGGACGACCGGCACGGCGCGGACGGGCTGTACCGGCGCGCGGCGGCTCCGCTGCGCGCGGCGTACGCGCTGCTCGACGCGGGCGCGACCCGGCAGACGACCGCCGAGCGGTTGCACTCGGGCGCCGGTGAACTGGCCATCTCGGTGGGCTGGCTGGCCCATGACTCCGGCCGCCTCGACGACGCCCGCTCGCACTACGCGGAGGCGCTGGCGACAGCGCGGATGACCGGGGATCCGGGGCTGGAGGCGCACGCCTTCTGCAACACGGCGTTCCTCGCGCGCGACGCCGGGCGCCCCCGGGAGGCGGTACGCGCGGCACAGGCCGCGCAGCGGGTCGGCCGGACCGTCGGCTCGGCCCGCCTGATGTCCCTCCTCGCCCTGCGCGAGGCGGGCGGCTGGGCGGGGCTCGCCGACCGCACCGGCACGGAACAGGCGCTGGCCCGCGCCCAGGCCCTCTTCGAGCGGGGCCACTCGGACGCCGACCCCGAGTGGATGAGCTTCTACGGAGAGGCCGAGCTGGAGGGCCTGGAGGCGCAGTGCTGGTCCACGCTGGGCGACTGGCGACGGGCCGCCCGGCACGCGCGCCGGGCCGCAGACCTGCAGGATCCGCACTTCACGCGCAACATCGCGCTGTACACCGCGGAACTCGCCGACGACCTCGCACGCGGGGGCCGGCCCGACGAGGCGGCGACGGCGGGCATGCGGGTCCTGGACCTGCTGGACCAGGTCCAGTCGTCCCGGATCCAGGGAATGCTGGCGGGCACGGCCCGGGTACTGCTGCCGCACCGCCGCGCGAGCGGGGTCCAGGAGTTCCTGGACCGGCACGCGTCCACGCCGAGGGGCGTGTAGGGCCGACAGGGGTGGCGCCGGTGGTCGTACGGCTGCGGGTGCCTGGGGGCTGGTCGCGCCCACGCGGCGGAGCCGCACATCGACTCGGCCCCGCGCCCCTGACGGGGCGGTAGAGTCGCGTCAGCTTCCCAGCTGCGGGCAGTCCGTGCCGCAGGGCGGCACGGGTGGGCGCTGGGGGTCCCCCCGGCCGAAGGCTGGGGGAGGCACCCTGCCGGCGCCGGTAAGCGTCCCCACCCCACTGTCACCCAGCCAGGTGCCCCAAGTCGTTCCAGCTCTCGATCGCGGGCTCCCCGTACGCCCACCCCAGCACCGACAGCGACGTGGGGTTCAGCCGGATCCGGGCCGCGAATTCCAGCGGCAGGCCCAGCCACCGCGCGCCGATCGACCGCAGTATGTGCCCGTGGGCGAATATCAGCACATCGCGCTCGGCGGAGCGCGCCCAGGCGACGACCTGGTCGGCCCGCGCGGTCACCTCCGCCAGGGACTCGCCCCCGGGCACCCCGTCCCGCCAGATCAGCCACCCCGGCCGGGACGCCTGGATCTCCTCCGGGGTCAGGCCCTCGTACGCCCCGTAGTCCCACTCCATCAGCGTGTCCCAGCGGGCGGCGCGGTCGCCGAAGCCGGCGAGTTCGCATGTCTCACGCGCGCGTGCCAGCGGGCTGGTGCGTATCTCCGCGTCGGCGAGGCCGTCGAACGGCGGCCGGTGCAGGCGCTCGCCGAGCAGCTTGGCCCCCCGCCGGCCCTCCTCCAGAAGCGGTACGTCGGTCCTGCCGGTGTGCTTGCCGGACAGCGACCACTGCGTCTGTCCGTGCCGGGCCAGCAGGATGCGCGGTGCCATGGAAGGAGAACCTTTCGGGAGAAATTCGGAAGCGGGACACCTCCATCATCGCCCAGGCTGGGAAGGCGCCGGGAACGGGGCGGGACGCGGGCAACCCGGCGCGCGCTCTCCGCGTCTTTGACTCCTGAGCGCCCCGCACGGGCGGGAAATTCGCGCAACGTAAAGTGTCACGGTCGGCCCGCCGGGTGCCGCGCGGACAGCGAGAGAAGGGGGAGGCAGTCGGATGCCGCAGACCGAGATACCGGGCACCGAGGTGACTGCGCGAACCCGGCTGCGCTGGTGGACCGAGCTGCCGCTGATCCTGCTGGTGTACGGCTGCTACACGGCCGGCCGCCTGCTCGCGCGCGGGAACACGTCCGCCGCCGTCGACCACGGCCTGGCGATCCTGCGCATCGAGAAGGACCTGCGCCTCAACGCCGAGCACCCGCTCAACCGCCTGTTCACGCGCGAGCCGTGGCTCGGCGTACCGGCGGACTTCTGGTACGCCTCGCTGCACTACCTGGTCACCCCGGTCATCCTGGTCTTCCTGTTCCGCAAGCATGCCGGGATCTACCGGCGGGCCCGCACCTGGCTGATGACGTCGACGTTCATCGGCCTGATCGGCTTCACCCTGCTGCCCACCTGCCCGCCCCGGCTGCTGGCCGTGAAGTACGGCTTCGTCGACACGATGGCCCAGTACAGCTCGTACGGCTGGTGGGGCGGCGACGCCAGCGCCCCGCGCGGCCTCGGCGGGATGACCAACCAGTACGCGGCGATGCCGAGCCTGCACTGCGGCTGGGCGCTGTGGTGCGGGGTGATGCTGTGGCGCCACGGCGGCAACCGCCTGACCAAGGTGCTCGGCGTGGCCTACCCGCTGCTGACCGCGATCGTCGTGATGGGCACCGCCAACCACTACTTCCTGGACGCGGTCGCGGGCGTGTTCGTGATGGGCGTGGGCTACCTGCTGGCGCCGTCCGTGATGCGGGTCGCGGATCTCGTCAGGGTGCGGATCGCCCCGGGCGCCTCCCTCGTCACAGCGCGCTCGGGCGGCGCAGGTTCCCCGATTGTCAGTGGCGGATGCCAGACTTCGGCGGGTGAGCGAATCCCATCGCAGCGCGAGTCCCGGCTCGCCTCCGGAGCCGAACCGGACGCCGCCCCCACCGACGCGGGGGAGAGCGCTCCGGCACCGGCTCGCTGAGCTGCGCGGCCCCGACGTCCCGGCCAAGGCCCTGGACGCGCGCGCCCTCGCGGCGCTCGCCGCCAACCCGGGGTGCAGGCGCCGGGCGATCCTGGACGGCGCCGGGGTGGACAAGACCGCGCTGGCGGGCGCCCTCGGCTCGCCGTCGGCGTTCGGCCAGTCGCAGTTCGCGCTGACCCGGGGCAACGCCTTCGAGGCGAAGGTGAAGGCGGACGGCGGGGCCGAGTTGCTGCGCCTGGTCCGCGCCCACCTCGACCCGGGCGCCGAGCCGGCCGAGCGGGCCGCCGTGCCGGACCTGTCCGCGATCGGGCCCGAGGGGCGTACGGCCCGTACGGCGCTGGCGCTGCGCGAGGCCGTCGAGGCGGGCGGCTGGGCGCTGTTCGACCATCCGATGCTGGCGCTCGAGGTGGCGGGCTCCCCCGCGTTCCTGGAGCCGGACGCGGTGGTCGTGCACCCGGACGGCAGCTGGACGGTCGTGGAGATCAAGTCCTTCCCGATGCTGGACGGTTCCGCCGACCCGGCGAAGGTGGGCGCGGCCGCCCGGCAGGCCGCGGTGTACGTGCTGGCCCTGGAGCAGGTCGCGGCCCGGCTCACCCCGGCCCCGCGGGTGCGCCACGACGTGCTCCTCGTCTGCCCCAAGGACTTCGCCAACCTGCCGACCGCCGCCGCCGTGGACGTCCGCAAGCAGCGCGCGGTCACCGCCCGCCAGCTGACCCGGCTCACCCGCATCCAGGACATCGCCGACACCCTTCCCGAGGGCACCTGTTTCGCCCCGGACCTGCCGGCGGAGCAACTGGCGGCGGCCGTGGACGCCGTCCCGGCGGCCTACGCGCCCGAGTGCCTGTCCGCCTGTGAACTGGCCTTCCACTGCCGGCAGCGCTCCCGCGAGGCCGACGAGGTGACCGCGCTGGGCCGCGCGGCCCGGGCCGAGCTGGGCGGGCTGGCCACCGTCGCGGACGTGCTGTCGGCGGCGCGCGGCGAGAGCGGCGACCCGGCCGACCCGGCGGTGGCGGCCCTGCGCCGGGCGGCGGCCCTGCGCGCCGAGGCGCTGAGCGGCGTCGGTGCCGTCGTCGGTGCCGACGCCGAGGGGGCGTTGTGTCCCTGATCACCACTCTGGCCCGCCTGGAAGCGGTGAGCACGGGCATCGCGCAGCCCGCCGCGACCGTCCGCCACCGGCATCTCTCCGAGCATCCGCTGGTGTTCGTCCCGCTCACCACCTCCGGCGAGACCGGAGCCCCGCTCGGCGCCCTGGTCGGCACCGACCGGGACGCCCCGCGGCTGCTGGTCGTGCCCCAGCCGCGCGACCGGGACCTGCGGTTCGCCTTCCTCGCCGAGCTCGCCGACGTCGTCCTGCCCTACCTCGACTCCTACGCGGGCAGCGTCGAGGCCGCCGAGCGCACCGAGACCGACCCGCAGACCGGCAAGCGGGTCAAGGTCGAGGTCGAACTGTGCTCGGACGCCCCCCAGCTGATCGTCCCGGGCCGCGCCGGCATCGAGTACGTGCGGCTCCTGGGGCGGTCGACGCGGTTCCGGCGCACCGCGGAGCAGGACCCGGAGGCGCCCTACCCGGCGCCGCCCCGGGTGCCGTTGCTCGGCCGCTGGCTCACCCACTTCGGCGAGCGTGCCCGGGTCCCGGGCTCCTCCCTCCTCCTCGCCATGACGGACCTGCTGTCCCGGCACTGGGCGACCGGCCAGTCCGGCGTCGAGGACCAGCACCTGGGCGCACTGCTCGCCTGGATCGACCCTCCGGAGGGCAGCACGGGCGCGGCGGCCGCGCGGGTGGCCGAGCTGGCGCGGGACGGCGAGGGGCAGCTGCTGTGCCCGCCGGCCGGGCCCGCCACCGACCCGGCCTTCGACAACAAGCTGCTGGCCCCCGCCTTCGAGCGCTACGACCGCGCCCGCACCGCCTTCGCCGAAGCCGAGGACGGCTTGCAGGCCGACGACCGGCTGGCGATCCTCACCGCCGCCGAGCGGGAGATCCGCGCCCTGGTCGAGAGCCGTACCCGGCCCACCTGGGACGCGGTCTGGCGGGGGCTGGATCTGCTGCGCGGCCTGCCGGAGGGCGCCCGGGTCGAGGAGCGGTGGACGCGCGACCGCTGGTCGTTCACCGGCCACCGGGACCGGGTGCTCGCCGGTGAGCCCCCGCAGCCCCGGCGGGACGACGCGGTGACCGCGGCCGCCAAACTGGCCACCCGCGAGCGGGAGCAGGCCCGCCTCGACGCCCAGGAGGCGCTCGACGACCCGCTGGTGATGGCGGGGCGGCGGCTGTCCGGGGAGGCGTTCGCGGGCGAGGTCCTCGATGTCGTCATGGCCTACAGCGAGGGCAGGCGGCCCAGTCCGCGCCCGCTGGTGACCGTGCGCACGGAGGACCGGCCCCAGCTCGGCGAGCGGGCGAAGGCGTACCGCTCGCTGGGCGGCAAGCCGCAGTCGGCGGAGTTCGTCGGGTACGAGGCGGAGGGGGTCGTGGTGCTGCGCGTCCTGGACAAGATGGGCCGCGGCAAGGAACCGGAGGAGGGCTCGGTGCCGGAGAAGGGCGACCGGCTCGTCTTCACCCTGTTCGAGCACGAGCAGCGCGGCGGCGCCAGGCTGCCCGACCCGGAGGACACCCCGTGGACGCACGGCGGGCCGCCTGGTGAGACGGCCGCCGTGCCCGAAAATGCCGACCCTGTGACCGCGGAGGACATCCTTTGAACCCTCCCCCTCACGGACGAGAGGAATTCCTGGCTCACGCCGCTCGATCGCTCGGCGAACGACCGAGTCTTCCGCGATCGACACCAGCCGGGTTGGAACCAGCCCGGTTTGCCCTGGAAATCGGAAGTGCTGCGCCAGCTTGGTTCTCGCTCAGCACACCAGAAGACTACCGAATGTCACCTGAATGGCACAGAACGTGATCGGCCACGCGCAAGAAATCGATCCCGCGACGGCCGCCGCGCAGGCCACCGCCGCGATCCTCCACGACACCCTGCACGGCACCGACCGGGGCGTGGTCGTGGACTCCCCGCCGGGGGCCGGCAAGTCCACGCTCGTAGTCCGAGCCGCGCTCGAACTCGCCGACGCCGGACGCCCGTTGATGATCGTCGCGCAGACCAACGCGCAGGTGGACGACCTCGTGCTGCGGCTCGCCGAGAAGAACCCGGAGCTGCCCGTCGGCCGCCTCCACAGCAGTGACGCCGACCCGTACGACAAGGCGCTGGACGACCTGCCGAGCGTCCGCAAGTCGGCGAAGGCGGCCGACCTCGGCCAGACACAGGTCGTGCTGTCCACCGCCGCGAAGTGGGCGCACGTCAAGGTGGACCAGCCCTGGCGGCACGCGATCGTCGACGAGGCGTACCAGATGCGCTCGGACTCGCTGCTCGCCGTGGCCGGCCTGTTCGAACGGGCGCTGTTCGTGGGCGACCCCGGCCAGCTGGACCCGTTCGCGATCGTGGGCAGCGAACAGTGGGCGGGCCTGTCGTACGACCCCTCGGCCTCCGCCGTCTCCACCCTTCTCGCCCACAACCCGGGCCTTCCCCAGCACCGCCTCCCGGTCTCCTGGCGTCTGCCGGCCTCCGCGGCCCCGCTCGTGTCCGGCGCGTTCTACCCGTACACCCCGTTCCGCAGCGGCACCGGCCACGGCGACCGCCGCCTCACCTTCGCCGTCCCCTCCGACGGCTCGGGACCCGACCGGGTGATCGACGAGGCGGCGGAGTCCGGCTGGGGCCTGCTGGAGCTGCCCGCCCGGCACACCCCGCGCACCGACCCGGAGGCGGTGCGGGCGGTGGCGGCGGTGGTACGACGCCTGCTCGACCGGGGCGGCGCGGCGCTGTCCGAGCGCTCCCCCGACCCCGCGCCGCTCACCGCCGACCGGATCGCCGTCGGCACCGCCCACCGCGACCAGGCGGCGGCCGTCCGCGCGGCCCTGGCGGAGCTGGGCGCGGCGGATGTCACCGTCGACACGGCGAATCGCCTCCAGGGCCGTGAGTACGACGTGACGGTCGTCCTCCATCCGCTCTCCGGCCGCCCGGACGCCACCGCCTTCCACCTGGAGACGGGCCGCCTGTGCGTCCTCGCCTCCCGCCACCGCCACGCCTGCATCATGATCTGCCGCGCCGGCGTGACCGACCTGCTGGACGACTACCCGTCGACAGAACCGGTCCAGCTGGGCACCCTCGTGAAATTCCCGGACGGCTGGGAGGCGAACCACGCGGTACTGGCCCACCTGGCCGAACACCGAGTACCCCACCGCCCCTGACACCCCCACCCGCCGGACGGAGTCCGGCACGCCGCCGGAGGCGGCCATCGACCACAGCCCGGACGGCTGGGAGGCGAACCACGCGATACTGGCCCACCTGGCCGAACACCGAGTACCCCACCGCCCCTGACACCCGCCGGCGGCGGCCGAGCACAGAGTGAGCCGGCGGCCTTGGGGGCCCCTTGCGCGGGCGCGGGAGAATGGACGGTGGTCATCGGACCGCAGTCATCGACACCGTATGAGGAGGACCAGACATGGCGGAGCCCACGCCGCGTCGGAACGAACCGCGGCTACGCCCCGCGCCCCTGCTCTTCGAGCCCGTGGAAGCGGTCGCCGACCCCGAGCACTTCTTCGGCCTGGAGTCGATCGACGACCCCGGGGCGCTGCTGGCCCGTGCCACGGAGCTGACCCAGGCGTTCCGGGTGGCCACCGACCGGGCGGTGGAGTTCCAGGCCATGGCCGCCGCCCAGCTCGCCGACCCGCGCCGCTTCGACCGGCTGACCCCGGCCGACATCGCCGAGCGGGCCGAGTGGACCGAGGACTACGCGAAGAAGATGGTCGAGTTCGGCCGGGATCTGCTGAGGGGGCGGGAAGGGCAGGGGCCCGAGCAGATCTAGCGGTTGGCATATGCCGGGCGGGCAAGATACGCCCTTCCGCTCCGTCCCGCCCGGGTTTTCCGCAACCGACGGCGAGCGGGTGTTCACGAGGGGTATCACATCCCTATGAGCCGCATACCGTACGAGACCTTCCCCGGCGACCTCGGCGACCTCGGCGACGCGGCCGGGGTCACCTCCGACGGAGCCGCCTGGCTGGCCTCCGCAGGAACGTATCCGCGGAGCACGCTCGCCTTCTGGGAGGAGCGGCCGGACGCCCCGGTCGTCCTGCCCTGCGGAATGACCTTCGACGTGGTGAGCGCCCCGGCGCTCTTCGGCCGCCACATGCTGGACCGGCTGTGGGACGAGGGGCCGGGGTCCGGGCCGGTCGCGGTGTTCCGGGGCCGGATGCTCCTGTTCGCCGCCCCCGGCACCGCCGCCCGGCTGCCGTCGCTGCTGGGCTGGGAGGAATGGGGCGGCCGCGGCCAGGCCGTACCGCCGCTGCTGTGCCACGGCACCGGCGACGCGGTGACCGTCCCGGCGCCGCACGCCGACCCCTCCCCCGCCTCGGCCGACGCCCGCTGGCTGGTCGCCCCGGACACCCGGCAGCCATGGCTCCCCGGCCCGGAGATCCTGCTCTGGGCGGCGGTCCGCGCGGCCCGCTCGACCGTGCGCATATCGATTTTTCCTCCCGCCGATCAGGGTGCTAAGGTCTACGACGTCAGCAGGCGCCGCTAGCTCAGTTGGTTAGAGCAGCTGACTCTTAATCAGCGGGTCCGGGGTTCGAGTCCCTGGCGGCGCACGCGAAGTAGGCGAGAGGCCAAGCTCCTGTGAGCTTGGCCTCTCGCCTTGTGGTCAACGGGTCCCGCGCGGGTTCAGTCCGGTTGCGCCGGCGTGATCTTCACGTTCCAGCCACCGGACGCCGTCCGCCCCTCCACCGCCACCCGCACACCGTCCCCCGGCACGGTGAAGCTCTCGCCGAGGGCGACCGGGGCGTCGGCCAGCGGCGGGTAGACCGAGTTCTCCCAGCAGGCCTCGGTGTGCGGATGGGCGTCGATCACCTCGACGGGGCCGCCGCCGGAGGCCGTCTCGTCGCGGACCCGGTAGACGAGGATGCCCTGCCGGCAGGCCCCGCTGTCGTTGCCGGACGCGCCGCGCGCCTCGAAGGCCAGCACGGTGTCGGGCCCGGTCCGCACCAACGCCAGCTTGGTGCCGTCGCCGAGCCCGAAGGCCGGGGCGCCCGCCGCCCCCTGTACCGGCACCCCCGGCCCGGCGGACAGCGGCTCCAGCGTCAGCCGGGCCGGCGCGGTCCCCCGGACGCACACCACCTGGCGCGGATCCAGCCATCCCAGCTTCCACTTGTGCCAGGCGAAGAGATCCGGGGAGAGCCCGAACTGGCTGCCCATCAGGTCCCAGTCGCCGACGTACGTGTCCCAGTCGCCCTTGCCGTCCGCCGGGCGGTGGTAGAGGTCGGGGAGGTCGAAGACATGCCCGGTCTCATGGGCGAGAACCAGCCGGTCCGGCGGGTGCTTCTCGAAGACGGTGACGACCCGGCGGAGGTCGGTGCCGTCGACGTGCACCGGGGTGTCGAGGTTGACCACCTTCGTGGCGTCGGAGTCGACACCGGGCGCGTCCGGGTCGGCCACGAGGTAGACGATGTCGTAGTGCGAGAAGTCGACCTCGGGATCGGCCGCCGCGAACGCGTCCCGCAGGTAGGCGGCCCGCAGCGGGACACTCCAGTCGCGCCTTATGCCGTACGCGACCGAGGGCCGGGGCATCCGCAGCCAGTGGGTGAGCGGGTGCGGGCGGACGGTGAACTTCCCGTAGGAGGCCTGCTCGTAGTACCGGCTGGTGGCCGGGAAGTGGTCGGCGGTGAGCTCCGCGGGCGTGGTCCGCGGGGTGGCGTCCGGGAAGGAGAGGAACACCATCACGGCCGACAGCGGGTGGGTGGGGCGGGTGTAGTCGACGTTCCAGGTGTCCACGCCCTCGGAGTGGTGCGCGTCGGTGCGGTGCAGGGCACAGGGAGCCGTGGAGAACGGCTCGGCGGCGGACGGTCCGGTCAGGATCGTCGTTGCGACGAGCGCCGACATCGTGGTGAACACGGCGGCGGAGCTGCGCAGCAGGAGACGCGGCACGGAAGGACCTCCGGAGGCGGTTCTCGGGACACCGCCCCCAGCCTGTGCGAGTTTGTCACCTTATGACCTGTTTATCTGCACCAGAAGGGTGAGGAACACCCTGCTCACATCAGACAGACCCGAACGGCCGACACCCTGAGTCACTCACGGAACGTCACAAGCCGGCCGGTGGCCCCCAAGAACCCGTCCAGGTGCGGGCAGAAACGATCTGTCAGAACCGCCGGTTCATCAGGGACACTGGACAGTGGCTGGAAGGCCCTCGGGCCAGCATCTATGATCGGCACACTTTCCTGCACGGACAGAGATCGAGTGCACTGCGGGAGCGAGCGGTGAGCGGAACGTCCGAAGGGCCGACGCCCGCGGCAGACCTCGACCGGTCCGCCGTCACAGAGAGTGACAATATCTACCGGAAGTCGTACCAGAAGACAGACGACGAGACAGAACCACAGACATACGCGTACGCCTTCGCGGCCGCGGCGCTGCCCATGGCTGTGGTCGACCGCGACGGGCTCGTGACCACCGCCAACGAGGCGTTCGCCACGCTGATCGGCGCCGACCGGGCCGGGCTGCCCGGGCGGATCGCCGCCGACCTGATGGACCTGGCCTCCGACGCCCGTACCTGGCACGCCTACCGCGAGGTCCTGCGCGGCCGGCAGGCGAAGCTGCGCTGCACCCGGCGGCTGAAGCACCCCGACGGGCACTCGGTGTGGGTCCAGGTCTCCATCGCCCCGCTGGCCAAGGACGCGCCGGGGGTGCTGATCTCGGTCTGCGACATCAGTGCCCGCCGCGAACTCCAGGCCCGGCTGCGGCACTTGCAGATGCACGACCCGGTGACCCGGCTGCCCAACCGCACCCTGTTCTTCGAGCGGCTGTCGGCCGCGCTGGAGGCGGAGTCGTACGAGCAGAGCGGCACCGGCCGGATCGGCCTGTGCTACCTGGACCTCGACGGATTCAAGGCGGTCAACGACACCCTCGGCCACCGGGTCGGCGACCGCCTGCTGGCCGCCGTCGCCGAACGGCTGACCCGGGTGGCCGACGAGGCCGGCTTCGCGCGGGCCGGCGCGCCGCTGGTGGCCCGGCTCGGCGGGGACGAGTTCGCCCTGCTGGTCGAGGACTCGACGGGCACCGAGCAGCTGGCCGATCTGGCCGAGTCGGTGCTGGCCGCCCTCCAGGCGCCGTTCGACCTGGCCGGCCAGCGGCTGTCGCTGTCCGCCTCGATCGGGGTGGTCGAGCGGCACGCCGCCGGCACCACGGCCAACGGCCTGATGCAGGCCGCCGACACGACCCTCTACTGGGCGAAGGCCGACGGCAGGTCCCGCTGGACGCTCTTCGATCCGGAGCGCAACGCCCACCTGGTGACCCGGCAGGCGCTCTCCTCCACGCTCCGCCCGGCCATCGAACGCGGCGAGTTCGTGCTCGAATACCAGCCACTGGTGGGCATGGAGGACGGCCGGCTCAGCGGTGTCGAGGCCCTGGTCCGCTGGCACCATCCGCAGTTCGGCACGCTGGCGCCGAATCGGTTCATCGGACTGGCCGAGGAGGACGGCTCGATCGTCCCGCTGGGCCGCTGGGCCCTGACCACCGCCTGTCGCCAGGCCCGCCGCTGGCAGCTGGACCACCCCGGCGAGCCGCCGATCTTCGTCAGTGTGAACGTCGCCGTGCGCCAGGTGTGGGACTCCGACCTGGTCGCGGACGTCGCGGAGACCCTGGCCGAGACCGGACTGGCCCCGCACCTGCTCCAACTGGAGCTGACGGAGTCGGCGGTCATGGGCTCGGCGGGCCGCCCCCTCCAGGCCCTCCAGGCCCTCAGCGACATGGGCGTCCGCATCGCCATCGACGACTTCGGCACCGGCTACTCGAACCTCGCCTACCTCAGCCGGCTCCCCGTCTCCGTCCTCAAGCTGGACGGCTCCTTCGTCCGGGGCTTCCAGTACGACGACCCGGGCGACCGCCCGAACCCGGCCGACGAGGTCGTGGTGGAGGCGATGATCCAGCTGGCCCACCGCCTGGGCCTCACCGTCACCGCGGAGTGCGTCGAGACCTCGGCGCAGGCCTCCCGCCTGCGGCACATCGGCTGCGACACCGGCCAGGGGTGGCTCTACTCCCGGCCGGTGACGGCGGATCGTATCTCCGAACTGCTGGACACCCGGACCTACGCGGACACCCCGGTCGGCAAACCGTAGGCGTCGGCGACCAGTTCGTAGGAGCGCAGGCGCAGTTCGCCGCGGTGCGCGTGCGTGGTGAGCATCAGCTCGTCGGCGCCGGTGCGCTTGTGGAGGTCGTCGAGACCGGCGCGGACCTCGTCGGCGGTGCCGTGCACGATGTTGGACGTCCAGGAGTGCACGAACTCCTCCTCCATCGGGGAGAACTCGTGCCCCTCGACGTCGTCGGGGTCCGGGAACAGCCCCGGCCGGCCGGTGCGCAGCCGCAGCATGTTCACCGCGCCGGCCCGCACCTGCCGCCGGGCCTCACGCTCCTCGTCCACGGCGAGGACGGAGACACCGATGAGGGCGTAGGGCTCGTCGAGCACGGCGGACGGGCTGAAGGACTCCCGGTACAGGTCGAGGGCCGGGATGGTGTTCTGCGCGGAGAAGTGGTGCGCGAAGGCGAACGGCAGCCCGAGCATGCCGGCGAGCCGGGCGCTGAAGCCGGAGGAGCCGAGCAGCCAGATCGGCGGCCGGTGCGGCGACTGCACCCCGCCGGGGGTCGTGCTCTGGACCGGCCCCGGGATGGCGTGGATCCTCCGGTACGGATGCCCGTCCGGGAAGTCGTCGTCGAGGAACCGGGTCAGCTCGGCGAGCTGCTGCGGGAAGTCGTCGGCGCCCTCGTTGAGGGTCTGGGTGCGGCGCAGGGCGGCGGCGGTGGCCCCGTCGGTCCCCGGCGCCCGCCCGAGCCCCAGGTCGACCCGGCCCGGCGCCAGCGCCTCCAGTGTGCCGAACTGCTCCGCGATCACCAGCGGGGCGTGGTTGGGCAGCATGACCCCGCCCGAGCCCAGCCGGATCCGCTCGGTGTGGGCGGCGAGGTGGGCGAGGATCACGGCGGGCGAGGAGGAGGCCACGCCGGGCATCGAGTGGTGCTCGGCCACCCAGTACCGGTGGAAGCCGCGCGCCTCGGTGAGCCGCGCGAGCGAGGCGCTGGTGCGCAGGGCGTCGGTGGCGGTGCTGCCGGTGCCGACGGTCACCAGGTCCAGTACGGAGAGGGGGACGGGGGCGGTCCCGTGCGTGATGCCCCGGATCTCGTCTGCCGACACGGTGAGAGCCTCCTGAATTACGGCCGTGAGCTGTCCTGAAGGGCGATAACAGGAGGAGGTCTCCGTTTATTCCGTGCGGGTGCGGGTGCGGTCGGGGCTGGGGGCGGGGTTTCACTTACCGGCGCTTGCAGGGTGCCGCTGCGCCCACCCGTGCCGCCCCAGCGGCACGACTGCCCGCAGCTGGGTGACTGACGTGGCGGCGCGGCGGAGCGGGGCTGGGTGACCGACGCGCCTGCCCGCAGCCGGGGCCGCTGGCACCACTGCCCACGCGCTGGACCGCCGGCGCGGCGGAGCGGGGCTGGGGGTTTTCTCGGTTTCTTCGTCCCTACCGAGTCGGGTGGTGGGTGGGCGAAGGTTTTCGGGGGGTCCGGGGGGCGGAGCCCCCTGGTACGGCGGCCGGGTCAGGCCTGCACAAGGGGCTCGCGGGTGAACAGCGTGCCCAGTTCCGGGGCGTTCACCCGGCGGTCGGCCAGGCGGAGGCCCTCCCACACGGTCACCTGGTTCGCCGTGAGCACCGGCTTCGACAGCGCCTTCTCCAGGAGGGACACGTGCGCCGCCGTGTGCAGTGCCGTGTCGGGAAGGAGCACCGCCTCCGCCGCCCCGGTGTCGGCCGCCCGCGCCAGGGTCAGGATCTCCTCCTCCCCCCACGTCGCCACCTCCGCCGCCGTGACGACCCCCGAGGACCGCACGCCGGTCACCTCCAGGCCCCCGGCCCGCAGGAAGTCGGCGAAGAGGGACGCCACGTCGTCGGGATAGGTCGCGCCGACCGCCACCCGCCGCACCCCGAGCTCCCGCGCCGCGTGCACGAAGCCGAAGGACGTGGACGACGCCGGCAGCCCCGCCGCCCTGGCGAGCGCGCGGACCTGCCGCTGGGCGCCCTCCCAGCCGTACACGAAGCTCCCGCTGGTGCACGCCCACACCACCGCGTCCGCGCCCGCGAGCCGCAGCTCGGCCACCCCGGCAGCCAGCCGTTCGTCGGTCCCCATCTCGCGCAACGCGTCCACCCGGTGCGCGTCCTCGCCGATGTCGGTGTGGACGACGTCCACCCGGACGTCGCTGCCGAGGAGCTGCTCGATACGGGGGTAGTCGTCCTCCGCGGAGTGCCCCGGATAGAGGAGCCCGAGCGCTGTCATGTCCATCCTTCCTGCTGTTCTTCCGGCAACACGGGCCACTCGCGCGCCACCGCCGGTTCGTCCGCGTGGCGGATCAGCGCCTGATAGGGGCCCACCGCTCGGGTACCCAGCCTGCGCAGCGCCGCCCACATCGTGACCTGGTTGGCCGACAGCACCGGGATCCGCAGCTCGGCCTCCAGCTGGGGGATGACGTCGTAGGTGGGGAGGTTGGTGCAGGAGATGAACAGGGCGTCGGCGGCGCCGGGCCGTACCGCCTGCCGGGCCATGGCCACCACGTCCCGGTACGGCACCTGCCAGATGCGCCGGGTCAGCCCCATGAACGCGCAGCCGGCCACGCGGATGCCCGCCTGCGCGACGTACTCCTCAAGGGCCCGGGTCACCGAGACGGTGTACGGCGTGACCAGCGCCAGCCGTCGTACGCCCAGCTCGGTCAGCGCGTCGAGCAGCGCGCCGGAGGTGGTCAGGGAGGGCACCGCGCCGGAGCGGGTCATCGCCTCGCACATCGCGCGCTCGCCCGCGATGCCGCCGACGAAGCTGCCGGAGGTGCAGGCGTAGGCGACGACCTCGGGCGCGACCGCGGTCAGCGCCCGTACCGCCTCGCCGAGGGTCTCGTGCTCGCTGACCAGCCGGGCGAGGTCCAGGCTGACCTCGACCGGCACGTACGGCGTCCTGGTCAGATGCAGCGACACGTCGTCCGGCACCCAGCGCCACAGCTCGCGGTCGAGCGCGAAGTCGAAGGGCGCCACGACACCGATGCCGCGCTGGGGCCGAGGTCCGCCCAGAAAGGAGACGTCCATGGGAAGTCACCGGCCTCACGCTGGAAGTCGAGGGGCAACGGTCGACGGATACGCCCGTGTTGACGAAGGTAGGTTCGGGTGCCAGCGTGGTCAATCCGTGCCTGTGAGACGTTTCGTCCGCCCATGTCAGACGCTGTCGGACACCGGGAGACCGCCCCGAATGACGCCGCCCGTGCCCACCCTGCTGGTCCTCGACGCCGACCCGCCCCCGCGGCTGGGCCGGCTCACCGGCCGCGCCCGGATCGTGCACACGGACGCGGCGGGCCTGGCGTCCCGGCTGCCGTCGGCCGACGTCCTCCTGGTCTGGGACTTCACCTCGCACGCCGTCCGCGAGGCCTGGCCGGGCGAGGGGCCGCGGCCGCGCTGGGTGCACACGGCGAGCGCGGGCGTCGACCATCTGATGTGCCCCGAGCTGGCCGCGTCCGACACGGTCGTCACCAACGCGCGCGGGGTCTTCGACACGCCCATCGCCGAGTACGTGGCCGCGCTGGTCCTCGCCATCGCCAAGGACCTGCCCCGGACCCTCGGTCTCCAGCGGGAGCGGACCTGGCTCCACCGCGAGGCGCGCCGGGTCGGCGGCACGCGCGCGTGCGTGGTCGGCACCGGACCGATCGGCCGGGCGATCGCCCGCACCCTCAAGGCGCTCGGCGTCACCACCGCCCTCGTCGGCCGGGTCCCGCGCACCGGTATCCACGGCCCCGACGACCTGGACCGGCTGATGTCCCGCGCCGACTGGGTGATCGCGGCCGCCCCGCTGACCGAGCAGACGTACGGCATGTTCGACGCGCGCCGCTTCGGCGTGATGCAGCCGTCGGCGTGCTTCATCAACGTCGGCCGGGGCCGGCTCGTCGACGAGGAGGCCCTGGTCCGCGCGCTGACCCGGCGCTGGATCGCCGCCGCGGCGCTGGACGTCCTGGCCACCGAGCCGTTGCCCGCCGACAGCCCGCTGTGGAGTGTGCCGGGCCTGATCATCTCCCCCCACATGAGCGGGGACACGGTCGGCTGGCGGGACGAACTGGGCAGCCAGTTCGTGGAGTTGTACGAGCGGTGGGCGGCGGGCAGATCCCTGCTGAACGTCGTCGACAAGAAGCGCGGTTACGTGCCCGGTCACTGACCTCCCGGGAGGGGCCCATGAAGCTCACCGACCTGACCGCCCGGCAGCTCCTCGACGGCTACCGCAAGGGGGAGTTCGGCCCCGTGGACGCGGTCCGGGCGGCCCTGGAACGGGCGGCGCGGATCCAGCCGGAGGTCAACGCCTTCGTCCGGCTCACGGAGGAGGAGGCCCTGGCGCGGGCGAGCGCGTCGCAGGAGCGGTGGCGGCGAGGGGAGCCGACGGGGCTGCTGGACGGCGTCCCGGTCACGGTCAAGGACATCCTCCTCATGCGCGGCCATCCGACCCTGCGCGGCTCGAAGACGATCTCGGTGGACGGGAGGTGGGACGAGGATGCCCCTTCCGTCGCCCGGCTGCGCGAGCACGGCGCGGTGTTCATCGGCAAGACGACCACCCCCGAGTACGGCTGGAAGGGCGTGACCGACTCCCCGCTCTCCGGGATCACCCGCAACCCGTACGACCCCTCCCGCACCGCCGGCGGCTCCAGCGGCGGCAGCGCGGCGGCCGTCGCCCTGGGCGCCGGGCCGCTGTCCCTGGGCACCGACGGTGGCGGCAGCGTGCGGATCCCGGCCGCGTTCTGCGGAATCTTCGGCCTGAAACCGACGTACGGCCGTGTCCCCCTCTACCCGGCGAGCGCCTTCGGCACGCTGTCCCACGTCGGCCCGATGACCCGGGACGCGGCCGACGCGGCGCTGATGCTGGACGTGATCGGGACCCCGGACGCCCGCGACTGGTCCGCCCTCGGCCCTGCCCCCGGCTCCTTCGTGGCGGGCCTGACCGGGGGTGTCCGCGGCCTCCGGGTGGCCTTCTCTCTGACGCTGGGGGGCCAGGTCGCGGTTGTTCCCGCCGTCGCGGCGGCGGTACGGCGGGCGGTGGCGGGGCTCGCGGAACTCGGGGCGTACGTCGAGGAGACCGACCCGGACTTCAGCGATCCGGTGGAGGCGTTCCACGCGCTGTGGTTCGCGGGCGCCGCCCGGGTGACGCAGCGCTTCTCCCCTGAGCAGCGGGAGTCACTCGACCCGGGGCTGCGGGAGATCTGCGGGATCGGCGCCCGCCTGTCCGCGCTGGACTACCTCGCCGCGGTGGACGTCCGGACGGACCTGGGCCGCCGGATGGGCCGCTTCCACGAGTCGTACGACCTCCTCGTCACGCCCACCCTGCCCATCACGGCGTTCGAGGCGGGTGTGGAGGTGCCGAGGGGTTCGGGTCACCGCCGCTGGACAGGCTGGACCCCCTTCACCTACCCCTTCAACCTGACCCAGCAGCCGGCCGCGACGGTCCCGGTCGGGACGGACGCCGACGGACTCCCGGCAGGCCTGCAGATCGTGGCCGCCCGCCACCACGACGACCTGGTCCTACGGGCGGCCCACGCCCTGTACGAGGCAGAGGTGGCCTCGGCACCGCCGAACAGCGCCGTGGCGGCTTAGCGCCGTCGCGGCGGAAAAGAAAAACCAGCAGCGCCGCAGGAGACGCGCGAACGGCACGACGCCCACGGCCGTTACGGCACCGCCGAACAACGCCAGGGCAGCTCAGCACCGTCGCAGCGGAAAAGAAAAAACCAGCAGCGCCACGGAGACGCGCGAACGGCACGACGCCCACGGCCGTTACGGCACCGCCGAACAACGCCAGGGCGGCTCAGCGCCGTCGCGGCGGGAAGAAAGGACCGGCGGTGCCATCGCAGAAAAACCGCCGGCACCGCCGGAGAAGAACGACAAGCACCGCACGAGAAGCGTGGGCTCACGTGGTCCGGAACGTCAGTCGCTCCCCCGCCGCGCCGTTGCGCCACAGGTCGTTGCAGGCCTCGGCCAGTTCCGGCAGCCCCTCCACCACCTGTCCCCACACGATCCCGGGCACCCAGCCCACGTCGCCGTTGAGGAGGAGGTTGTTGCGTTCGTAGAAGAGGGCCAGGTCGACCAGCGTGGTGCCGGGGCGTACCTCGCGGTCGTAGCCGTAGGCCTTGGTGGCCAACTCCGTGCCGGTGAAGGAGAAGTAGCACAGGTCGCCGGGGACGGGCGTGACCGTCGGGTTCTCCAGGGGCGGCTCCGTCGGCGCGAACGGCGGGAAAAGGGCGTAGATCTCGTTGCGGGCGTACTTCGCGTGGTAGACGTCGCCCGACAGGGGCAGGGCGTCCCAGACGGCGGCGCAGGTGAGGGGCGCGCGGTCGTCCAGGAGCCGGGCTTTGGCGGTGACACCGCGGCTGACCAGCGAGACTTCGATGAATCGTTCGGTCATGCCTTCCATGGTGCATAAGTCGATTGGGGTCGGGTAGCCGCGCCGCCATGGCTCCACCACACGGGAACGAATCAGACACATCCGGGTATGAATCCAGACACTCTCGGCGGGCGGTGCTCGCGGGTGCCGCCGCGGTCGGCGCCCTCGGCGCGCTCGGCGCCGCCGGTTGCACGCGCGTGGCCATCGCCGCCGCCACCGACGGCGGCGATCTGCTGCAACGGCTGCGCGCCCAGGGTGTCGTACGGCTCGGGATCGCCGGTGAGATTCCCTTCGGGTACATCGACAAAAACGGGCACCTGACCGGTGAGGCACCGGAGCTGGCGAAGGCGGTCTTCAAGCGGCTCGGGGTGGACCGGGTGCAGCCGGTGCCGACCGAGTTCGGTTCGCTGATTCCCGGGCTGAACTCGCAGCAGTTCGACGTCGTGGCCGCCGGGATGTACGTCAACCCGGAACGGTGCGCGCAGGTGATCTTCGCGGACCCGGACTACCAGATGCTCGACTCGTTCATCGTGCGGAAGGGGAACCCCAAGGGGCTGCACGACTACAAGGACGTCGTCGCGAAGAAGGCGACGTTCGCGACGGGGACGGGCTACGCGGAGATCCAGTACGCGGTCGAGGCCGGGTACAAGGAGAGCGACATCCTGATCGTTCCCGACCAGGTCGCCGGGCTGAACGCCGTGGAGGCGGGGCGGGTCGACGTCTTCGCCGGTACGGCGCTCACCACGCGTGCGGTCGTCAGGAAGTCGGCGAAGGCGGAGGCCACCAAGGCCTTCGCGCCGCTCGTGGGCGGGAAACCGCACGTGGACGGGGGCGCGTTCGCGTTCCGGTCGGCGGAGACGAAACTGCGGGACGCCTTCAACGTGGAGCTGCGCAAGCTGAAGAAGAGCGGCGAACTGTTCCGGATCCTGCGGCCGTTCGGCTTCACCGAGGCCGAGATGACCGACCTCACGGCGAAGGAGCTGTGCGGGGGAGGGAAGAGCGGATGACCCCGGGACTGTGGGACCTCGTGCTCAAGGGTGTCTGGACCACCATCCAACTGCTGCTGCTCAGCGGGCTGTTGATGACCGCCGTGGCCCTGGTGGTGGGTGTGGCGCGGACGCACCGGCTCTGGATCGTCCGGTTTCTCGCCGGTCTCTACACCGAGGTGTTCCGCGGCACCTCGGCGCTGGTGATGATCTTCTGGGTGTTCTTCGTGCTGCCGGTCGCCTTCGGCTGGCAGCTGGTGCCGATGTGGGCGGGCACCCTCGCGCTCGGGCTGACGTACGGCGCGTACGGCTCGGAGATCGTGCGCGGGGCGCTGGGCGCGGTCGACCCGGCGCAGAAGGAGGGCGGGATCGCGCTCAGCTTCACCCCCTGGCAGCGGCTGCGGCTGATCCTGCTGCCGCAGGCGGTGCCGGAGATGATCCCCTCCTACTGCAACCTGCTCGTGGAGTTGCTCAAGGGCACCGCCCTGGTGTCCATCACCGGCATGGGCGACCTGGCGTTCAGCGGGAACCTGGTGCGGCTGGCGTTGCAGGAGAGCGCGCACATCTACACGTATCTGCTCCTCGTCTACTTCGTGATCGCGTTCGTCATCACCCGGCTGATGCGCGGTCTGGAGAAGCGGCTGCGGGCCGGGATCGGCAAGGAGCCGGGCGACGAGCACGCCGCCCGGACCCGCAAGCGCAGGGAGACGACCGGGGTGGGTGGTGTCGCGTGAGGTGGGACTGGAGTGCCGTACGCGAGTTCATGCCGCACTTCTGGGACGGCCTGCTGGTCACCCTCCAGGCACTGGTCCTCGGCTCGCTGATCTCGTTCTCGCTGGGGCTGGTGTGGGCACTGCTGATACGGACGCCCACCCGGTGGGTGCGCTGGCCGGTCGGGGTGGTGACCGAGTTCGTGCGCAACACCCCGCTGCTGGTGCAGCTGTTCTTCCTCTTCTACGTGCTGCCCGAGTGGGGACTGACGTTCTCCGCGCTGACCACCGGGGTCTTCGCGATCGGCCTGCACTACTCGACGTACACCATGCAGGTCTACCGGGCCGGCATCGAGGCGGTGCCGGCGGGGCAGTGGGAGGCCGCGACGGCGCTGAGTCTCCCGGCGCGGCGGACCTGGTTCGCGGTCATCCTGCCGCAGGCGGTGCGCCGGGTGGTGCCGCCGCTCGGCAACTACGTGATCTCGATGCTCAAGGACACGCCGATCCTGATGTCGATCACCGTGCTGGAGATGCTGGGCCAGGCCCGGCTCTTCTCCCAGCAGCACTTCCAGTTCACCGAGCCGGTGACGGTGATCGGCGTCGCCTTCATCGTCATCTCCTACCTCGCCTCCCTCCTCCTGCGCACCCTGGAGCGTCGCCTTGTCCGTTGACACCAGCAAGCAGCCGAGTACCACCGACACCGCGGCCACCGAACTGATCCGCCTGGAGGGGGTGACCAAGCGGTTCGGGGGCAACACCGTCCTCGACGGGCTCGACCTCGCCGTGCAGACGGGCCGGCACGTCACCCTGATCGGCCCCTCCGGCTCCGGCAAGACCACGATCCTGCGGCTGCTGATGACCCTGGCGAAGCCGGACGCGGGCACCATCACCGTCGACGGACAGCGGCTCTTCCCGGCGTCGGAGAAGGAGCGGCGGGAGGTCCGCAAGCAGATCGGGATGGTGTTCCAGCAGTTCAACCTGTTCCCGAACATGACCGTGCTGCGCAACATCACCGAGGCCCCGGTGACCGTGCTCGGCCTGCCGAAGGACGAGGCGGAGGCGCGCGCCCGGGACCTGCTCGACCTGGTGGGCCTCGCCGACAAGTGCGACGCCAGGCCGACCCAGCTCTCCGGCGGCCAGCAGCAGCGGGTCGCGATCGCGCGGGCGCTGGCCATGCGGCCGAAGGTGCTGCTCCTGGACGAGGTGACCTCGGCGCTCGACCCGGAGCTGGTCGCGGGCGTCCTCGACGTGCTCAGGGACATCGCCCGCTCCACCGACATCACCATGCTCTGCGTGACCCACGAGATGAACTTCGCCCGGGACATCTCCGACCAGGTCCTGATGTTCGACGCGGGCCGGGTCATCGAGGCGGGTCCGCCGGAGCGGATCTTCAGCGAGCCCGAGCACGAGCGGACCCGGGAGTTCCTGGGGGCGGTGCTGTAGATATTTCCACCGCCGGGCCGTAAAAGTTTCCCCGCGCCGCGCCCTTGCGTACAGGAAGTGAACGCTCGATCACCCGAGGTCCGAAGGGCGGGTCATTCCGGTGGCATATGCCGGAGGGTCTTCGTCGCAGTTGGGAGGGCCGGGAATCTCGCCAACACCCCCTCCGTTTCGGGTTCTTGCCCGTTATCGTGGAGAGGATCCGCGGTCCGGATCGCGGCCCAAGCAGTGCTCTCACAGCAGTACCGCCGAGCGAGCGCAGGGGGACCACCGTGGCGCTGATGCACGAGCCGACCGCCCCGTACCACTCCGCCCAGGACGCCCTGCGCGTCCTGGAGACGGTGGCAGGGCACGCCACCGGCGTCACCGACACCGAACTGGCCCGCCGCACCGGCCTGGAGCCCGAGCGGCTGACCGCGCTGCTGCGCATGCTGCGCCGCGAGGGCTACGTCGAGCAGGTCGCCGACGGCGCGTACGTGACCGGTGAGACCCTGCGCCGGCTCGGCTCCGCGCACGAGCGGGAGCAGGCCCTGGGCGAACAGCTCCAGCA
Organism: Streptomyces sp. NPDC086519; assembly: GCF_040686075.1. Lineage (NCBI taxonomy): Bacteria > Bacillati > Actinomycetota > Actinomycetes > Kitasatosporales > Streptomycetaceae > Streptomyces > Streptomyces sp. NPDC086519. The sequence continues at coordinate 383,429 of NZ_JBFBJL010000002.1, forward strand.
GACCCTCGACCGGCTGCGCGACTCGGTCGGCGCCGCCGTCTATCTCAGCCGGTACGTCGACGGCGAGGTGAAGATCGGCCAGTACGCGGCCGGCCCGGCCACCCCCGCGGTCAACGAGTGGGTGGACTTCCGCTCCTCCGCGCACGCCACCGCGATCGGCAAGAGCCTGCTCACCCAGCTCGACCACAACGCCCGCCGCGACCACCTCTCCCGGCACAAGATGGCCCGCCTGACCTCGCGCACCATCACCAGCGACAAGCTGCTGCTCTCCCGCCTGGAGGCACAGCCGCCGACGGTCCCCGTCCTGGACCTCCAGGAGTACGCCATCGGCACGGTGTGCGCGGCGGTCCCGATCACCGCCGGCTCGGCCGTGGGCTGCCTGGCCCTCTCCCTGCCGGTCGAGCACGCGCACCGGCTCCGCCAGGCCGCCGACGCCCTGAACCGCAGCGCGGCCCCGGTGCTGCTGTCCCTCGCCATCTAGGACAGGCCCCGGCGGTGGTCGGAAGCACCCCGCCGGACCGGGTATTATTTTCTTCGTCGCCAGCCGCGAGAAGCAGTCGAAAGATCATTCCCACGGTCGGCGAGAGTCATGCGCCGCTAGCTCAGTTGGTTAGAGCAGCTGACTCTTAATCAGCGGGTCCGGGGTTCGAGTCCCTGGCGGCGCACCTGTGATGACCTGGGGTTCTCCACCCCAGGTCATTTTTTTGCGAGCCGTGCGCGCCCTGCCTGGGCGGGTCACCGCCCAGCCCGCCACGCCTCGGCGTCCTCCTTGGTCAGCCTGCGGTACGTCCGCTCCCCCGGCGGCCGCCACCACACCGGGTCGGCACACCACACCCCCTCCCGCCGCAGGGCCGCCCGCTGGATCTTGTTGGTCGCCGTCACCGGCATCCGCTCGACCACCCGCACGAACCGGGGCGCCATCTTCGTCCCCAGATCCGGCTGGGCCAGCAGGAACTCGGCGAATTCCAGCGGCTCGAACCGCCCGGCGACGGTCGCCATCACCTGGTCCCCGGTCACCGGATCCGGCACCCCGTACACGGCGACGGCGTCCGCGCCCTCGTACCGGGCCACGATGTTCTCGATCATCGCGGCGGCCAGGTTCTCCCCGTCGACCCGGATCCGGTCGTCAGTACGCCCCGCGAAATACAGATAGCCCGCCCCGTCCCGGTAGAAGAGATCCCCGGTCCAGTACCACCCTCCCCTGCGCCGCTCGGCCTCCGCCTGCGGGTTCCGCCAGTACCCCTCGAACGGATTCGGCGCCCGGTTCACCAGCTCCCCGATGGCCTGCTCCCCGTTGAGCAGCCGCCCCCCGGAGTCGAAGACGGCGGGCGGGCACTCCTGCCCCGACTCCTGATCGAGTACGACAAGCCCCGGCCCCGCCCGTCCCACCGCCCCGTCCGGCGTCCCCGGCGACCACTGGATCGCCGCCCCGCCCTCCGAGGACCCGTACCCCTCGACCAGCCGCACTCCGAACCGCTCCGCGAAGGCCGCCGCGTCCACGGTCCCGGCCTCCGTCCCGAACCCGAGCCGCAGCGGGTTGTCCCGGTCGTCGGGGCGCGGCTCGGTGGCGAGTATGTACTGCACGGCCCGGCCGACGTAGGTGAAGTAGGTGGCCCGGTAGCGCCGCACGTCGCTCAGGAACCCGGAGGCCGAGAACCGCCGCCGTAACGCCGTCCCGGCCCCCGCCACCAGCGCGGGCGCCCAGTCGGCGATCACGGCGTTGCCGTGGAACATCGGCATGCAGATGTAGTGCACGTCATCATCGCCGGTCCCGAACTGCCCGGCGAGCGAACGCCCGGCCGCCGCGAGCCGCCCCTGGGAGCAGAGCGCGGCCTTCGGAGCCCCGGTGGAACCGGAGGTGAAGTAGAGCAGGATCCGGTCGGCGGGCGTGGCCCGGGAGGCGTCCGGGAATGCGCCGAGGTAAGGGGCGAGGAGGGCGCCGTACTCCGGTTCGTCGGTGACGAGGATCCGGACGCCGGGCAGTTCGAGTCCGGCGAGAAGGGGCAGCTGAGCCCGCTCGGTGACCAGCACCGGACACTCGCTGTGCAGGATGTCCCGCGCCAGTTCGGCGCCCCGGCGGGTCGGATTGACCCCGGCCACGGCGGCCCGGGCGAGCGCGGCGGCCCCGAGCCAGAGCGGGAACTCCGGGGTGTTGTCGAGCAGGACCCCGATGTGGGGCACGGCGCCGTCAGGCAGCAGATCGCCGAACAGCGCCGCCCGGGCCGCGGCACCGGCGGCCACCTCGTGGTGCGTCAGCACCTGCTCCTCGAACCACAGCCCGGGCCGATGGTCACCCCACCGCGCGGCCACTGCTTCAGCGATCGTGCGCCTGTCGGAGTCCATGAGGAAGCAGCGTAACTGACACATCGTCAGATGTGCAGCGCCCCGTCAGGGGCGCGGGGCTGTACCTGTATGCGGCTCCGCCGCGGGGGCGCGACCAGCCCCACCGGCCCGCGCCGCCCCACCCCCCCCGTTCGCGGCACTCACGGGGCGAAACCGTCCGCCGTCGAGAAGATGAAATGCGCCGTGCCCATGAAAACCAGCGCGAACACGATGAACACCACGAAGAACGCCACCATGCACCCCGTCCCCACGGCCAGCCTCCCCTGCGCCGGCGGCTGTGCCGTGGCCTTCTCCGGGTGCTCCGGCAGGTAGTGCACCGTGACGAAGTCACCCTCGACGACGGTGGACCGCCCGTTCCTCTCGTCGATGCGGACGGTACGTCCCTCGGCCGTCGTGAACTCGTACACATGGTGCAGCGTGGTCGTCACGGCCGTGTCCCCGCCACCGCCGCTGGTCGTGGTGTACGACCGCAGACAGCGGGCCTCGGCGGTACGCCCGTGACGCCACGCCCGGCTGATCTCGCTCGACCGCCGGAGCGTCCCGACCACCCCGAGGACACCGACGATGACGAAGATGCCGGGAATGATGTAGAAGAACGCCTCCATCAGGCCCATGAGAGTCCCCCGTTTCCGAACACCGGTCCGACTGACCGGCGTGCCGGGAACGTACCCCCGCGGCCCGCGGCGGGTCCTCAAGCGAAGCTCAGATCACATCGGTGTTACCCGGTCGTCGAACGACCCGGGTCAGAACGTGACGTCCGAACAGGCGTAGAACGCGTTGCCCGTGTCGGCGATCGTCCAGACCGCCAGGATCACGTGGTGACCGCTCAGCCCCGTCGGCAGGGTGCCGCTGTGGCTGAGGGTGGCCGGCGGACGCTGGCCGTTGTAGGGGACGGTGAGGAACGGCGTGGTGTCGAGGTCCGAACGGGCGAGGGCGTGGTTCTGGTTCCAGCCCTGCTTGGTGACGTAGTACTCGAAGTCGGTCGTGGCGTGCATCGCGGTGAACTGCCAGCGGAACGTGTACGTCTGACCGCCCGTCACCTTCGTCGTCGGCCAGGCGCCGCCCGACGGCGTGGTCGGCGAGCTGAGCTGGGCGAACCTGCTCAGCCCGCCGTTGCAGATCTGGCCGTCGGCGGGTCCGGCCGCCGGGAAGCCCTTGGGGCCCTCGACGCTCTGCGGCTCGTACTGGATGTCGCCGCAGTTCGTCACCGTGCCGACCGCGCAGAGCTTCTGCCTGCTGATGGGGAGGTCGGTGTAGCCGTGCCCGCTGGCGCCGCCGGTGGAGAGCGCGAAGGCTCCGGCGGTCGCCGCGCCGAGCACGACGGCCGACACCTTGGTCCGTTTACGCATGCTGCCGCTCCTGGAGAACGTGGGGGATGTTCACTGAGCCGTGCAGGTCTAGACCAAGTCCCAGATTATTGCCAGCACTTGAGCATGTCCATACCAAAAAGGGTGTCCATACCTTTCCCGGCCTCCCGGCCTCACGGCACCGAGGTGTTGTGTCCCGAACAGAACGCCACCGTCAGGTCCCGCACCAGCACCTTGCGCTCGTAGTCGTCGAGGTCGACGAGCCCGCGCGTGGTCAGCCGGGTCACCGTGTCCTCGACCGAGTCCACGACCGAGGTGAGCATGGTGGCCCGCTGCTGCGCGTCGAGCGCCGCGATCCGGCGGCGGTGCATGGCCGGGGCGACCTCCGGGGCGTACTCCACCCGGACCGGCTGCACGGAGAACACCTCCAGGCCGATGCCCGCCGCGTCCGCCGTGACCAGCCGGGTCAGCGCGTCCCTCGCCATCTCCACCGAGCTCCGGGCCGTGCCCGGCGGCTCCACCGGCACCCGTGCCAGCGCGGCCTCCACGCACTCGCGCAGATACGTCTCGTGGTCCTCGACGCCGAGCGCCGCCCGCGCGGTGTCCCGCACCCGCCACACCACCAGGACGACGACCCTGAGCGCGACCCCGTTGCCGTCCGCCGCCGGCATCTCCTGGCTGCGCCAGTGCCGCAGCCGCACGTCGACCCGGCGGCGCAGCACCAGCGGGTTGACCCAGAGCAGGCCGGTGCGCCGTACCGTCCCCCGGTAGCGGCCGAACATGCCGAGCACCCAGGCCCTTCCGGTCGTCCCGCGCGCGAGCCCGGCGAAGCCGGTCAGGCCGAGCGCGCCGGCACCGGCGTACGCGGCCCACTGCGCCGGGCCGAGCCCCGCGCCCCCGGACGCCGGCAGGCGCAGCGCGTGCGCCGCGAGCGCCGGCAGCAGCCCCGCCCACCAGGAGGTGGCAAGCCCCCCGGCCACTCCGCCGAGCCCGGCGCACACGCCGGCCGCACCGGGCAGCACCCGGGCCGGGCGCTCCACCAGGTCGGGGTCGACGGCGGCGGCCGGCCGGGGCTTGGCCGGGAAGGGGCGGCGCAGCCGGGGCTGCTCGCCGGTGCCCTGACGGCGGCCGACCACGGCGGGGCGCAGCGGCACCGACACCGGATCCGGGTCGTCGCGGAACAGCAGATGGACGGGGATCTCGGTGGTGACCTCGTTCTGGATCAGCCGGGGAGCCGGACGGGTGGGCGGCCCGCCGTCCGGGGGGCCGTCCGACTCAGGGGTGTGTGCGGTGGTCGTACTCATGCCTGCCTCCAGCCTCCGCGCCAGATGCTTCGGGTGGTCCTCAGGGAGTCGGGGTCGTCACGGGAACAGGCGGCGCCAGGTCTCCGGCCCCGGGTAGCCGTCGGCGGCGCCGCCGCGCCAGCCCTGGGCGCGCTGGAACGCCTCGACGGCCCTGCGGTCCGCCTCGCCCCAGGCGGGATGCGGACCGTCGGGGTAGAAACGGCCGTAGCCCTTCTTGATCAGCTGCCTGCCGAGCTGGGTGATGTGGTCGTTGGCGGTGCCCGGGCGGAAGAAGTTCTTGCCGGGGTAGCCCGGCACCCCGTGCGAGGCGGGGGCGGGCGGGGCCGTGGTGGCGGGCTTGATGCTCTTGCCCTTGCCGGTGGCGAGGAGTTCCCAGGTGCGCGGCCCCGGCAGGCCGTCGGCGGCGGCGCCGGTCCAGCCCTGGGCCCGCTGGAAGGCCTGGGTGGCCCGCTGGTCGGAGGGGCCCCAGACCGGCCCCGGACCCTTGCCGTAGTGGCTGCCGGCGCCCCGGGCGACCAGCAGCTGCCCCAGGAGGGTGACGTACTTGTTGTCGGCGCCCGGCCCGAAGTAGGCCGCCCCCGGGAACGGCACCGACGTCCTCCCGGCCGGGGCGCCCGACGCGCCCGGGTCCGCGATCAGGCCCTTGTAGCGGTAGGGGACGTACTTGGCGGAGTTGGCCCAGTAGGCGTAGGGCGTGGACTGGCGGTGGACGTGCGGGGGTGTCTGCTCGTAGGCCGTGTAGGAGGTGCGCGTGTAGTCCGTCCAGCCGCCGAAGATCACGACGTGGGAGCCCTTCTCCGGGTTGTCCGGGTTGTGGAAGAGCAGGATGTCGCCGGGCTGGAGCTCCTCCTTGGTGATCCTCGTGCCGAACTGGTCGAGGCTCCCGGTCCACTCGTTGCCGGTCAGCCCCCAGGCCATGGAGACATAGCCGGAGCAGTCCTGCCGGTACCCGTCGGTCCAGTAGAGGGACATGCTGTACGGCACCGAGGCGGCGACCCAGGTCTTGGCCCGGTTGATGATCTGCGTGCGGGTGATGGGGGGTGTGGTGACCGGGCCCGGCACGGGTGTGCCGGCCGGTCCGTGCAGGGGGGACTTGGTGCCCTGCGGGGTCTCGGGCTCGGGGTCCGCGGGGGCGGCGGACCGGTGCGGGGCGGACGGGGTGCCGTGGGCGGCGGCGGTCGGGGCGCTCGCGGCGAGGGCGGCGGACGCGGCGGCGGCCACGACCAGGACGCTCCGGGCGGCCGGGTGCCCGCCGAAGCGGCCCGGCAGCGGGGCGGGACCGACCCGCCGCCAGTGGACGCAGCCGGGGCATTCGCAGGTGTCCGCGGGGTCGAATTCCTCGAATACCGGGGCCGGCATGCGATTCCCCTCACACTTCGGGCGGATATATCCGGAACTGTGCACGTTGATGAGTTTCCCAATCGTGGTCCCGGTGCGCATGCTGACGGTCCGAATGATGTACGGCAGGGGGCGGACGGAGGTCGCCCTGGTGGCCGATGGTCAGGAGCACGGTTCCCGGTCGGGTACAGTTCTCGGTGTCAGCAGGCGCCGCTAGCTCAGTTGGTTAGAGCAGCTGACTCTTAATCAGCGGGTCCGGGGTTCGAGTCCCTGGCGGCGCACCGACACCCAGAAGGCCCTCCGCGCAGCGGGGGGCCTTCTGGCGTACATCCCGTCGGTGACACGAGGCCACTTCGACACCCTCTTCCGTCTCTTGCCCCCTTATGTCAACAACCGACACGAGCGATCCACACAATCCCCACACGCTCCATAATGAACACGTATGTCCGGTAAACACCGCGTTTCGCTCTTGCGATCATGCTGAGCACCGTAGAACCCTGGATGTCCAAAGTGCCGGTGTTTCGCGGCACTTGGGGGGTAGATAGCCGGTTGCCAGATCTGCGGGGTGAGGGGCCCCGGCCATGAACCGGTGCCGAGGGGGGCACCTTGCAACCGGACGGTCACGGTCCGTGTCCCTTTCCGTGGGACGACTGTGCCACGTCATTGACGCGCCCGGCAGGGTCGAGGGGGATCCGAGCGGGCGCCGAGACCGATGAACACGCGCTGACCTGCGTGTGGGGGGATGACTCATGACGTCGACGCCGATGGGCGCCCGGCAGGAACAGGAATACGACCCGTCACGGACCGCACAGCTCCGGCTGCCCGGGCACCGCACCACCGCCGGCGCCCTGGGCCGCATCAAGAAGACCCTGCCCAGATACGACTACGAGCACTACAGCCGGCTCGCGGGCCCCCTCACCCAGCCCGACCCGAGCAGGCCCTACCGGGTGCGCTACCGCTCGCTGCTCTCCCAGGAACCGCACCGCGTCCGCGCCGCGCTGATGCTGGGCGCGGCCCCGCTGCTCTCACTCGTCCTGCTGACCTGGCTCCTGCGGCCCGAGCACTGGACCCAGCGGGACCACCCGGCGTACCACTTCCTGCCGGCCCTCGACATCGTGATGCTGGTGTCGATCGGCCTGATCGAGTTCTTCCGCTGCATGAACGTGCTGTCCAACGCGCACGCCACCCTGGTCGCCCGCGACCCGGTCCCGGTGGTCCCGGAGACCGGCACCCGGGTCGCCTTCATCACCACGTTCGTGCCCGGCAAGGAACCCCTCGACATGGTCACCCGGACCCTTGAGGCGGCGACCCGGCTGCGCCATCGCGGGCTGCTGCACGTCTGGCTGCTCGACGAGGGCGACGACGCGGAGGTGAAGGAGGTCTGCGCGCGCCTGGGCGTGCGCCACTTCACCCGCAAGGGCGTCGAGCGGTGGAACCAGCCGCAGGGCCCGCACCGCGCCAGGACCAAGCACGGCAACTACAACGCCTGGCTGGAGGCGCACGGCGACGAGTACGACTTCTTCGCCTCCGTCGACACCGACCACGTCCCGCTCCCCAACTACCTGGAGCGGATGCTGGGTTACTTCCGCGACCCGGACGTCGGCTTCGTCATCGGCCCGCAGGTCTACGGCAACTACGACACGTTCGTCACCAAGGCCGCCGAGTCCCAGCAGTTCCTCTTCCACGCCCTGATCCAGCGCGCCGGCAACCGCTACGGCGCCCCCATGTTCGTCGGCACCTCCAACGCCGTACGGATCCGGGCGCTCCAGCAGATCGGCGGCCTGTACGACTCGATCACCGAGGACATGGCGACCGGCTTCGAGATGCACCGCGCCAAGAACCCGGCGACGGGGCGGAGATGGCGCTCGGTCTACACCCCGGACGTGCTCGCGGTCGGCGAGGGCCCGAACGCCTGGACCGACTTCTTCACGCAGCAGCTCCGCTGGTCCCGGGGCACGTACGAGACGATCCTCAAGCAGTACTGGAAGGGCCTGTTCAGCCTGGGTCCGGGCAAGCTCCTCAACTACACGATGATGATCATCTTCTACCCGATGTCCGCCCTCAACTGGATCCTGGCCGCGCTGAGCTGCGCGCTGTTCCTGGGCCTGGGCGCCTCGGGCGTGAACATCGATCCCGCCGTGTGGCTGATGCTCTACGGCAACGCCTCCGCGCTCCAGATCGGCCTCTACGTCTGGAACCGCCGGCACAACGTCTCCCCGCACGAGCCGGAGGGCTCCGGCGGGGTCGCCGGCATGGTGATGTCGGCCCTGTCCGCGCCCGTCTACGCCCGCTCGCTCATGGACGCGGTACTGCGCCGCAAGAGCAGGTTCGTGGTCACGCCGAAAGGCGAGTCGGCCAGCCCGGACACCGTCTTCGGGACGTTCCGCATCCACTGGTTCTTCATCCTGGTCTTCGGCGGCTCACTCGTCGCCGGCCTCCTCACCGGCCACGCGCAGCCGGCGATGCTGACCTGGGCGTCGCTGGCGCTGCTGATCGCGGCGGCCCCGATCCTCCTCTGGCGGTACACCCTGCGCAGGGAACGCGCGGTGCCCGTGGCGGTGGCCGAGCCGGAGGACGCGGTGCCCGCCGGGTACCTGGCCGCCGGGCACGCGCCGCGGCAGCGGCCGGCCTGGACGCCGCCCGCCGGCACTCCCGTGGAACAGACCGTGCGGATCGCGCTCGGCGGACTGGGCGGACGTGGCGGACTGGGGGGTGCTGAGGAATGAACGACAGCGCCGGCCGCCGCCGGGCCCGTCGGCTCGCGATCAGTACGGTGGTCTTTCTCGCCCTGGCCGGGATGAACGGACCGTGGCTGTACCGCTTCGGGACCGAGCGGTACCACCAGTACAAGATCAACAGACCGGAGTACAAGGCCGCGAACGGCCACTGGGACATCGTCGAGTTCCCGAAGGAGTACCGCCAGGACACCATCCACGCGGTGCTCCTGCACACCGGGAAGGTGCTGCTGGTCGCGGGCTCGGGCAACAACCAGGACAACTTCGACGCGAAGATCTACGACAGCCGGATCTGGGACCCGGTCAAGGGCACGGTCAAGAAGGTGCCCACCCCGGCGGACCTGTTCTGCACCGGGCACACCCAGCTCGCCGACGGCAACGTCCTGATCGCGGGCGGCACCAAGCGGTACGAGAAGCTCAAGGGCGACGTCAGGAAGGCCGGCGGCGTCATGATCCTCTACAACGAGAACCCGGACAAACCGATGACCCTGCCCAAGGGCACGCGGTTCACCGGCAGGCAGAACGGCAAGACGTTCGTCTCCGACGACCCGGTACTGGTCCCGCGCGCGACGAAGGTCTTCGACAAGGCCGGCACGTACCTGCGCAACAACCCCGGTTACGCCCGGGTCGTCGTCGAGGCGCCCGAACAGGGCACCAAGTACGAGACCGGCACCGAGGACAACTACCGCGTCCAGGGCCTCACCGGCGCCGACGCCCGCAACACGTACGGCATCGCCAACAAACTCGGGCTCGACAAGCGGGACTTCGAGGGCCTCAGGAACGCCTACGAATTCGATCCGGTCGCCGAGAAGTACATCAAGGTCGACCCGATGAACGAGGCACGCTGGTATCCGACGCTCACCACGCTGTCGGACGGCAAGGTGCTGAGCGTCTCGGGGCTCGACGACATCGGGCAGCTGGTGCCGGGCAAGAACGAGGTCTTCGACCCGAGGACGAAGACCTGGACGTACACCAGGTACAAACGCCAGTTCCCGACCTACCCCGCGCTGTTCCTGCTTCAGAACGGCAAGCTCTTCTACTCGGGTTCCAACGCCGGGTACGGCCCGGACGACGTGGGGCGCGACCCCGGGATCTGGGACGTCGGCACCAACCGGTTCACCAGGCTGTCCGGGCTCAGCGACCCGGACATGCTGGAGACGTCCGGGACCGTGCTGCTGCCTCCGGCGCAGGACGAGAGGTACCTGGTGGTCGGGGGCGGCGGGGTCGGCGAGTCCGGGCTGTCGACCGCCAGGACGCGGCTGATCGACCTGAAGGCCGCCCACCCGAAGTTCGTGGACGGCCCCTCGCTGGCGAAGGGAACGCGGTATCCGCAGATCTCGGTGCTGCCGGACGACAGCGTGCTGGTGTCGGGCGGGTCCGAGGACTACCGGGGGCGCGGCGCCTCCGACATCAAGCAGGCCCGGATCTACGACACGGCGACGAACTCGTTCCGGCGGGTCGCCGATCCGCTGGTGGGCCGCGACTACCACTCCGGGTCGGTCCTGCTGCCCGACGGGCGGGTCATGTTCTTCGGCTCCAACCCGCTGTTCGCGGACAAGGCGAACACCAGGCCGGGGGTCTTCGAGCAGCGGATCGAGATCTACACGCCGCCGTATCTGTACCGGGGCTCCCGGCCGTCGCTGAGCGGGGGGCCGCAGACCATCGCCCGCGGCGGGTCGGGGACGTTCACGTCACGGCACGCGTCGGCCGTCAAGAAGGTGCGGCTGATCCGGCCGAGCGCGACCACGCATGTGACGGATGTGGACCAGCGCAGCGTCGCGCTGGACTTCAGGACGTCGGGGAGCAAGGTCACCGTGACGGTGCCGGGGAACCGGAATCTGGTGCCGTCGGGGTGGTACATGCTGTTCGTGGACGACGATCGGGGGACGCCCAGCAAGGCGCGGTGGGTGAAGGTGCCGTAGCGCTCCGGGGACACCCGCTCAGCCGAACAGCGTGGAGCCGAGCGGGTGTCGCCGGTCGAAGCCGGGGAGGATCAGGAACGTCGCGCTGGCGGTTGCGGTGGTGAAGGACAGCAGCGCGTCGGAGTTGTCCATGTTGGTGAGGGTGGCGGTGAAGGTCCGCAGGTCGTTCTGGAAGCTGATGAACAGCAGGCCGGGGGCGGGCTGGTCGGTGCTGTAGGAGCGGCGGAGCATGAGCCCGACCCCGACCGCGGTGGCGTGCGCCCTGCGCACATGGGCGTCCGCGGGGACGAGATAGCGACCGTCCGCCGTCTTGGCCCCGAGTTCAGGACCGTCGGCGGCGGAGCCGCCGGAGAGCGGGACGCCGCTGGCCCGGCGCCGCCCGAACACCGCTTCCTGCTCGGCCACGGACAGGGCGGCGAACCGCGGCAGGTCGAGTTCCATGCGCCGCAGTACGGCAAGGGTGCCGCCGGCGACCGCGGGGGGCCCGGCCAGCCACAGGTCGCGTTGTTGTTCGGCGGTCGTGTGCGGGCCCACGATGCCGTCGATGAATCCGAGCGGGTTCCGTGGAGCGGTGCGGCCGCCCCCGAGGGGCACGTTCGCACCGCGGCGTGCGGACTGGCGCCAGCGTTCGCGGATCCGGTCACCGGCCTGGTCCAGGAGCGCGGCGGCGACGACCGGCAGGAGCAGTGCGTCCCCGGCGCAGATCTGTATCAGCAGGTCCCCGCCGCGTGCGTGCGGGGCGATCCGCTCCCGGGAGAAGCGCGGGAGGTCGGCCGCCCCGGGCAGCGAGGCACCGGCCGCGCGCACCAGCCGGGGACCCACGCCGACGGTCACGGTGAGGTCACCCGGCGGCAGGCCCAGCAGCCGCGGGTCGGTCCCCGCGGTGAGGGCGCGGACGGCCTGGCCGAGTTCGGCCAGCAACGGGCCGGGAGCCACGGAGGCACCGAGGTCGGCCACCACGGCGAGCAGGTTGGGCTGGGCCGGCTGGGGAAGCGTGATGCCCGCCTGATGGCGGCCCGTCGCCGGAACCGGCGCCGGCGTGCCCGCCGGGGCGGGGGCGGCCCGGTCCGGCCGGGCGGAGTCCGATGTGCATCCGGCGGCCAGGCCGGCGGCCATCACGGCGCCGGTGGCGTCGAGGAACGTGCGGCGTGACGGATGGTGATCGGCTCGGCGCATGATGTGCAGAGTGCCACAACCGGATCGTGCCTGTCGGTCAACTTCGCTATTCGCGGGTGGAATCGGTATGCCATGCACCAGACTGGGATCATGCCTCGATTAGCTCTTCGCGTGTTGGCCGCGGTGGTGGGCACGCTGACGCTTGTGGTCGGATGCGGCGGGGGTGACGGCGGATCCGGCCAGGGCCGGCGGCCGGCCGGTGCGCATGTCACGATCCGGGTGCCCGGCGATGCCCCGACGATCTCGGCCGCGGTGTCGCTGGCCCGGCCCGGTGACCTGGTGCTGGTTTCTCCCGGCGTGTACCACGAGTCGGTACGGATCGACACGGCTCGTGTCACTCTGCGCGGCGCGTCCCGGGACAAGGTCGTCATCGACGGGCGGTTGCGGCAGCCGAACGGTGTCGTCGTCGCGGCCCCCGGGGTGGCCGTGGAGAACCTGACCGTGCGCAACAACACGCAGAACGGGGTGCTGGTCACCGGTTCGGCGAAGGCGGCCGCCGGGCTGCCGGGGCAGAGCGGCGGCTACGACACCGGCGACGAGCCCGTGACCTTCCTGAAGTCGTTCCTGGTCTCGTATGTGACCGCCACCCGCAACGGTCTGTACGGGATCTACGCGTTCTCCGCGCAGAACGGTGTCATCGAGCACTCGTACGCGTCGGGCGGGGCCGACTCGGGGATCTACGTCGGGCAGTGCAAGCCGTGTCGGATCGTGGTGCGGGACAACGTCGCCGAACTCAACGCGGTCGGTTACGAAGGCACCAACGCCGGCGGAGACATGTACGTGGTCGGCAACCGCCTGGTCGGCAACCGGGTCGGCCTGACCACCGACTCCGACCACCAGGAGAAGCTGCTTCCGCAGCGGGGCGCCGTCATCGCGGGCAATCTGATCGCCGCCAACCAGCAGTCGGCCACCCCGGAGCAGGCCGACGGCGGCTGGGGCACCGGCATCGGCATCGACGGCGGCAGCGACAACCGGTTCGTCCGCAACCGCGTCACCGGCAACAGCAACGCCGGCCTGGTGATCACCGCGACCGCCGACCTGCCTCCGGACGGCAACCAGATCGTGGACAACACGTTCACCGGCAACGGCGTCGACGTCGGCTGGACGTTCCCCACCGCGACCCGGGGCCGGGGCAACTGCCTGCGCGGCAACGATCTGCGGACCACCGTGCCCGCCCGGCTCGCGACGACCGCGTCCTGCCCGCTCGGGTCCGGGTCGCTCTCACCGGCCGGCCGTTGGACGATGCCGACGGCACCCGGTGGCATCCCGTTCACGGAGGTCGCGGCGCCTGGTCCCCAGCCGCAGTTCCCCGGCGCCCGCACCGCGGGAGCCACCGCCGTCCCGGCCGTTCCGGCCCTGCCGGATCCGGCGGGCGTCCCCCTGCCGTCGGCGTCCCTGCTCGCCGCGAACGCGCGGGTGCGGACGTCCTGAGCCGCGGCTACCGCGTCGGGGTGGCTCCGGGGACCGGCTTCACGGGAACGTACTTGTGGGTGTCGAAATCGATGACCACCGGCTGCGGCTCGGAACCCACGCTGACGCGGACCCGGTACATGGTGCCGTCCGAACCGACCCAGTAGCGCACGCTCCCCGCCGTACCGGAGCGTGCACGGGAGGACGGCCCGGTCATGACGTCCACCCGGTGCCCGTCCACCTCGTCCCGTCCCCACCAGGCGGCGCCGTTCTGCGGCAGCAGTTGGGCGTTGTCCGGCCGGTCGCTGCCGAGACCGAGCGCGATGGTCAGCGAACTGTCCAGCGAGCTGCCCGACGACTGCAGCGGACGGCCGTACCAGCCGGAGGCGGGCGGCGAGGCGGGTGCGTGCGCCGGGGCGTTCCCCATCGGGTGGAAGAACACCGAGGTGGCCGTCCACTCGATCAGCCCGTCGCTGGACGTGCCGCGCCCGCTGCCGTGCACCACGCCGTAACCGAGCTTGCCCCGGTAGTCGACGGACCCGGTGACGACCAGCCCGCCGGCGGTGCTCGGCACGGTGATCGTCACGGCGCGGCCGTGCGCCTCGTAGTTGCGGAACCGTGTGATCGCCAGCTGGTTCGCCTCGTCCGACGTCAGTGCGCGCGGACCGTCGGGGCCGGAGCTGCCGACGGTGAGCAGCAGTACGGTCACCGCGGCGACCATCGCGACGGCCACCGCGCCGATGGCCGCCGCCCGGCGTGGCCGCAGCCACCGGCGCCGGTCAGCCGCACGAGCTGGTAGAGGTTGCTTGCCTATCGCACTGCGCACACGGCTCGACGCTGACACTCTTCCGATCCATCCTCTCCGTCACCACCCCGCCCGGCCGCCGTGCGGTCGCGGCGCCGCCGAGACGTGATCTGCCCGACCGCGCCATCCGGGCCGCGGGCGGGCAGATCACAGGTGTTCCGTTCGTTCAGTGCTTCTGGGCGCGGCGCTTCCGGCTCAGGAACGCGACGACCACACCCGCACCCACCAGCAGACCGACGAGGGCGAGCATCCCCGGCAGCCCGGTCACACCGGTGTGTGCCAGCGAACCCGAACTGCCACCGGCCGGGGCCGGGTTGTTGGCGGGCGGCGCGGACGACGGCGGCGCGGAGGCCGGCGGCGAACTCGGCGTCTGGCTCGGAGTCGGCGACGGCGTCGGGGTCGCCTTCGGGATGTACACCCCGGCGTCGATGGTGTGATCGACGCCGCCCGGCTTGTCCGGTGCCGTGACGGGCGCGTAGCCGTTGCACAACCGGCCGGTGGTCGGCGGGGTCACGTTGGAGTCGTGCGCCCGGTCGGCGCCGGCTCGCGGGAGTGTGAACCTCAGCTTGCTCGCCGGGGGCTGTTCGGGCACCTTGCTGGTGTCCGCGGTGCACACGTCGAACTGCACCGTGTACTTCGCGCCCGGCGTGAGCTCGTACGCGGCGCCGACACCACCGAAGTAGTACTCGCCGGCGGCATCGGTCCTGGTCGTGGCGACCTGTTTGCCGTTCGCGTCCAGCAGGTTGATCGTCGCCCCCGGCAGCAGCACGTGCCCGGGGTCCTGGATCCCGTTGTGGTCGCCGTCGAACCAGACGACGTTGCCGATCTGGACCGGCGCGTTCGCCGCCGCGTACGCGATGTCGCCGAGGCCGCCGGCCTTGCCGAACCCGCCGCCTTGTTCCTGGCTGACGAACTGGAACCCGTTGTGGGTCGGGGCGTTGCCCGGGCCCTGACCGGTCGTGATGTCGTAGTACCCGGTGCCTGAGGTCGCGACGTTGACGACCGGGTCGAACTCCGTGCTGACGACCGACTGCTGCCGCGGGATGTAGGCCACCGACCCCAGCGCGGTCTCCTGGTGCGCGTTGGCGTAGAAGTCGCCCGGGAAGTACTCGACGACGTCGGCGCCCTGGCCGCCGTTGTTGGCGGGGGTGGCGTGGTTGGGGCAGCTCCCGGTGCCTTCCCACTGGTATTCACCGGTGGAAGTGGCACAGACCATGGTGATGTCACCACCGGACATGCCGGTTTCCGCCGTGGGGGACCCCGGGCGGGGGTCCAGCCCTCCCCAGCTGAGCACGTCCATGAACCGGTCGCGGAAACCCAGGATCATCGAGCCGTCGCGGCCGAAGGCGAGGGAGGCCAGCTCCGGCTGCGGATCGATGAAGTTGTTGCTGTCGGGGGCCGTCCTCCGTTCGTCCCACGTGGCCAGGCTGGTGTTCCACGGGTTCCAGTGGGTGGCCTTGTCGCCGGAACCGAAGACGCTGCCGCGCTTGTAGGTGAGCGCGTGGGTCAGCACCGTGGTGAACCGCTTGCCGTCATAGGTGTAGACGACGGCTTTCAGGTCCGCGCGCTGCTGTGTGCTCTCCGCGCTGCACACGCCGCCGACGTACAGGGTGTTGTCGTGGACGGAGAGTCCGAACGGCCGCCAGTCGCCGGAACTCGCGCACCCCGGGTCCGGGATCCGCACCACCGACTTGGGCAGCGCGGCGGTGGTCCCGGTGGCGTCGAAGCTCACCAGGCTGCGGGTCAGCAGGTTCACCGCGTACAGCGTGGAGCCGTCCTCCGACAGTGCCAGACCGCCGATGCTCTCCTTGCCCGGCGCGTCGGTGAACCCGGGATCCTTGATCATGTTGGCGGAGTCGTGCGGTGTCACCGCGGCGGCCGGCACCCGCGCGAACAGCTTCGGCGCACCCGAGCCGTTGACCGGCACCGTGTAGATCGCGCCGGCGCCCTTCGGCCCGTAGGGGGCGTACCGACGGGCGAACGCGCTCTGGAACAGCCGGGTCCGGTACTTGTCGTACGCCAGCCCGAACGTCGTGCCCACCTGGTTCTGCGTGGCCAGCGTGGCCGGGCACGCCACATCGGTGGGACACGTGCCCCGGGTCTCCGTCCCGAACGCCACCAGGGCCCGGGTGTCGGTTCCGCCTGCGCCGTTCTGGACCGGTACGAAGTACCGTGAGTCCGGCAGCGTGTAGTCGGCCGGATCCCACACCCCCGTCACCACCGAGGCGTTCTTTCCGTCCGACACGTCCGCGAACGACGTGAAGCTGTCGAAGTGGTTGTCCGCCGTCGACGCGGGCGCCGCCCGCAGATAGTCGCTGTACGGCGCCGGGACGCTGACGTCGACGCGGTACCGGCCGCCGCTCAGCTTCGTCGACCCCGACACCACGACCTTCCCGGTGGCATCCGTGACGCCGGTGACGTCGTGCCCGGCGGGGTCGGAGATCTTCACCTTCATGCCCCGCTGCGGCACGTCCATCGTCGCGTTGATCACGCCGGTGCCGAAGAAGTCACGCAGCACCTGGACCGTGAGCGTGCCGTCGGCGGTCGAAGCGGTGGCCGGTCCGGCCGCCGCTCCCATGGCGCCGCCCGCCAGCAGAAGAACTGACAACCCGATGCGCGCCGGCGGCTCCAGGAGCCCCCAGGGTAACCGGCGCGGGTCTCTGCCGACCCGGTTCATGGCATCACACTCCATACTTCTCGTCGTGAAAACAGAGGGGCCGCTTCTCGCCGCACATCGCGGAAAAGAAAAAGGGCCCACTGCCGCGGCATGGACCGATTGTGATGATCGTCTGATGATATTGTGGGTGAATTGTAAGCATCGCGGACCGGGAAAAGCGAACACGCGTTCCCGCAGCTCAGTCACGATGCCTTCACCCCACCACCGACCTCACCGATCGCCATTGCGAGCAGCGCGCGACATCCTATCCGCTTGAGTCTCGCGGTCACCACCAGAATCCTTGGCATCCATCGGATCAGCGAAAATATCCGAACACCCGGAGAACGGTGACCGAAATGAAGTGCGACAGTGAAATGTACGGCCGCGGGCGCGAGATCGAATGCCTCTCGAATACGGCCTAGTTATCCGACCCCTGCGCCAATTTCAAGGCGTAAGTCGGCCACCAATCGCCTGCCTGCGGGCCGCCCTTGCAGGTGCCGTCCGACTCCCCCGGGCGTTTGACCCACAGGTACGCGTCCACCAGCGGGTCGGCCGTCCTCGTCGTCGGCGTCTCCCCCAGGGCCCGGCCCGGCGGGTTGCACCACCGCTCGTCCGGGGCGCCGCCCGCGTACGGGCCGTTGCCGTTTCTGCTGGTGTCGATGACGAAGTGCTTGTCGCCGACCTTCCGCGAGAGCTGCTTGCCGTAGGTGAGGGAGTCCTGGGTGGAGTAGAAGTTGGAGACGTTGACCGCGAAGCCGTCGGCCTGGCCGACGCCTGCCTGCTGGAGGGGCTGGTAGATCTGGTCGGGGCGGCCCCAGCCGGCGTTGCCCGCGTCCAGGTAGACCCTGGTGTTCTTCAGGGACTTGAGCCTGGTGATCGCGCCGCGCAGCAAGTCGTAGCGTTCCTCGGCGAATCGGGCAGGGGTGCAGCCGTCGACGAGGTGCAGTACCGCGTCCGGTTCCAGGACGATCGTGGCGGGGCGGTCCTGGATGCCGTCCGCGACCCGGTCGATCCACGCCCGGTACGCGTCGCCGTCGGCGGCGCCGCCCTGGCTGTACCGGCCGCAGTCGCGGTGCGGGATGTCGTAGAGGACCAGGAGGGCGGTGCGGTCGGACTTCTGGGCGGCCTCGGTGAAGCCGCGCGCCTCCTGCTCCGGGTTCTCCGGGCCGATCCACTCGCCGGTCGGCTGTGCCGCTATCTTGCGGATCTGCTCGGCGTCGCCGTCCTTGCCGGCCTGCGCGTAGGCCTTCACCTGGCGGGCCGCGTTGGAGTCCGGGTTCACCCAGAACGGGTCCGCCTCCTTGGGCTGTTGGGTGATCGCCGCCTGCCGACTCGCGGCCGGTCCGGGCCCGCCCGAGCCGCCGCCCGAGGAGCAGCCGGCGAGCAGCAGCGCCGCCCCCAGCGCCCCGGCCCGGGCCGCCGCCCGGGCCCCCCTGCTGTCGTACATCCAATTCCCCCCTGGGTGCACTTGGCCAGAGCCCAATCGTGACATACCCACCGCACTCGCCACGAGATCGCCCAACCCTTGTCGGTGAGCTGTTACAGCCCTGCGCGACGGGCGAGTTGACGGGCGGAGGGGGCTTGGCGGGCGGGAACCCGGGCCCGGCGCCCGTCGCCCTCTGGAGTCGTTTGCGGGCGGCCCGGCCCCCGGTCCGCCTTCCCAGCCTCCCGCGCCTGACGCCGGGTCGCTCCCGCAGCCCGGGCGCGCGTGGTCGAGGACCGGACCGGTCGGCGGTCTCAGCGGAGCGGACCGCCGACCGGGCCACAGGCGGGCCCGGTACGGACGCCCTATACAGAGGTGCCGGTGAGGTACGCCGAGACGACCACGTTCGCCGTGTAGCTGTGGGTCGTCCGGTCGAAGGTTCCGCCGCAGGTGATCAGACGGAGCTCGGCACGGCCCGACTCCCGGGTCCCGTAGGCCTGTTGCGCGTCGAAGTGGTCGCGGGGCAGCACCCGGACGTCGTCGACGGTGAACTCGGCGACCGTGTTGTCGGCGCGGACCACGCGGATCGTCTCGCCGGGGCGCATCGTGCTGATCTTGTAGAAGACGGCGGGCCGGGTCTCGGTGTCGACGTGCCCGACCAGGACCGCGGTGCCGGCCGCGCCGGGGCCGGTCCCGGAGCCGTACCAGCCGACCACGCCGGGCTGGTCGAAGGGGGGCGGGTCGATCCCGCCGTCCCGGTCGAGGCCGCGGGCCACCACGGGGGCCTGCACGCCCAGTTCCGGTATGTCGACGCGCTCGGGTACGGCCGAGGTCAACGGCTTGGCGGCGGGCGGGAGTTCGGGGCCGGACGGGGGGCGGCCGACGGCGGCCACGTCACCCGTGGTGGGGCCCGTCATCCCGTCGGGTATCTCGGTGACCCCGCGGCCCCACAGCCACAGCCCGAGCAGCAGGATCGCCCAGGCCACCCCGGTCAGCAGCCGTCCGGTGCCGGGGGAACGTTCGGTGTCGTCGGACATCGTGCTCCCGTCCTCAGCGCGAGCCGCGGCCGCGGCGGACGCTCAGCAGCCCGACGGCGGCCGCGGCGAAGGCGGCGAGGAGCAGGCCGGTCACCGCCTGCGCGGTGTCGGGACCGGCCGAGCGGGACTCCGCCGAAGTGAGCGGCGCGGTGCCGCCGCCGCCCGCGTGCACGGGCGCGACCGGCGAGGCGGGCACCGCACCGGGCACGTCCTGCCGGAGCGACTGCGGCAGTTGCGACGACGACTGCGATACGACGCTGACGTTGCCGGTGGCGGCGGAGCCGGCGCAGCTGACATGCACGGTGTAGGTGCCGGCGCCGATCGTGGAGCGGACCTGGGCCCGGCCGGTCAGGGCGCCGCCGGTGCCGCCGAGCCGGGCGTCCGAGACGAAGGCCGTCGAGGCGGCGGTGCCGGTCGTACCGGAGCAGCCGCTGACCCGCAGCGCCACGACGGACCCGGCGGGCGGGGAAGCCGGGGTCACGGTGACGCCCTGGCCGTCCGCCGCGTGGGCGGCTGTCGGGGCGAGTCCGGCGGCGCAGGCCAGGAGTCCGGTACAGAAAGTGAGGCGAAGTGAGCCCATCGTGAACCTCCAGATATCTGGAGGCTCCCCCGCACCGGGCGCCCCCGCATCCTCGGGGGGCGCCTTGTTGCTCCGTACGGGTGGTGACAGGTTTGGTGGCCGCCGGTCGGAGGCGGTTCAGATCAGGTCGACGAGGTCCGCGATCGACTCGACGACCTCGGAGGGCCGGAAGGGGTAGCGGTCGACGTCGTCCGGCTGGGTGACGCCGGAGAGCACCAGGAAGGTGCGCATGCCGGCCTCCAGGCCGGCGAGGACGTCGGTGTCCATCCGGTCGCCGATCATCGCCGAGGTCTCCGAGTGGGCGCCGATCGCGTTGAGTCCGGCCCGCATCATCAGCGGGTTGGGCTTGCCGACGAAGTACGGCTTCTTGCCGGTCGCGGCGGTGATCAGCGCGGCGACCGAGCCGGTGGCGGGCAGGTCGCCCTGGGTGGACGGGCCGACGTTGTCGGGGTTGGTGGCGATGAACCGGGCGCCGTCGTTGATCAGCCGTACGGCCTTGGTCAGCGCCTCGAAGGAGTAGGTGCGGGTCTCGCCGAGGATGACGAAGTCGGGCTCGTGGTCGGTGAGGATGTACCCGATGTCGTGCAGCGCGGTGGTCAGGCCGGCCTCGCCGATGACGTAGGCGCTGCCGCCGGGCCGCTGGTCGTCCAGGAACTGGGCGGTGGCCAGCGCCGACGTCCATATGTTGTCCACCGGCACGTCGAGCCCCATCCGGCGCAGCCGTGCGTGCAGGTCACGGGCGGTGTAGATGGAGTTGTTGGTGAGCACCAGGAAGGGCCGTCCGGACTCCCGCAGCTTCTTCAGGAAGGCGTCCGCTCCGGGGATCGGGACCCCCTCGTGGATGAGGACCCCGTCCATGTCGGTGAGCCACGACTCGATGGGCTTGCGCTCTGCCATGTGGTGCGTCTCCTGGCGTGCGGATGGCGTACGTGCGGGACATACGTGAGCTGGGGCGCCGGAACCACGGCGTACCGACGCCCCCAGACTAGACACACACCGGATCACCCGGGAATGCCCGGTTCACCTGCCGGTCAGCTCCCGGTCGCCGGCTTCCGGACCGCGACGTACGACGTCAGGTTCCTGTCGAACGCCGACCGAGCCCGGGCCCTGCGACAGGCGGCACCGCAGCCCACCTGAAGGGGCGCGGGGAACTGCGCGACAAGCCACGCACCACACGCGGCCGACGAACGACCTCAGCCACGGCGCGCCCCCCTGCGGGCAGCGACACCGCGTCCTCCGGCGCGCAGTGCGACGCCGCGTCGTGCCCTTGCACCGGCGGATCCTTCGACTCCCGCAGATCCGCCGTCACCGCCTGCCGGAGCGGAGCGGATGCCGGGGGTGCCGGACGCCTGGTCATTCGGGCGGTCCCACGCGGGGATGACCGCAGACGGCACCCGCCTGCCGGGACAGGGGGCACCGCCGTCATCGACACCCGCCCGCCCGGACAGGCGTCACCGCCGGCACCGGCACGGTCGCGCGGACCGCGGGTGGCCGCCGCCCAGGCCGGATGCGGGTCACCGCCGCCGGCGTGCCAGCAGGAACGCGCTCGCTCCTACGGCGAGCAGGGCGGCGGAGGCCGCGAGCAGCCCACGGGCCACTCCGGTGCCGGTGCGGGCGAGCTCGCGGGCGCGTTCCCCGGCCTCCCAGGCACCCTCGGCGTCCAGGGCCCCGCGGCCGTCCCCGACTCCCTGGCCCTCCCCGGCTCCTCCGGCCTCGTCGACTCCTCCGGCCTCGTCAGCTCCTCCGGCCTCGTCGGTGCGGGCCGGGGCGCTGCCGCCGGGGGAGGCGGCGGGGGTGCTCCCGGGGGTCGCTTCGGCGCTGGCCCCCGGGCTGCTGGTGCCGGGACTGTCAGGGCTCTGGGGGCTGGTCCCCCGAGGCGTCCGCGGGTCGGCCGTCGAGGAGCCGCCGGTCGGCACGGCGGGGGCGAGGCTCGTGGGCCGTGGCGGTGCCTCGCCCGCGATACCGAAGCGGTAGTCGTTCGACTCCCCCACCCACTCGCCGTCCGACCCACGCCGCTGGACGACGGCCGCGTTGACCGTGACGCCGTTCGGTACGGCGTCGGAGGTGACGGCGAGTCGCACCTTGACCGATACGGTCGCCCCGGGCGCCACGGTGAGTCCCGGGAAGTCGGCCCCGTCGAACACGCCGACCAGCTCGGACTCGTCGGTCTGCGTCAGCGGTACCGGGCGGGTGCGCGGGCCGTCGTAGAACTCCAGCTCGGTCTGGGACGGCTTGAGGACACGCTTGTCGTCGACGAGGACGACGACCGGGTGGACGTCGGCGCAGATGCGGCCGGTGGTGTTGGTGAGGTCGAGGTACCAGGTGCCGTAGCCGCCACCGGGGTCGTAGGACGTGGGGCCGCCGTGCAGGCGGGTGGTGAGGGGGAAGTTCTGATCGTCGGCGCCCGTGCAGGACGCCTCGGCGACGGCGGGGGCGGCCGTCGCCCGCGGTGCGGAGGCGAGCACGGCGGCGGTGACGGCTGCGGCGGCCAGGCAGGGGGACAGGTACGTGGTCCATCGCATGATCATGTGATCCTGCCGCGCACCGCCGTGACCGGGCGGCCGCCACTCCGCACGGCGGCCGGAGTCCGCCCGAACAGCCCTCTGCCGTCAGCCGTCCGGCGTCAGCCGCGCCGTCAACCGTCCGGCGTGAACCCGCCACCGCCAGCCCTCCGCCGTCCGGCGTCAGCCGCGCCGTCAGCCCTCCCCCGTCAGCCCTCCGCCGTCCGGCGTCAGCCGCGCCGTCAACCGTCCACCGTCAACCGTCCGCCCGCCCGAACAGCGGGGCGAGCAGCAGTTGCGCCGCGCCCTCCGCGACCCCCTGGCCGCCGCCGGGGGCGAGGCGCACGGGGACCGTCGTACGCAGGCTGCCCTCGCGCCGGGTGTGGGCGTCGAGGACGGCGGCGACCCCCCGTACGAAGGGCTCCGGCGCGGCGGCGATCGTCCGGCCGCCGAGCAGCACGAGGTCGATGTCGAGCAGGCCGGCCAGGTTCGCGGCGCCGACGCCGAGGACCCGCGCGGCCTCGGCCAGGTCGCCGCGGGCCACCGCCGCCAGGCACAGCGCCTCGATGCAGCCGCGGTCGCCGCAGTGGCAGGGCGGCCCGTCGAGCTGGACCACCTGGTGCCCGAACTCCCCGGCTCCGGTGCGCGCCCCCCGGTGCACGGTGCCGCCGATCACCAGGCCGGCGCCCAGCCCCGTACCGAGGAGCAGGCAGGCGAAGGAGCCGCCCTCGCCGCCGACGGCGAGTCCGAGGGCCGCCGCGTTGCTGTCCTTGTCGACGACGACCGGCACCCCGAGCCGCTCGGCGAGCGCGTCCCGCAGCGGGAAACCGTCCCACTCGGGGAACCCGGTGACCCGGTGCAGCACCCCGTGGCCGTGGTCGAGCGGACCGGGTGCCCCGACCCCGACCCCGAGCAACGAGTCGCCGCCGCGCGCGACCAGCTCCCCGGCCAGCTCCACGACCGCGCCCAGCACGGCCTCCGCCCCGGCCCCCAGGTCCACCGCCGCCCGCCGCGCCGCCACCACCGTGCCGTCGAGGTCGACGAGCACCGCACGCGCTTCGTCCCGGTCCAGCTGGATCCCCACCGCGTGCCCGGCGTCCGGCACCAGCCGCAGTACGGTGGCCGGCTTGCCCCCCGTGGACGCGCGCCGCCCCGCCTCCGCGGCGAGGCCCTCCTCGCGCAGCCGGGCGGTGATCTTGCTGACGGCCTGCGGAGTGAGCCCGGTCCGCTCGGCCAGTTCGAGCCGGCTGATGCCGCCCTCCCCCGCCGTGCGCAGCAGGTCCAGCACCAGCGCGGTGTTGTGGCTGCGCATGGCCGGCAGATTCGCCCCGGCCGCACCCGGCCGCCCGCTCCTCGTCCTGTTCACGCCATCCATTCTCCCTCCCACTTGCACTTTGGCAACAGCGTTGCGAAAGTGGGAGGCATGACAGCTGCCCCTCCCCTGCGCGTCGGCCTCATCGGCTACGGCCTCGCCGGATCCGTCTTCCACGCCCCCCTGATCGCCGCCGTCGAGGGCCTCGCCCTGGACACGGTGGTCACCTCGGACCCCGAGCGGCAGGCGCGGGCCGAGGCCGAGTTCCCGGACGTGCGGACCGTCGCCGGCCCCGACGAGCTGTTCGACCGGAGTGCCGAGCTCGACCTCGTCGTCATCGCGTCCCCGAACAGGACGCACGTCCCGCTGGCGACGACCGCCCTCAAGGCGGGCCTGCCGGTCGTGGTCGACAAGCCGGTCGCCGGCACCGCCGCCGAGGCACGCGAGCTGGCCGCCCTCGCCGAGGAGCAGGGTCTGCTGCTCTCGGTCTTCCAGAACCGCCGCTGGGACAACGACTTCCTCACCCTGCGCGGCCTCCTCGAAGACGGTTCGCTGGGCGACCCCTGGCGCTTCGAGTCCCGCTTCGAACGCTGGCGCCCACAGCCCAAGGGCGGCTGGCGCGAGTCCGGCGACCCGGCAGAGATCGGAGGTCTCCTCTACGACCTCGGCAGCCACGTCGTCGACCAGGCCCTGGTCCTCTTCGGCCCCGCCACCGAGGTGTACGCCGAGTCGGTGATCCGCCGGAGCGGCGCCGAGACCGACGACGACACCTTCATCGCGCTCACGCACGCGAGCGGCGTCCGCTCCCACCTCTACGTCTCGGCGACGGCGGCCCAACTCGGCCCGCGCTTCCGGGTGCTGGGCTCGAAGGCCGGTTACGTCAAGTACGGCCTGGACCCGCAGGAGGACGCCCTGCGCGCGGGCAGGCGCCCGGGCGCCCCGGACCAGGCCTGGGGCCTCGAACCGGAGTCCCGCTACGGCCGTCTGGGCGCCGGAGAGTCCCCGGTCACCGGCGGCGGCCGCGCCGTCCCCACCCTCCCCGGCGACTACCCCGCGTACTACGCGGCCGTGGCCCGTGCCCTGCGGGGCGAGGGTCCCAACCCGGTGACCGCGCTGGAGGCGGCCGCCGCCCTGGACATACTGGAAGCAGCCCGCCGCTCGGCGCGAGACAAGGTGACGGTGACCCTCTGATGCAGCACCCGCAGCTCACCCCGAAGACCATCCCCGAACTCACCCCGTCCGTGGAGGAGTTGGAGAAGGAGGAACGCCGCCTGGTGTTCCGGCAGTTCACGAACGACGACGCGTGGGCCCTCGGCACCCTGCTGGTGGAGATGGCCCGGGAGCGCCAGGCCCCCGTCGCCGTCGACATCCACCGCGCCGGCCAGCAGCTCTTCCACGCGGCCCTGCCCGGCTCGACTCCCGACAACGACGCCTGGATCACTCGCAAGCGCGCCGTGGTCGAGCGCTACGGCTCGCCCTCCTACCTGGTCGGCGCCCGCTTCCGCGCCAAGGGCACGACCTTCGAGGAGTCCTCCCGCCTGGATCCGGACAAGTACGCGGCCCACGGCGGCTCCTTCCCGATCACCGTGGAGAACGTGGGCGTGATCGGCGCCGTGACGGTCTCGGGCCTGCCCCAACTCCAGGACCACCGTTTCGTGGTGGAGGCGCTGGAGAGGTTTTTGGAGGCGTAGCAGACAAATATTGGATGGCGGCGTAGCCGACCAATAGGGGTGCGGGGAACTGCGCGAGCAACCACGAGGAAGCTGCACCCGCCCGCGCAGAGCACCCGCTGCCACTCAGGCGTTCTTCAACTCCTGCCGCTGCCGGCCAAGCCCCGCGATCTCCAGCTCCACCACGTCCCCGGCCCGCAGGAACGGCTTCGGCTCCGGCGCTCCCATCGCCACCCCCGCCGGAGTCCCGGTGTTGATGACGTCCCCCGGGTACAGCACCATGAACTGGCTGACGTACCGCACGACCTCGGCGACCGAGAAGATCTGCTCGGCCGTGGTCCCGTCCTGCTTGAGCTCGCCGTTCACCCAGAGCTTCAGCGACAGGTCCTGCGGATCGCCGACCTCGTCCGCGGTGACCAGCCACGGCCCGAGCGGGTTGAACGTCTCGCAGTTCTTCCCCTTGTCCCAGGTCCCGCCCCGCTCGATCTGGAACTCCCGCTCGGAGACGTCGTGCGCCACGGCGTACCCGGCGACGTACGCCAGCGGGTCCTCGTCGTCGGCCACGTAGCGGGCCGTGCGCCCGATGACGACCGCCAGCTCCACCTCCCAGTCGGTCTTCACGGACCCGCGCGGCACCAGCACGGTGTCGTGCGGCCCCACGACCGTGTCCGCGGCCTTGAAGAAGACGACCGGCTCGGCCGGCGGCTCGGCCCCCGTCTCGCGGGCGTGGTCGTGGTAGTTGAGTCCGATGCACACGACCTTCCCGATCCGCCCCAGCGGCGGCCCGATCCGCAGCCCGGTGGCGTCGAGCGCGGGCAGCTCCCCGGCGTCGGCGGCGGCCCGGACCCGGCCGAGGGCCGCGTCGTCGGCGAGCAGTGCCCCGTCGATGTCGTCGACGATCCCCGTCAGGTCCCGCAGGACACCCTCGGCGTCGAGCAGCGCGGGGCGCTCCGCCCCCGCCGTACCGACTCGCAGCAGCTTCATGGTCGTCACCATCTCCCTTGACAGCAGTCGCCCGGCCGATGGGTGCAGCCATCGGAGGACTGGTCGATCCTCCAAGATGGACGTGCAGCGGGCAAGAGCTTGTTCACGTACTGGACCATGGGCGGCCGCTCACACGTGCTCCGTCTCCAGCGGCTCCAGGAGCCTCTTGGGCTTGAGGAGCGCCCGGCTGACCGGGTCCGCCGGGTCGGGGTCGAGTCCCGGCCCCGGCGTGATGAGAACGTCCGCGACGGGTACGACGGTTCCGCAGGCGGGGCATTCGCCGTACGGGCCGAGTTCGGTCCCGCAGTCAGCGTGCCGGAAGTAGCGCAGCCGGCGGTCCATGAGCTGCTCGCGCCCCCAGAGTGCGAGGGCGCGCAGCGTGGGCCACAGCGCGATCCCGCGCTCGGTGACGACGTACTCGTCCCGGGGCGGCGACTCCTGGTACCGGCGCTTCTCCAGGATCCCCTCCTCGGTGAGCGTCTTCAGGCGGGCCGACAGGACTGCGCGCGGGATGCCGAGGTGGACGAGGAAGTCGTTGTAGCGCCGTACGCCGTAGAGCGCGTCGCGGACCACGAGCAGGGTCCAGCGCTCGCCGACGACCTCCAGCGCGCGGGCGATCGAGCACTCCTGTGTCGCGTAGTCCTTGCCCAGTGCCATGGGGTCCACCTTAGTCAGTTTCCCAGCAGTAGGTTCAATGAACGAACCAGCAGTGTTACGGTACCTCCATGACTGGGTTCAATGAAAGAACTGTGAAGCGTGTAGGCCCTGCGCCCGTCACGGAAGACGCCGCCGCCCCCACCCGGAGCGGCCGCCCCACCCTGGCCCTCACCAGCGCCGCGACCGCCGTGGCCCTGATGACGTACACCGCCCCGGTGGTCACGCTCCCGGACACTGTCGCCGCCCTGCACACGCCCCTCTCCGCCCAGGCCTGGCTGCTGAACGGCACCCCGCTCGGCCTCGCCGCCCTGCTCCTGGTGGCGGGCAGCCTGGCCGACGACTACGGCCGCCGCCGCGTCTTCGTCGCCGGCACCCTCGCCCTCGGCCTGACCACCGCCCTCGGCGGCCTGACGACCTCCACCTGGGCGTTCACCCTGGCCCGGGTGGCGCAGGGCGCGGCCAGCGCGGCGATCCTGGCGAGCAGCCTGGGCCTGCTGGTGGCCGCGTTCCCGAGCCCGCGCGGCCGGCTGCACGCGACGGGCGTGTGGGGCGCGTTCGTGAGCGGCGGCATCGCCCTCGGCCCGCTGGTCGCGGGCGCGATGCCCGGCTGGCGGGTGGCGTACGCGGTCCTGGGCGCCGCCGCGCTGCTGGTGGCCGGGGTCTCCTTCCGCACACTGACCGAGTCCCGCTCACCCCGCGGCGGCCGCCCGGACATCGCCGGGGCGCTGACCTTCGGCCTGGCACTGGTGGCCCTGGTGGCCGCCCTGACCCTGGGCCGGGACGGCTGGCTGCGCGCACCGGTGGCCCTGCTGCTGGCGGCGACACTCGTCCTGCTGGGCGCCTTCGCCCTGATCGAGCGCCGCTTCTCGCCCACCCCGATGATCGACCTGGCCCTCTTCCGCACCCCCCGCTTCCTGGTCTCCTCCCTCAGCGGCCTGGTCACGGGCCTGACGGTGATAGGCCTGTTCAGCTACCTGCCGGCGCTGCTGCAACAGACGCTGGGGATGTCCGCGATGGACACCGCGTGGCTGTTCCTGCTCTGGTCCGGCCTGTCCTTCACCGTGGCGCTCCAGGCGAAGCGCCTGGCGGGCCGGGTCGCACCGCGCTGGCAACTCGCCGCCGGTTTCCTGCTCCACGCGGGCGGCGCGCTGACCATGCTGGGCGCCCTGGACGCGGGCTCCTGGCCCCGGCTGCTGCCGGGCCTGGTGCTGGGCGGCGTGGGCAGCGGCCTCCTCAACGCCGCGCTCCCCCTCCTGGCGGTGGAGTCCGTCCCCGCCACCCGGGCCGCGATGGGCTCGGGCGCCCAGCAGACCTTCCGCTACATCGGCTCCTGCGCGGGCGTGGCCCTGACCATCGCCATCGCCACGTCGTCCGGCGGCGGCCTGGCCCACGGGGCGGACGTGGCAATGGCGGTGTCGGCCGGCGTGGCGGCGCTGGGGGCGGCGGGGGTGGTGGCACTGCGGGAGCGCGGGTGACAGGAACCGCCGACGGCCCCCGCCCCGCACCCCCTTCACCCCCACCCCGCACATCGCCCGCCACCACGGCACCGACCACACGCGCACCCCCCGCTCCCGGCCACCCCGGCCCCCCACTGCGACCCCACGCGAGCCCCACGAACGACCGCCGCCACCCCGGCGCCTGCGCTGCGGCCCCCGGCCCGGCCTCACCCCGCCTGTTCCCCCCTCACCCGAGCCAGCACCCCCCGGATCATCTCCGCGCTGATCATGAAGTGTTCCCGGGCGATCTCCTCCGCCCGCTCCGGCTCCCCCGCCGCGATCGCCTCATAGAGGGCGGTGTGCCCCTCGCCCGCCCGGTGGAAGTGGCTGCGCTCGCCCTTCCCCCACGGTTCGATCGGGAAGCCGAGGCTGATCCGGGTCAGCAGTTCGCGGCTGAGCCGGGCGATCTGAGGGTTGTGGGTGGCCTCGCAGATGGCGAGGTGGAAGGCGCTGTCGGCGGCCTGCTCCTCGCGGGGCGTGGTCGCGGAGAGATGCGCGGACAGGGCCTCCCGCATCGGCGCCAGATCCTCGGGCCGCCGGCGCCGTGCCGCCGTCGCGGCCACCATGCCCTCCACCAGCCCACGCAGGTCGAAGAGCTGCTCGAACTCCTCCCAACGGGGCAGCAGCGTCCGCCGGACCGCGGCCCCGGACGACTCGCTCCAGCTGTCCCGCACGAACGCCCCGCCGTTGCGGCCCCGGCGGATCTCGATGACCCCGAGGGCCTGGAGCCGCCCGACGGCCTCGCGCACGGTGGGGCGGCTGACATGCAGCAGCCCGGTGAGCTCACGCTCGGCCGGCAGCCGTTCGCCGGGCAGGAAGTCGCCCACCGCGATCGCGGTGAGGAGCCGGTCGGCGACCTCGTCGACCGCCGAGGTCACCCGCACCGGGCGCAGCGCCGACGACGGGCTGCCGCCGAGGAGGACGCGGTCGATCAGGCGCGAGTACTCGTCACCGGCACCCCGGGACCCGGATACCTCGGGTGCCCCTGACGCTCCGGCTGGTTCAGGTGCGGATGTCAGCTGTCCTCCCCAAAATCGTCGCTTCTGTAAACGGACGTGAGCCACGTAAACCCCCCGTTACGTCTTGCCCCGTCCCAGCCAAAAGGTCTTGTGGACTGACCTTTTTCCCCATCACTATCTCACCCATCCGTCACACCCCACCTATTTTTCAGACAGCGGTCGGCTGATTCCGGCCGGTCTGGGAGGCTTCCCCGTGGCGATCCCCGAACCGAACCACACCGGAACCGTCGACTTCAACGGCTGTTCCACCTGGTACCGGATCACCGGCGAACCGGGCAGGACACCCCTGGTGGTCCTGCACGGCGGCCCCGGCGCCGGTCACTCCTACACGCTCAGCATCGCGGGCATCTCCCGGCAGGGCCGCCCCGTGATCCACTACGACCAGCTCGGCACCGGACGCTCCACCCATCTGCCCGCCAAGGGCGCCGACTTCTGGACCGTCCAGCTCTTCCTCGACGAACTCGACACCCTGCTCGGGGAACTGGGCATCGCCGACGCCTACCACCTCCTCGGCCAGTCCTGGGGCGGCATGCTCGCCGCCGAGCACGCGGTGCGCCGCCCGCCCGGCCTGCGCGGCCTGGTCATCGCCAACTCCCCGGCGTCCATGGAGCTGTGGCTCAAGGCGGCGGCCGAGCTGCGCGCCGCACTGCCGCAGGAGGTCCAGCGAACCCTGCTCGCCCACGAGGCGGCCGGCACCACGGACCATCCCGACTACCGGGCGGCCGAACAGGTCTTCAACGAGCGCCACGTCTGCCGCCTCACCCCCAATCCGCCCGAGGTACAGGCGACCTGGGACACCATCGAGGCCGATCCGACCGTGTACCACACGATGAACGGCCCGAACGAGTTCCACGTCGTCGGCACCCTCAAGGACTGGTCCGTCATCGACCGGCTGCACCTGATCGAGGCACCGACCCTGCTGGTGTCGGGACGGTTCGACGAGGCCACTCCCGACACCGTCCGCCCCTTCGCCGACCGCATCCCCGATGTGCGCTGGCACATGTTCGAGCATTCGAGCCACATGCCGCACGTCGAGGAGGAGGAGCTCTACCTCCGGGTCGTCGGCGAGTTCCTCGACTCCACCGACTGATTCCCGACCAAGGAGTTCCCCGCCATGCCTCGCAGTGTCCTACCGCACCGCGCCAGACGGGGCGCGTTCGCCGCCGCCACCGTGGCGCTCGCCCTGACCGCCGCCGCCTGTTCGTCCTCCGACGACGGCTCCTCCTCGAATCCCGGCGCCTCCTCCTCCGGCTCGGGTTCCTCCGCCTTCCAGCCGCAGCACAAGGGCGGC
Organism: Streptomyces sp. NPDC086519; assembly: GCF_040686075.1. Taxonomy (NCBI): domain Bacteria; kingdom Bacillati; phylum Actinomycetota; class Actinomycetes; order Kitasatosporales; family Streptomycetaceae; genus Streptomyces; species Streptomyces sp. NPDC086519. Next base: position 414,395 of record NZ_JBFBJL010000002.1, read on the forward strand.
ACCCTGAAGCTCGTCGCGCACGCGGCGGCGGGCAGCTTCGACCCGCAGGTCAACTACACGCTCCAGTACTGGCAGTTGTACCAGTCGATGTACGACGGACTGCTCGCCTTCAAGAAGGTGAACGGGCAGAAGTCCTTCACCGTCGTCCCCGACCTGGCCACGGCCATGCCGAAGGTCTCCAACGGCGGCAGGACCTACACCTTCACCCTCCGCAAGGGCGTCACCTTCTCCAACGGCAAGGCCCTGACCACCGACGACGTGGTGGCGTCCTTCGAGCGGATCTTCAAGGTCTCCAGCCCCACCGCGGGCACCTTCTACAACGGCATCGTCGGCGCCGACGCCTGCCTGAAGACGCCTGCCTCCTGCACCCTGCCCAAGGGCGTGATCGGCGACGCGAAGACCGGCACGGTCACCGTCAACCTGACCGCCGCCGACCCGGAGTTCGAGTACAAGCTGGCCGTCCCGCACGCCAGCATCGTGCCGAAGGACTCGCCCGCGAAGGACGCGGGCACCCAACCGCTCCCGTCGACCGGCCCGTACATGGCGGCCTCCTACGACCCGAACCGGGCGCTCGAACTCGTCCGCAACCCGCACTTCAAGGAGTGGTCGCGCGAGGCACAGCCCCAGGCCTACCCCGACGCCGTCGACTACACCTTCGGCCAGACGGTCGAGTCGGAGGTGACCGCCATCGAGAACGGCCAGGCGGACTGGATGTTCGACGCGCCGCCCGCCGACCGGCTCAACGAGATCGGCACCAAGTACGCCTCCCAGGCGCACGTGAACCCGCTGACCGCGTTCTGGTACGCGACGCTCAACGTCAACATGGCGCCGTTCGACAACAAGCTGGCACGCCAGGCGATCAACTACGCGGTCGACCGGTCCGCGGTCGTCCGGCTGTACGGCGGCACGAACCTCGCCTCACCGGCCTGCACGATCCTGCCGCCCGGCTTCCCCGGGCACGTCGACACGTGCGACTACACCAAGGGCGGCGGCACCACCTGGAAGGCCGCGGACCTCGCCAAGGCCAAGGAGCTGGTGAAGAAGTCCGGCACGGCCGGGCAGGAGGTCGGGATCGTCGTCCAGGACGACGACGTCAACAAATCGATCGGGCAGTACCTCCAGAGCCTGCTCACCCAGCTCGGCTACAAGGCGACGCTCAAGCCGCTGTCGGCGAACATCCAGTTCACCTACATCCAGAACACCAAGAACAAGGTGCAGCTGGCCCTGACCTCCTGGTACCAGGACTATCCGGCGGCCTCCGACTTCCTCAACGTGCTCCTGTCCTGCGCCAGTTACCACCCCGGCAGCGACTCCAGCATCAACATCTCCGGGTTCTGCGACAAGAGTGTCGACGCCCGGATGCAGACGGCGATCAAGACCGCGCAGACCGACCGGACGAGCGCGGACAAGCAGTGGGGCGCCATCGACCAGGAGATCATGGGCGAGTCGCCGGTGGTCCCGCTGATCAACCCGAAGATGATCGACTTCACCTCGCGCCGGGTGGGCGACTACCGGTTCAGCAAGCAGTTCTACATGCTGGTCGGGCAACTGTGGGTGAAGTGACCCCTGCTGCCCCGTCGACCGGGGCCCCGCGCTCGCCGGGCCCCTGGCGGACGGCCGCCTCCGACCTGCTCCGCAACAGGTCGGCACTGGCCGCCGCCGCGGTCCTGCTCCTCGTCGTACTGGCGACTCTGTGCGCACCGCTGTACGCGGACCACATCGCCCACACCGACCCGTTCCGGTCCGATGTCTCCGGCACCACGGTCGTCGACGGCAAGACAGTGCCGGTGCTCACCCCGAGCAGCACCGGCCTCGGCCTCGGCGTCACACCCATCGGCCCGACCTGGAACCCCGCCCACTACTTCCTCGGCGCCGACAACCAGGGCCGCGACGTCATGGCCCGCCTGCTGTACGGCGGCCGGACGAGCCTGTTCATCGGGGTGACGGCGGCCCTGCTGACCTGCGCCGTCGGAACGGCCGTAGGAGTGGTCGCCGGGTACGCGGGCGGCGTCGTGGACTCGGTCGTCTCCCGGATCCTGGACGTCATCTGGGCGTTCCCGGTGTACCTGCTGGCCATCTGTCTCTCGGTGGTCCTCCTCACGAACGGCCTCACACTGGGCCCCGTCACCGTGGAGGCCGGAAGTCTCTGGCTGCCGATCACGATCATCGCGGCTATCTACGTGCCGTACATCGCGCGGCCGTTGCGCGGTCAGGTGCTGGTACTGCGCAACAAGGAGTACATCCAGGCGGCCATCGGCTCCGGCGCCCCCACCTCGCGCATCCTGCGTCGCGAGGTGCTCCCCAACGTGGTGCCCACGGCCATCGTGTTCGTGCCGCTGATGACCGCGCTGGCCATGCTGACCGAGTCGGCGCTGTCCTTCCTGTCGGTGGGCGTCCAGCCGCCCGACGCCAGCTGGGGCACGATCATCCAGGACGGTCTGGGGCTGCTCTACACCCGCCCCGCCGTGACCATCGCCCCCGGTCTGCTGATCGCGCTGACCACGGCCGCGCTCAACGTCCTCGGTGACGGGGTGCGCGACGCCCTCGACCCGAGCGCCCGGCTGCGCGGAGGGATGTGACCCCATGCTCGTCTTCGCCCTCAAACGCTTCGGCTCGGCCCTGCTGGTGATGTTCGCGATCAGCGTGCTGGTGTTCCTGATCTTCTTCGCCACCCCGGGCGTCGACCCGGCGGCCCGGATCGCGGGCCGCAACGCCGACGCGGCGACCCTCGCCCAGGTGCGGCACTCCTTCGGCCTCGACCGGCCGCTGCCCGTCCGCTATCTGCTGATGATGCGGCACCTGCTGATCGACCGGGACCTGGAGTCGTTCGTCAACCGCGGCTCCAAGGTGATCCCGCAGATCCTGCAGGCCACCCCCGTCACCCTCTCGCTGGTCGTCGGCGCGGCCTTGATCTGGATGACGGCCGGGATCCTCATGGGCACGGCGGCGGCGACCCTGCGCGGCAAGGCCGCCGACCCGCTGATCATGCTGGTCGGTGTCGTCGGCGTCTCCCTGCCGGCCTACTGGCTCGGCGAGGTCGTCAACCTCCTCACCCAGAAGCAGTTCCACGACTCCCTCTTCTCCTGGGTGCCGCCGCCCGGCTACGTCGGCCTGGGCCAGAACCCCGGCCAGTGGGCACTGCACATGCTCTTCCCCTGGCTGACCCTGGCCCTGCTGTACGCCGGGATCTACGCCCGGCTGCTGCGCGGCGAGGTCGTCACCGCGCTGGGCGAGGACTACGTCCGCACGGCCCGCGCCAAGGGCCTCTCGGAACGGCGGATCCTGCTCCGGCACGCGCTGCGCTGCTCCCTGATCCCGATCGTGTCGTTGTTCGGCCTGGACTTCGGCGCGCTCGTCGGCGGGGCCGCGCTGCTGACCGAGGTGGTCTTCGGGCTGCCCGGCATCGGCAAGCTCACCTACGACGCCCTCCAGAACCTCGACCTGCCGGTGATCATGGGGACCGTGCTGTACGCGGCGTTCTTCGTGGTCCTGGCCAACGCCCTGGTGGACATCCTGTACGCGCGACTCGACCCGAGGGCCCGCCATGCCTGAACCCCTGCTGGACGTACGTGACCTGAGGGTGCGGTTCCGCACCCGCCAAGGCCTGGTGACCGCCGTCGACGGACTCTCCTTCTCCGTCGCGCCCGGCGAGGTCCTGGGCGTGGTGGGCGAGTCGGGCTCGGGCAAGAGCGTGTCGATGCTGGCCGTGCTGCAGCTGCTGACCAACCCGAACGTCACCGTTTCGGGCGAGGTCCGCTTCCGGGGACGGGACCTGCTGACCCTGCCCGGCAAGGAGATGCGGGCGGTACGCGGCCGGGAGATCGCCATGGTCTTCCAGGATCCGATGACGGCACTGACCCCCGTCTACACCGTGGGCTGGCAGATCGCCGAGCAGATCCGGGCACACGAGCGGGTCTCCCGCAAGGAGGCCGAGGCCCGCGCGGTACGACTGCTCTCCGACGTCGGCATCCCCGACGCGGCCTCCAGGGTGCACGCCTACCCGCACGAGTTCTCCGGCGGCATGCGCCAGCGCGCGGTCATCGCGATGGCCCTCTCCTGCGATCCCGCGCTGCTGATCGCCGACGAACCGACCACGGCGCTGGACGTCACGGTCCAGGCGCAGATCCTCGATCTGATGCGGGAGTTGAACACCCGGGGTTCGGCGATGGTGCTCATCACCCACGACATGGGCGTGGTCTCGCAGATCGCCGACCGGGTCCTCGTCATGTACGGCGGCCGGGCCGCCGAGGAGGGCCCCCGGCGGGCGGTGTTCCACGGCCCGCGGCACCCGTACACGTGGGGCCTGCTGGACTCGGTGCCCCGCGTGGGCGGTCCCCGGCTGCGCAGGCTGCCCACCATCGCGGGCGTACCGGTCTCACCCGGTGCCCTCCCGGAGGGCTGCGCGTTCGCCCCGCGCTGCCGGCTGCGCCACGACCGTTGCGATGAGCGGCCCGTGCTGACCCTCGGCGACGACGCCTCCCACCTGGACGCGTGCTGGCTCCCGCCGGACGACCGCGCGGGACTGCGGCTGACCGCACGAGCGGCCGGCGAAGAACAGAGCGGGGAGCAGGACGAGAAGCAGGGCAGGGACACGGAGGTGGCGTCGTGACGACAGCACAGGACGGGACGACCGTTGCCGCGGACGAGGTGCTGCTGCGCGCCACGGACGTCACCAAGCACTATCCTCTGCGCGGCCCGCGCCGGGTCCTGCGCGCCGTCGACGGGGTCTCCCTGGAGGTGCGCGGCGGCGAGACCCTCGGTGTCGTCGGCGAGTCGGGCTGCGGCAAGTCCACGCTGGGCCGCTGCCTGGTCCGGCTCACGGAACTCACCGGCGGGCGGATCGAGTTCGGCGGACAGGACATCTCGACCCTCTCCACGCGCCGGCTGCGCCCGGTACGGCCGGGCATGCAGTTGGTCTTCCAGGACCCGCAGGCCTCCCTCAACCCCCGCCGCCGCGCCGGGGACATCGTCGCCGAGCCGCTGCTCGTGCACCGGTACGGCGACGCGGGCGCGGTGCGCCGGCGGGTCGCCGAGCTCTTCGACGTCGTAGGGCTGGCGGCGGCCCATCTGGACCGGTACCCGCACGAGTTCTCCGGCGGCCAGCGCCAGCGCATCGGCATCGCGCGAGCCCTGGCCACCAACCCGAGGCTGATCGTCGCCGACGAACCGGTGTCCGCGCTCGACGTGTCGATCCAGGCCCAGGTGCTGAACCTGTTCGCCGACCTCCAGGAGGAGTTCGCCCTCACCTACGTCTTCATCGCGCACGACCTCGGCGTCGTACGGCACGTGTCGGACCGGATCGCCGTCATGTACCTCGGCGAGATCGTCGAACTCGCCGCAACGGAGGCGGTGTACACGGCCCCCGCCCACCCGTACACCCAGGCCCTGCTGTCGGCGGTCCCGGACATCGACGACGGCAGGCTCGCGGACGACGGGCCGCCCCGGGAACGGATCGTCCTGACGGGCGAGGTGCCCAACCCTGCGGACAAGCCCACGGGTTGCCCGTTCCGCACCCGCTGCCCCTACGCCCGGGAGCGGTGCACGACGGAACGCCCCCGGCTCGCACCGGCCACCTCCGGCCGCCAGGTGGCCTGCCACTTCCCGCTGGCCGACTGAACAGGACGACAGAACGACAGACGGCCCGGGATCGAGATCCCGGGCCATCCACTCTCCCGCCAGGCGAACCGCCCGACCTGGCGGCCGCCCGCCGACTGCCGGCGCACAGATCGGCAAGCGCTCCGGGACCTCGGCCGCGGCACTCCGCGTCTCTTCGGCTCTACGCCCGCGGCCGCATTGACACCAGCGGACGGCGGCGGGGCGGGCGCCATCGTGAGCGGGAGTTCACACATCCGTCTGTCTACTACACACGATCCGTTTCAGCGGCTCGCACGACCCGAGGCACCGCGCGGTCGGCGTCAAGGCGCGGCTCGCCCGGCCACCGCCTGCCGGCTCGCCTCCGGCAGCGCGGCCCGCACCTGCCCTGCCCCGCCCCACCCGAGCCGTTCGCCCGGCGCCGGGCGCCCGGCGCCCGGGAGGTCGGCGCCCGGCAGTTCAGCCCTCCGGAGTGTTGTAGTTGACGATCTGCTCCACCATGTGAGCGACCGCACCGGCCAGGGGGCTGGCCGCCCCTTCCGCCACCACGTCGGGTAACCGGTGCGCCTCGTTCTCGGCGGCCGCGACCATGCCCCAGAAGGCGTTGAAGCCCGAAGGATCCGTCGGCTTGTCGATGGCCGCCCCCACCGTCAGGAAGCCGCCCGTCTCGACCACGGCCAGCGCGCCCATCTGCCGCAGGATGCCGGGATCCCGCTCTTCGGCGGCCACGACGCTCCACCCCGTCACCGCCGTGTGCCGCAGCGCGGCGAGGAGACTGCCGGCGCCGTCCGCGTCGGAAACAACGATGTCAGGCAGGACCAGCGCCACCGGCCCCTGCGTCATGGGCAGGGCGGACCGGATCGCTCCGTCGAGACCCGGTTCAAACGACTCGTTCTGGTACACGAAAACCATTTGAAAGGTCTCCGCATAACGCGCGAGATAACGCACGGTGTCCATTTTATGCGCCCCGAACACGACGACCAGACGCACATTGAGTCCGCTTTTCGCCAGGTTGACAACGGCCTCCAGACTGCGGTCCAGGACCGTGACCCCGGGAGCCAGGCAGTGCAACTCCTTCGGGTAGGGCGCGCTGAATCGCGTTCCGAATCCAGCGCAGGGCAGGATGACCGAAACATCAGGTATGAACACTGACGAACCATGCATGGAGCAGCCCTCAGGTTGTGTTGACGATCGGAAGCCGGCCTGGAAGGCACGCCGGCGCTCCCCGCGGCCACCGAGGACGGCGCCCTGCTGCCCGCATATTCCTACGCCCGACCGCAACGCCGTAAACGGGCATTGCCCGAAGCCCCGGAGGGTACGGACCGAAACGCATGGGAAGCCGGAGCGAAAGAGGGCGCGGAATGCGGGTGTTGTTGTCCACATACGGAACGCGTGGCGATGTAGAACCGCTGGTGGCACTCGCGGTGCGGTTACGGGCGCTCGGCGTGGAGGTGCGGATGTGCGTCCCGCCGGACGAGGAGTTCGCACAGCGCCTGGACGGTCTCGGGATACAACCGGTGCCCGTCGGCCCGCCGGTCCGCGAGTTGATGCGCGGCACGGCCCTGCCGTCGGCGGCGGACCTGTCCCGGTACCGGACCGAGCTGGTCGGCACGCAGTTCGACGTCTTCCCCGCGGCGCTCGACGGATGCGACGCCCTGGTGGCGGCCGGCCTGGCCCAGATAGCCGCGCGGTCCGCCGCCGAGGCCGCGGGCGTCCGCTACGTGTACGCGAGCTACGCGGCGGTCCACCTGCCGTCCCCGTACCACGCCCCGCCGCCGCGACCGGGCTGGCCGGAGCCGGAGGTGCCCGACAACCGGACGCGTTGGGAGCTTGACGCCCGCGCCGTGAACGCGGAGTTCGGCGAGACCCTCAACGACCACCGGGCGTCGATCGGCCTGCCACCGGTGGAGAACGTCCGCGACCACGTCCTCACCGACCGCCCGTGGCTGGCGGCGGACCCGGCCCTGGGACCGTGGCGCGAGACCCCGGGCCTCGACGTGACACAGACCGGCACCTGGAGCCTGCCGGACGAACGGCCGCTCCCCGCCGACCTGGTGAGCTTCCTGGAGGCGGGCGATCCGCCGGTCTACGTGGGCTTCGGCAGCATGATCCCGCCGCAGGACATCGCCCGCTCGGTCATCGAGGCGCTCCGCGCACAGGGCTACCGCGCACTCGTCTCCCGCGGCTGGGCGGACCTCGGCCTGGTCGACGACCGGGACGACTGCTTCGCCGTCGGCGAGGTCAACCACCAGCGTCTGTTCCGCGAGGTGGCCGCCGTGGTGCACCACGGCGGCGCGGGCACCACGGCGACGGCCGCCCGGGCTGGCGTCCCGCAGGTGGTGGTGGCCGTCCAGCTGTCGGACAACCCGTACTGGGCCGGCCGGGTGGCGGACCTGGGCATCGGCGCGGCACTCGACGGTCCCGCTCCGGCCGTCGACTCCCTGAGCCTGGCGTTCAAGACGGCCCTGGCACCCGAGACCCGTGCGCGCGCCGAGGCGCTGGGCGCCGAGATCCGCACCGACGGAGCGGCGGTGGCCGCGAACCTGCTGGTCGACGCCCTCCGGTGAGCAGGAGCCCCGGCCGGCGGGAAGCCGGCCGGGGCTCCGTTCGCGTCCCGAGCCGGCCGAGCGGCCGGCTGCTAGCGTTCGGGCGCATGGAAGACCGCGTGTACGTAGGCAACGCCGGCAAGGACGCGACAGCGGACCGGGGATGGCTGCTCGGCCATTTCAGGGAGCACGGGGATCCTCGCCACAGCGACGCCGTGGAGGTCAAGTGGGGCGTCCATCCGCGCGGTGAGCGACGCGACCAGTGGGTGACGGGCGAGGTGCGCACGGCTCTCCTGGTCCTCGTCTCGGGCCGTTTCCGCCTGGAGTTCCCCGGCCGTAGCGTCCTGCTGGAAGAGCAGGGCGACTACGTCGTCTGGGGCCAGGGGGTGGATCACTCCTGGGCGGCCGAGGACGATTCCGTGGTGCTGACCGTGCGCTGGCCTTCCGTGTCCGGATACGCGGTACCGCACGCGGAAGACCCGGCGAGTGCGCGGACCGGGCCGCTTCCCGGCGTCACGCCCGCGGCCGCGTCGACACCAGCTTCCCCCACACCACCATCCGGTACCGCGAGGTGAACTCGGGCGTGCAGGTGGTCAGCGTGATGTAGTACCCCGGCTCCTGGTACCCGTACGACGGCTTCACGATCGAACGCGGTACGGCCCTGACCACCCCCGAGTCACGCGCCGAGGTCTGCGGCAGGATCTGGTCCACGACGTAGGTGTACGTCGCCGACCTGGTCTCGACCTCGATCGTGTCCTTGCGCCGGAGGCGGGGCAGGTAGCGGAACGGCTCGCCGTGGGTGTTGCGGTGCCCCGCAAGGGCGAAGTTCCCGGCCTGGCCCGGCTGTTGGGTGCCGGGATAGTGGCCGACGTACCCGTGGTTGAGCACCTTCGGCTTGCTGACCCCCTCGGCGACCGGGACGCGCAGCCCGAGCCGCGGGACGACGAGGACGGCGTACGCCTGGGAGGCGACGACCCGGGTGGTGTACGACGGCTGCTGCCGCCCGGTGCCGGAACGACTGGCCGACGAGGAACCGGTCGTACCGGAGCCGCCTTTCGCTCCGCCGCCCGAGCCACCGGAACCACTGCCGCTCCCGGAGTCCCCCCATTCCCGCTCCAGTGCCTCCACCTTCCGCTCGGCCCCCTGCTTCGCCTCCCGGTTGGTCCACCACAGCTGGTGCACGACGAGGAGCATGAGCACCACGCCCACGGTGACGAGGAGTTCGCCCCCGGTCCACAGCACCCGCCGGCGCCGCGCCCGCCACCGCCGCTCACCGTGCCCCACGACCCGCACCGCGCACCTCCCGCCGCCCCGGCCGACCCGGCCGCCCCGGCCGGGCTCGCCGGCCCCTGGTCGGCCCTGCCGACCCGGTCGGTCCCGCACGATAAGGCGCCCGCCGCCAACTCACCAGAGCCACCGGACCTCCCGTCACCGGACCTCCCCACCCGCGCTTTCTCCACTGGTTTTAGAAAGCACTGTCAGAAAGCACGGTCACAACCCTCGACAACCTCACACGCCACACCTGATGCTTCCTGTTGGCATGCGGGGGGACGAGTCGACGCCGGTCCGGGAACCGGTGTTTGAGCCGCACGGAGAGGTTGAGAAGCAGCCATGATCCGACGCAGAACACTCCTGGCCGCCGCGGGAGGCGGCCTCCTGGGCAGCGCCCTGGCCACCGGCACGGCCCGCGCCGACGCCACGATCGCCGTCAGCCCGTCCACCTCCTGGGGCACCTGGGAGGGCTGGGGCACCTCCCTGGCCTGGTGGGGCAACGTCTTCGGCACCCGCGACGACTTCGCCGACATCTTCTTCACCACAAAGTCGACGACGTACAGCGGCACTTCGCTCCCCGGCCTGGGCCTGAACATCGCCCGCTACAACCTGGGCGCGAGCAGCTGGAACAGCGTGGGCGGCACGACGATGGTCGCCTCCGCCAACATCCCCGCGTTCAAGCAGATCGAGGGCTACTGGCAGGACTGGAACAACGAGGACCCCACCTCCTCGGCCTGGGACTGGACCGCCGACGCCACCCAGCGCGCCATGCTCGTGAAGGCGGTGAACCGCGGCGCGACGGCCGAGCTCTTCGCCAACTCCCCCATGTGGTGGATGTGTCTGAACCACAACCCGTCCGGCGCCTCCGACGGCGGCAACAACCTCCAGTCCTGGAACTACCGCCAGCACGCCTCCCACCTGGCCTCCGTGGCCCTGTACGCCAAGAACAACTGGGGCGTGAACTTCGCGACGGTGGAGGCCTTCAACGAACCGTCGTCCTCCTGGTGGACGGCGACGGGCACCCAGGAGGGCTGCCACATGGACTCGACGGTCCAGGCAGCCGTACTCCCCTACCTCCGAAGCGAGTTGAACAGCCGAGGCCTGACCGGCACCAAGATCTCAGCCTCGGACGAGACGAGCTACGACCTGGCCCGCACCACCTGGAGCGCCTTCTCCGCCACCACCAAGGGCTACGTGGACCGTGTGAACGTCCACGGCTACCAGGGCTCGGGCGGCCGCCGCGACCTGCTCTACACGGACGTCGTGACGACGGCCGGCAAGGCCCTGTGGAACTCCGAGACCGGCGACAACGACGGCACCGGCTACACCATGGCCTTCAACCTGCTCTACGACTTCCGCTGGCTGCACCCCACCGCCTGGGTCTACTGGCAGGTCATGGACCCCTCCACGAACTGGGCGATGATCGCCTACGACGCGAGCACTCTGGCCGCCGGTGCGGTCACCACCAAGTACTACGTGATGGCCCAGTTCAGCCGCCACATCCGCCCGGGGATGAAGATCCTCGACACGGGCGTGAGCAACGCCGTCGCCGCGTACGACTCCTCGGCGAAGCGCCTGGTCATCGTCGCCCTCAACACGGCCACGTCCGCCCAGACCTTCACCTTCAACCTCTCCGGCTTCACCACGGTGACCGGCGGCTCCGGCGGCCTGGTCCCCCGCTGGAACACGGTGACGACGGGCGGGGACGCGTACAAGTCGTACTCGGACACCTACCTGTCCGGGAAGACGGTGGCGGTGTCGGTGGCGGCGAAGGCGGTGCAGACGCTACAGATCGACGGGGTCACGATCTAGAGGGGCGCGACGGGGGCGCACGGCCTGACTCCGGTGGCCGTGCGCCCAGTCCCGGCATGGAGGCAACGCCGGAGGCGTGGCGAACGTCGAGTGAGACATGAGGTTACGACTCCACAGCCCGGCGCTCCGCCTGCTGACCGCACTGCTGTTCATGGCCGCCGCCCTGACGGCGGCCGCCCAGGTGCCGGCACGGGCCGAGAACGGCGACACTCCGGCCGTCCCCGTCTCGGTCGCCGCATACGACCTGGGCGACACGGCGTTCACCGATCCCCAGTCCGGCACGGTCAGCGAGCTGCGCGCGGTCGTGCACTACCCACGCCACCTGACCGGCCGGCTCCCCCTGATCGTCATGGCCCACGGCTCCTGGTGGGCCTGCGACGCCCAGGACGCCGACACCTGGCCCTGCCCGGCCGGCTCACGGCCGTTCCCCAGCTACCGCGGCTACGACTACCTGGGCGCCGCGCTCGCCGCCCGCGGCTTCGTCGTCGTATCGCTCAGTGCGGACGGCATCAACATGACGTCCTTCGACTACGGCGACCGGGCCCGGCTCATCAACGAACACCTGCGGCTCTGGCAGCAGTTGTCCGCCACCGGCACCGGCCCCCTGGCAGGACACTTCACCACCGCCTCCGGCCGCCCCGTCTCCCCGCCCTTCACGGGCCACGTCGACATGAGCCGCGTCGGCACGCTCGGGCACTCACGCGGCGGAAAGGGCGTGATGTGGCAGGCGTCCGACAAGCACCGCGACGAATGGCCGGCCGGCGTGCGCGTCCGGGCGGTCCTGGGCCTGGCACCGGTCAAGTTCGACGACCCGGAGGGCGACCACAGCGACACCCTCATCACCAGGCTGCCGTTCACGGTGGTCACCAGCTCCTGCGACGGCGCGGTCCACGAGGCGGGCCAGGAGTACCTGGGCGACGTCACCGGCCTGAACACCGCGACCGACTACTCGGTGTCCCTGTCGAACGCGAACCACAACTACTACAACACCGCGTGGACGCCCCCCGCCCTCTTCGGCGAGGACGACAGCACCTGCCCCGCCCGGGAACTGACCCCCGCCACCCAGCAGAACGCCCTCACCACCTACGCGACCGCCTTCTACCGCTTCGAGCTCTACGGTGACCGCTCCGCCCTGCCGACCCTGACCGGCGAACGCCCCCTGCCGGGCGTCACGTCGACGACACGGGTGGTCCCGGCCGCGTGAGCAGGGGCCGGGGGTGCGGGCCCGCCGCGTCCCCGGCCCCTCCTCACCCCAGGCGGACGGTCATCTCGACCCGCACCTGATCCCCCACCGACAGCCCCTCCGGCTTGCGCACGACACTCTTGAGCGGCAGCAGATACCCGCCGTCCTTGGGAAAGAGCGAAGTCTCGAAGACGACGCCCCCGATCCGGGCCTCGACGGGTATGACCCCCCACCCGTAGGACGCCATGGCGGCCACGGCCCGGATGTCCTCGGACTCGTCCTGCGGCACGGGAACGAAGTAGTACGGCGCGGGCCCCCGCCACTCGATGACCTGCCCGCCGAAGGAAAGCTGCATGAGAGGAGTCTCGCCCATCTCTCCTTATGTCACCGACGGGCAGTACGGTGTCGTTCATGCGCCCCGACACGCCTGCCGAGAACGTCGACCACACCGCCGAAGCGGCACGCCTGGAGCGGACCGCCGGCCTGTACCCGGAGGACGCCGAGGCCCTGCTCCTCCAGGCCGCGGCCCACCTGGAACTGGCCGACGACCGCCCCGCCGCCACCGCGCTCTACGACCGCCTCCTCGCCACCCCGGACACCCTGGAGAACGCGCCCCTCGTCCGGGCCCTCAAGGCGTCGAACCTGTGGGAGTACGACCACGAGGCCGAGGCACGGGCGATCATCGACGGCATCCGCACCACGGCCCCCAGGGACCCGGCCCCCTGGGTGATCGTCGCCGAATCCCTGGAATCCCACGACGAGTTGGAAGCGGCGCACGACACGTTCACCGAGGCGGCCACCCTCCTCCTCACGGACGTCACCGACCCCCCCTACGCCACGCACCCGGTGCTGATCGGCCGCCACCGGGTCCGCCGCATGCTCGGCCTCCCCCACGACGACTGGGACGCCCGCGCCGACACCCTCCACTCCTCCTCTTCCATCTCCCTGGACGAACTCCACGACCCCAAGCGCGTCTGGTCCCTGGGCTCGGACAACCCCGAGGAACTGGCGGCGGAGATCTCCCGCCTCCGCGCCGAACTCGGCGCCCACCGCGAGGCCCTCTCCCGCCCCTTCCCGGTAGCGGTCCTGCACTGGCCGGCGACCGAACTGACGGAACTCCTGTCGGCGTACCCCGACCTGGCCGCCGAATACCCCTCCCACCCCGAGCACCTCGCGACCATAGAGTCCTCCCTCCGCGAACTCTCGGCCTCCGGCACCGGAAACCTGGGCATCGTCACCGGCACGGTCCCCTCCTACGAGGCCTTCGCGGCATCGGAGGGCTCCTCCCCGAGCGACACCACCCTCCTCCCCCAGTACGCGACGACCCTGGCGGCGCGGGGGCGGGCGGTGGCCTGGCCGCCGCAGCGGACGTCGGAGTGCTGGTGCGGCCAGGACCAGCCGTACGACGCCTGCCACGGCGCATAGGCCCCTCCCCGACCGACCGGCGAGCCGCCATCCCACCCGGCGTGCCCGACCGGTCCGACGCGCCCCCAACCACGGCCCACCCCAGGCACACCCCGGAAAGCCGCCCACTTTCCCCGGGCCGCCCGCTCGCTTCTCCCCCGTGCTGGAGCGGCCCGGGTCAAGGGTGGCCCGCAGGGCCATCGGCGCAGCCGACGCGGACGCGGAGCGCAGCGGAGCGGGAGCGCCCTTGAGGCGGGACGCGGAGGCACGACACTGGAAAGAAGCGGGCGGCCCCTCTGCCGATGTCGCCCATTCCAATGGGGCGAGTCCCTCCCTGGCTACACGCCGCTCCACCTACGCCGGCAGGATGATCCCGTGCCCAATCTCGTCCCCTCCTCTCTTGCCGTTTCCGCCCGCATGAGCAAGCAGGTGAGCAAAGACACGGAGGCCGAGCTGGCCGTACGACGGCTTTTGCACGCGGCCGGACTGCGTTATCGCGTGGAGTACCCCGTGCCGGGCATGCCCCGGCGACGGATCGACGTGGCCTTCACGCGGGCCAAGGTCGCGGTTCTCATCGACGGCTGCTTCTGGCACGGCTGTCCCCAGCACGCCACTCACCCGAAGGCCAACGCGGACTGGTGGCGCCGCAAGCTGGATCGGAACATGGCCCGCGACCGAGAGACGACCGAGCATCTGATCGCGGAAGGCTGGACTGTGCTGCGATTCTGGGAGCACGAGGCTCCTGGGAAAGTGGCCGCACGGGTGGCGGCGGCTGTGGAGCAGCGTCGGACGGAAGCGATACGGGGGAGAAGAGAATGAGCGGACTGACTTTCGTCGACGTGTGTTCAGGGGCCGGTGGGCTCGCCCTCGGACTGGAGCAGGCAGGGTTCGAGCCGCGCCTGTTGCTGGACGACGACGAACTCGCCGTCAGTACTCTGCGGGCGAACCGACCGCACTGGGAAGTGCTTCAGACCGACCTGCTGGACTTCGATCCGGCCGAGCACCCCGTGAGCCTCGACGTGGATCTCCTCTCGGCCGGCCTGCCACGAGTAAAGTCGAGTGCGACCGTCGGACGCGCGGATTCGCTTGCCGAGGAAGAGTTGTTGAGGGCCACGGTCTACCTGGTCCATGCGATCAGGCCTCGTGCGGTACTCATCGAGAACGTCCCCGGGCTCGCATACTCGGACGCCTACCAGCAGTTCCGTGAGTTCGCGCGAGCCGAACTGGCTCACCTCGGGTACGAGTTCAGTTGGTTTGTCGTGAACGCTGTCGACTTCGGCGTCCCCCAGAACCGCAAGCAGGGCGTCCTGGTCGCCATCGGGCGCCAGTGGGCCGAGGCGTTCCGGCCGCCCGCACCGACGGTGCAACAGCCGATGACGGTCGGTGCCGTTCTGGGACCGTCCATGGCCTCCCGCGGTTGGCGGGACGCCGCCCGCTGGGCCGCCCAGGCCGATCGACCGGCTCCGACGTTGGTCGGCGGCTCGAAGAACCGGGGCGGCGCAGACCTGGGACCCACGGGAGCAAAGCAGACCTGGGCGACCATGGGCGTCAACGGTCACACCGTGGGTGACGAGGTTCCGGACGGGGACTTCGTATGGGATCCCGAACTCGGCAGGGACCACATGGTGAAGATCACGCCCAGGCAGGCGGCGCTGTTGCAAGGCTTTCCCGAGACGTGGGAGATCACCGGGCGGAAGACCGCCCGGTACCGCCAGATCGGCCACGCGACACCACCGCCCGTGGGGAAAGCGCTGGGGCGGGCTGTCGCCGCAGCGCTCATTCTGGATCCACCAGTCCCCTCGGCCGGCTAGACTTCCGCCACATGACCAGCACGGCGTCCCACAAGCCCATCCTCGACCAGCCTCGCGTCCTTGACCTCTTCGCAGGTCCCGGCGGGCTGGACGTCGCCGGTCACTCGCTCGACATCCCGAGTCTCGGTATCGAGTGGGACAGGAGCGCGTGCCTGACCCGGTACGCCGCCGGACTGGACACCCTTCACGCCGATGTGAGCGCGATACGCAGGGATGCCTTCGAGTCGTTGCCGCCGGAGATCAACGTCCTCGCCGGCGGCCCTCCGTGCCAGACGTACTCGGTGGCCGGGCACGGCGCCGGGCGCCAGGCCTTGGACAGAGTCAAGAAGTACATCGATCGTCTGATGCCAGGTGACTCGGACAAGAAGATCGACGAAGAACTCAAGGACCTCCCCGATCCACGCACCGCACTGGTTCTCGAACCCCTCCGGTACGCGATTCAGGCAACGCGGAGCCCCAATCGCGAGAACCGACCGTACGATGTGATCGTCCTGGAGCAGGTCCCCGCAGTGGCTCCGCTCTGGGAGCACTACGCCAAGGTGCTGGCTGAGACAGGACTCCCCGACGGGACCAGATACAAGGTCGTCGTCGGCGTTCTGGACACCGAGACCTACGGGGTACCGCAGACGCGATCTCGCGCGGTGTTGATCGCTCGGCGGGAAGGACTCGGCGAGCCCTCGCTCCCCTCCCCTACACACCGTTCCTACGATCCGAAGGAATGGAACCGCAACAACTTGACGAGCGTACCTGACCAGGTCCTTCAGCCGACACTGGACGAGGGCGCCACGTCGGAAAGCGACGAGGGCAGGCTCCCCTGGAGGTCGATGCGTGATGCCCTCTCGGACCCGGTGGGATCACATCCCGGGCGTGTCACTCCATTCTTGGTCCGCTCGAACTACGGCAGTTCGGGACACCCGGGGAGGCGTGGAGTGCGGACCGACCAGCAGCCCGCCACCACCGTCACCGGCCGTATCTCCCGCTTCGTGGTCTTCGAGCATCTCAACGAGAAGGTCGTCCACGAAGGCCCGCGGTTCAGCATGAACGAAGCGGGCATGCTGCAGAGCTTCCCGCCGGACTATCCGTGGTCCGGTACGGCGCAGGCCCAGCAGGTGGGCAATGCCGTACCACCCTTGTTCGGTGCGCACCTGCTGAGTTCCGCTCTCGGACTTCCCAAGCCGGACCCGGAGGCGCTGAGGAAGCCCTGGCAGCCGGCCACGGAGGAGCAGCGGGCCAAGCTGCGAAGCAACGGCTGCGGGGCCGCCGACGCCTGCACCGACAGGTGTCCTCAGGCCAAGGACCAGGTGCCGCCGCCTTCTTCCATGCGCCCGCGCAAGAGCAACAAGAGCAAGAAGGCGGCAACCAAGTAGCCCGAGCGCCGCGCCGGTCAGTCCCCGATCTTCCGGCCCCTGACCGGCGCGGTCTCAAACAGCTCTGCAAAGTAGCTGGTGAGCGCGGCCACGGAATCCTCCGGCACGGGGTCCTCGTCGGGCCCCTTCGGAAGTTCGTACCGCTCGACCGGTGGCGCCGATTCCGCTTCCGCGATCCAGTCGCGCAGATGCGTGGGGTCTCTGGGCTCGTCCGGTGCGAGGACGTCATATGTCAGGGTCGCTCCGGCCGTACTGATCGCGACGCCGAGACCATTGATCTCTCGTCCGGTAGTGACTGACCCACTCTCCAGAAGACGAACCAGCGCCTGGGCGGTGGGACGGTGGTCGATCACATCCATCCGTAGAACGGTGTGGATGAGGTCCTGATTTCCGCATGCGACCTCGACCGGCTGGTAGTCCGATCCGTTCCGGAACAGTTCCGCCGCCCACCACAGACGGGAGAAACACTGACGGTCCGCGGGGCCACGAAAACGCTCCGCAGCGACGCGTGTCTCCGGCCTGTTCACCGTCGGTTCCGGCAGGTGGCGCCATACGACGTAGTCAGGGGCCACAGCCAAGGCGATGTGATTCCACAGACGCTTGTCCGCCGCTTCTCGCCGTGTCAGGCGCAGCGTCGCGTGGAGCCGTGGCGCGAGCCATGCGTCGGCTCGGGTGCGGTCCTCCCGGAACTCGAACATGGCGTCTTCCACCAGACTCCGGATCGGTTCGACCCACCATCTGGCGTCGTCCTCGGGAAGCGGCTCGACGACCTTGGCGAGGTCGATGCCGCCGTGAACCTGTTCGCCCCTGAGCAGCTCTTCGGTGAGGAACGGATCGACAGCCGAGGTGGCGAGCAGCGCCAGGCGCTCCGGTACGTGGTTCGGTTGCGTGATCACGTCTCGCTCTCCCGGTTCATCTGTTCCAGACTGCGGATCACATAGGCAAGCGCCTTGGTGGCATCGGCACGGCGGACCGCCGCGTAGTGGATACGGGTCTGTAGTTCGACCCAGCCCGATTCGCCGGTACGTCGGCGGTGCACCTGCCGTAGGGCCTCCTCGACGTGTACGCCGGGAACGACGTCCGGGAGCATCTCCCGCAGCACCTCGCCCTGCCAGTCGGTCGGGAAGACCGGGCTCCCGCCAGGTTCCACCTCCAGATCGCCGATGGCACCGTGGAACACCGCGGTCCAGACGTCGGTGGCCATCTGGGCGACCAATAGGTCACGTACCTTGCTGTCCACTCCCGAGCCGTTGCTGTCCAGCAGCCCGATGACACCCTCGACGTCGGTGTTCACGAACACGGTGGGGACTCTGGCCGAGACGTCCACGATCCAGGGCGCGTCCGCATAGGCCTGAAGCCACTCCCGGGAGCTTCTCTTGAAAGATGCTGTCTGGACGTCCAGTTGGAGTCCACGGACCGGCTCGTCGGAGACCGTGTCGACGATCCAGCTCCGGTCGGTCTCGGCGATCGACCGTCCGCGTACTCCGTCCACCGTCCCGACGGCGTACACGGCGAGGGAGGCCCGACCCAAGTGGTCGTCGCGGAGTACCTCCAGCGATCCCGACCAGTCCCGTCCGCCCTCTGCGTCAAGCGTGAGATCCGCGGAGGTGCGGACGTTGGTCTCGCCGTCGGTCAGCACGGCGAGGACACGCAGATCGGACCAGGCCGAGTCCGGCGCGTTCCCGCCGGGTGGCAGCGTCGCCGAGAGGCCGATCGTGGCGCTCACCCAGTCGGTGTGGCCGGCGATGCCGAGCGCGACGGACTGCTGCTGGGTCGAGTACGCGGTGGTCTCCAGCTGGTCACGGGTGCCGTCCGAGAGCTTGAGGGAGACCGAGGTCACTCTGAGAGCGATCGGCCGGTTGAGCCTCTTGTACGGGTAGATCTTCACGCGTCACTCCCCCTTTCCGGCGCGGAGTTCGAGGACGAGGCGGGTGAGCGCGGTCCTGACCGGATGACTGGTGACATCGGTGGATCCCTGGAACTTCGCGCGACGCGCGCCGGGAGTGAAGCGGAGGATCCCGTCCTCCACCTCGCAGCCCTCGACAGCCACGAGTTCCGCCCAGTCCAGCTTCGGACGGCCTCCGGACCGCACATCCAGTTGCGCGACCGGCACCATCGGGACGATCTCGTCGCCACGCGGGATGCTCACCTCGGCGGTGATCCGCCACTCCCCTTCGTCGCCGACTGTCGCGTCGAGCTTGTCCAGCAGCGGAACCACCGGCCCGGCGGGCGTCTTCGCCTTGGGCCTCGTTCTCACGGTCAACGCCTTGCGCACGACCTCCCCGCCCTCGCGGCTGGTGCGCTTCGGACGCGCGACAAGTTCCCTGACCGCATTGTTGACCTCAGCCGTGAGCGCGCCGATCCGCCGATAAGCGGTCGGGGACCAGCGCAGAGTCAGCTCCTCCGTCTGTCCCCAGCGGTCGTGCTCAGGCGGTTCCGCCGCACGCAGGAATTCCTCGGCCTCCTTCGCGAAAGGAGCCGTTTCTCCGGCTGCCTCGCCCACCAGCAGAACGGCCTGGAAGGGGTTGGTCCCGAGCGGCAGCCTCTGGACCCCAGCCCTCCTGACGGTCATGCGGTTGCCGCGCAGCGAGTGGACCTGGTTCTTCCCTCCATCGCCGTCCCTATCCCCGTCGGCCTCGGTGACCAGCAGGACCGCCTGGTGCGTACCGAGCGTCCCGTGTGCTCCGCCGGAGAGCGGCAGCTTCAGCGGGACGTTCCGCGCCGCTACCTGCCCGGCCTCGGTGAGACGATCCACCGTGGTGCCCTCGTAGTGCGCCCTCAGGGCACGGGTCCGGGCGGGCTGCTCGACAGAGGGGTCGACCTGTTTCTCCGGCACGACCTCCTTGCCGTTCTGGAAGGCGCGGACAGAGACCTCCAGGAGGGGAAGCCGGCTGCCTCCGCCGGTCATCGCGGCCCAGAAGTCACGTCCCAGCGCCTCTACCAGGCGACCGTGCATCTTGCGGATGTCACGCGTGTCCTCGTCGCCGTCCTCGACCCCGTCGGACTCGTCGTCGGCGTCGGACCTGCTCTCGAGACTGGCGACGTCGTGCGCGCCGACGATGAGGAAGGAGGTACCGGGTTCGTCGCTCTCCCTGGTCAGATACAGGCGTGCGACGGTCTCCTCGTCAGCCCACCAGGAACGGGCGACCATGGCACCGGGCGAATCGGGATCGGGGCGCCCGAACCAGGCCGGACCCGCGTACGGCTCGCCGTCCACTTCCCGCCACGGCAGTTCGAGACGGCCGATGACCCTTCGCTCGGTACGTCCCTCGTGAGGCACGGACAGAGTCGAGTTGATGAGCACGAGTCCGAGGGCGCTGGTGGCCCACAGCGTCGCCTTACCCAGGCCGTACGAACCACCCGCGCCGGGGCCGGACTTCAGGCTCTCCAGCTGGCGCCTGACCACCGCGGCGAACTTGCCGTCCGCGTAGTCGTCGCCGATGAGCCCGGAAGCGTTGTAGTCGTCAACACGCAGCAGGACCAGGCGGCCCTTCTCGTACATGTCGCGCACCCCGGCGTCCACGACCCGACCGACCTTCTGGCTACCGGCGGCCTCCGAGACGGCGGAGTAGTGCGGGAAGAGATCGTTCCAGAGGATCGCCTCACGGAAGGAGTCCAGGGCCTCACCGGTGAGCTCGTGCAGGGTGTAACGGACCCGGACCGGGCGGCCGTTCTCCGTCAGCCGCTCGTCGAGGCTGTTCTGACAAGTCTCGCGAGCGAGAACCTGCACGTCGGCGTCGAAGGCGAAGGCTGCGGCATTGCCCAGGTCACGGCCACCGTCGGGGTAACCCGGGCGGTGGTACCAGGTCACCGGGAGGCCAGCCTGGGTGTCAGTAGTACGGGTGTGAACCGTCCCGACGTCGGTGCCGAGCGCCTTTGCGATGTCTGTCATCACGGTGGGGCGAGGCGTCGACCGGCCCGTGATCCAGGCGGACACGGCGGCCCGAGTCAGCTGGAGCTCGTCGGCCAGTTCGGCCTGAGTCTTCCCCGCGAGCTTGAGCTGTCGGGCCAACCAGGGCCCGAACTCCTCGCCTGTCTCCACGCGTCACCTGCTCTTTCTAGGAGTTCACGCCGCTCGTGTGCTGTGGACCACGAGGCTAATTTGACAAACCATGAAGCGTCAACCGGGAGTTGATCGATCCTGCCGTACGGAACTCTTCAACCAGGTGTCCGACTTGCCCTGAATAGCCAACTATCGCCACGCATGCGGGGTTTCCATGAACGGAGCAATTAACTCCCCTTAAACGAGCGGGAGTTGGGTTGCACGTTCGTGTGACCACCGGTACCGTTGTTGACGATGGGGATCCCATCTCGCTCACGAAACCCGAATTGGGGAAGACTGGGCGGCCGGGGGAGAAGTGCATCCCAATTCAGCCCCGCGCAACAGAAATCGAGGCACACACCAAGTCGCCTCCACCGCTACGGAAGTATCTCGACGAAGGACTGGCGACACTGGGCCAGAAAGCGCTAGTGTCCTCAGCCAACAAGAGTCCCTACGGGCCGATTCGACACTGATTTCATCCATTTTCGCGGGGGGATGCGTGCCCAATTTACCCCTGTGCAACCTGAATAGGGGTATGCCAACAATGATTGAGCAGGGATACAACGACTTCTTGTTTTCATCTCGGGAATTGAGTTCATTCGACTTGGAAATCAGCGCGGCCAAGACCGAGGCCGAGGTGATGAGCATTCTCCAGTACTACGACCTGTCCGAGAAGGACTTTCCTGACGGCATGGTCCCCGGACTTCCGCCGGACCAGTCCCCCACCGCCTGAACACCTGAGCCGGGCAGCAGAAGGGCAGGTCAAGCCTTGACCAGGTCCTCGCCAACGTGAACGAACCCCTCTACACCTTCACATTCTCCTACGCACTGTGACGCCAATACCCAGCACCACGACAGGCGCGCGCCGGCTTCGACGAAGCCGGCGCGGCCTGCCCCATCACTGATATTTCACTCGGACCTTTACGACCCAGGAGTGCAGAGCAGTGCCGTCTTCGTTCCTTTCGGTAGAGCAAACCGTTCTCGAACAATCCTCACGCGTCCTGCAGACTTATGCGGTGGACCCCGGTCTCGTGGCCGAACACGCCAATGGCGAGCGCCGGATCACTCAGGGCGGATATGGCGACCGCCAGCTCTTCGAACTCGTCCAGAACGCGGCGGATGAGATGGCCGACGAGCAGGGCGGACGAGTTCATGTCGTCCTCACGGAAACCCACTTGTACTGCGCGAACGAGGGTAATCCGGTAACCCCGGAAGGCGCGGAGACAATTCTTCGGATGAGTATGTCGAAGAAGCGTGGGGGCCAGATCGGGCGTTTCGGTGTGGGCGTCAAATCGGTTCTCGTGGTGACCGATGCACCGGAATTCTTCAGCACCACCGGAAGTTTCGGATTCGACCGCGCCTGGTCGTACGAGCAGATCAAGTCCGTGCCTGGCATGACGGCACGCTACGGCCCGGAGTTCGACGCCCCCGTGCTGCGGATGGCCCGGCCTCTGGACGTGCAGGCCGAGCGCGCCTCCGATCACGTCCTGAACGAGTTGCTGAGCTGGGCCACCACCGTCGTTCGCCTGCCCTTGCTCCCGAAGGCCGACGACCGGCTGGGCCGAGACATGCACGGCGGACGTGGCAAGGACCAGGGCGAACCCCGCGAGGAGTTCCCGGCCGGCTTCCAACTCTTCTCACCGCACGTTGCGAAGGTCGTGTTGGAGGACCGCCGGCCCCGGCCCATGGCCCGCCGGACGCTGACCGCCCGGCAGAGCGGCGACCTGCACACAGTGGTCGAGGAGCGGACAGGGAAGGCCGTCACCACCGACCAGTGGCGCGTGTTCACCACGTGCCACGAACCCGGTCCGGCGGCCCGCGACGATGCCGGAGAACTGCACGACCGGCTCTCACTCGACCTCGCGTGGGCCGTCCCGGCCCTGGAGAAGGATCGGGAGAGCGGCCTGTACGTCAGCCCGCAATCACGTGGACGCGGCAAGTTCTGGTCCTTCTTCCCGACCAAGTACGAGATGTCGCTGAGCGGCATTCTCAACGGCGCCTGGAAGACGAATGAGGACCGGCAGAATCTCCTCGACTCCTCGCCCTTCAACCAGGAGATGATCCGAGCGGCGGCGCAGCTGGTCGTCGAATCGCTCCCGGCCTTGGCAACCGTCGAGGACCCGGCCGCCCACCTTCCCCTGCTGCCCGGCCGTGTGAAGGAGGCGATCAGTTGGGCGGACGAGTTCCTGACCGAAGAGATCTGGATGCGTACCGCGGTGAACGCATCACTTCCTGACCAGGACGGCGTGCTGCGCGTGCCGACGGAGCTGCGGGTGCATCCGCGTCCCAAGGACCCGCGGAAGGAATCGAAGTCTCTGCTGCGTTGGCTGCGGTGGTGGCACGAATGCCCGAACCGTCCGGTGAACTGGCTGCATCCGAGCGTCGAAGCGAATTCTCTGCGCTCCGGCAAGGTCGAGCACATCCTTGATGCAGCCAAGCACCAACGATCCGACGTTCGCGACTGGTTGGAGGCCCTTGTCGAGAGCGGCACCGCGCAGGCATCCGCGACGGCAGTCCGCATCCTCGCCGACATGATCGAGGTCGGGTCGCCGTTCGTCGAGGACGCCCGCAAAGCCCACATCGTCCTCACCGAGGAGCATGGACTCGTCGCACCTGTGCACGGCAAGGTCTACCGCCGCACCGACCAGGACGGCCTGCGCGAGTCCCTTGTGTACGTGGTCGACGAGCTCGCCCAGGACCCCTCGCTGGCGCACGCGCTTGACGTCCTGGGCATTCGAGAGGCCGATGTCGAGGGTCGGTTCGACAGCGTTCTCGATCAGGGGTTTGATCACTACAGCCAGTCGGACTGGGAGCAGTTCTGGGAGCTGTTCCGTCAGGCCGGGGTCAGTCGCCTGACCCACAAGGTCCTGGAGCGGGTGCCCGCGGCACGCTCGACGCTCCGGGTGCGCACCGCCGACGGTCGGTTCCGGCCGGTAGAGGACTGCATGCTGCCGGGTGTCGTGGCCGACGCGAAGCGGGACCCGAGCATCGCCGTCGACATGGCGTTCCACTCCGACGACACCCCCTTCTTCTCCCAGGTCGGTCTGCGGGAACGACCGATCGGCGGGATTCGGCCCAAGGAGGGCGAGGCGTGGTACGACGAGTACCGCGAAGCCCTCCACACCTCCTACCTGCGCCGCCTGGACAGCAGCGCCCCGCGCCCCGCGCTGAACCGGATGAAGACCGATGGCGCCCCGATCGGCGGCCCGCTCCATCTCTTCCGCGGGCTCTCCGAGGAATCCCGCGCCGCCTTCCTGAAGGTGCTGCCTGACGACGCTGTGGTGGACAACTGGACGCGCCAGATCGGTACGCAGACCAACACCCGGCAACCGGTCGCCTCACCGATCCGGTGGATGCTGTGGAAGTACGGGACGGCCGTCACCTCCCAGGGGATCAAGCCGCTGAAGGAAGCCGTCGGCCCTCAGCTCGCCGCCTACCGCGACGTATTGCCGGTGGCCGAGATCTCTCCGGAGAAGGCCCGTAAGTTGAGGCTCCCGACCACCGTCGACGAGGTCCCCGCCGACCGCTGGGACGCGCTCCTCGACGAGGTGACCCGCAGCGAAGACGATTCCTTCGTCGGCGCCACCTACGTGATGCTGACCCGGTTCGGCGCGAACTTCCCCGAGGACTCGCTGACCCGTTGCCGGACCGGCGACACATGGGAAACGCGGCCAGACGGCGAGATCACCGTCGCCGTCGGGACCGCTCAGTACCAAGCGCTGCGCGCCGAACAGCTCCCTGCGCTCCTCGTGCCGACCGCCGAGGATGCCGAGCTGATGATCGAGAAGTGGGGGATGCTCCGCTATGCCGACGTGATCAGCCGGGAGACCCGTGAAGAACCGGAGGGTGACCCCGTCCCTCTGGTCGAGCTCTTCCCTGCCCTGCGGCAGCGCCTGAACAGCGGGCAACGGAACAGCATGGTGCAAAGGTGCAGCGAGCTGGAGGAGGTCGTCCGTACGCCCAACGGCACGCACGCCTCCCCTCTGGACGCCGTGCGCCAGGACGGCACCGTCAAGGTCCGCGTGCCGCTGGAGCCCGAGCCGATGCTTCGTCTCATCGACCGCGAACTCGGCCTCGGTCTCGGCGCCGCCGGTTGCCGTGCGGTCCTGGAGCACCAGGACCGCATGGCTCGTGACAGCGAGCTGAAGGCGGCGCAGAAGGCCGTGCGCGAGGCCGCGGACGTGGTGACCAAGATCGAGCTGCTGATCGGTGCAGACGCACTCCGGGCCGGCCTCCCCGAGGGACTGATGGAGGCCGAGATGCAGGCGACCGACGGCGTGGAGCCCTCCGGGCGCCGGATCGCGCAGATGGCGTTCAACGCGCACGGTGACGGAGTGCTCCAGCAGCACGCCCGCGACATCCAGGCGCGCTTTCCCAATGCACCGGTCGCGTACGGGGGTTCGTCCGCAGCCATCGCGTTCGTCTCGGAGATGAGGCTGCCGGTCGCGTTCGCCGGTTCGAAGACTCCGTCTCCGCCACCGTTCGAGACCGTCGAGGGCCCTCGGGACTTCCCCCGCCTCCACGGCTACCAGGAGGACCTGGTTCGGAACATCTCCACCATGCTCGACCGACTGGCGCCCCAGCGCGGCATGCTGTCGCTGCCGACCGGCGCCGGCAAGACCCGGGTCACCGCCGAGGCCGTGATCCGCTGGGTGAAGCGGGTCGGCGACCTGAAGGGTCCGCTGCTGTGGATCGCCCAGACCGAGGAGCTGTGTGAACAGGCAGTCCAGAGCTGGAAGTTCGTCTGGAACAAGGTCGGTGCCGAACGACCGCTGACCATCAGTCGGCTGTGGAGCACCTACGAGGTGGGAAATGTCGTGGACCACCCGCACCTGGTGGTCGCGACCGACGCCAAACTGGAGCGGTGCCTGGACACCGACCAGTACGCCTGGTTGCGCCAGGCCGCGCTGGTGATCGTGGACGAGGCTCACACCGCCATCTCGAAGCGATACACCGAGATCCTCGCCCAGTTGGGACTCACCCAGTACGAGACCAACCGGCATCTACTCGGTCTGACCGCCACCCCGTTCCGGAACACCAACGAGGAGGAGACCCGTCGTCTCGTCAGCCGTTTCGGCAATCGGCGACTCGACGAAGGAGTGTTCCCGTCGGGCGACCCGTATCGCGACCTCCAGGACTGGCGCATCCTGGCCCAGGTCGAGCACCGCACCCTTGAGGGCGGTCGTATCGAACTCACACGGGACGAGAAGACGCACGCCGATCGCATGGCCATGCTCTCCCGCTCAGCCGAACAGCGGCTCGCCGATGACCACGCGCGCAGTCGGCGCATTGTCGACTCCGTGGCCGATCTGCCCGAGGACTGGCCCACGTTGCTCTTCGCCACATCGGTCGACCACGCCAAATACCTGGCCGCCATGCTCAACGACCGGGGTGTCCCGTCCGCCGCCGTGGACTCGACGACGAGCACACAGGACCGCCGCAACCGCATCGAGAACTTCCGAAACGGACGCATCCGAGTCCTCACCAACTACGGTGTGCTCACCCAGGGATTCGACGCACCTGCCACTCGTGTCGTGGTCGTGGCCCGGCCGGTCTACAGCACCAACGTGTACCAGCAGATGATCGGTCGTGGACTGCGTGGACCACTGAACGGCGGCAAGGACAGCTGTCTCATCCTCAACGTCAGCGACAACATCGCCAACTTCGACACGCACCTCGCCTTCACGCAGTTCGAGCACCTCTGGAGCCGGAAGTGACCGACGTCTACCAGGACAGCCCCCCGCTCACCGACGAGCAACTGGCCGTCGTCGAACAGCCCTGGGACGCGCGTGTCCTGGTCACCGCGGGCGCCGGGGCGGGTAAGACGCACACCCTGGTACGCCGGCTCGACGCACTGTGCGGCCACGAGGACCCCGAACAGGCGCTGGAGGCGGCCGAGATCCTGGTGCTCACCTTCTCCCGAGCGGCGGCTCGGGAACTGCGTGAACGGATCTCTCGGCACGGGGAACGAGCTCACCGAGTACGCGCCCGCACCTTCGATGCGTGGGCCTACGAGGTGCTCCTTCAGGCACAGCCGGACGGCGAGTGGGGCGCGGTCGGCTTCGACGAGCGGATCGCGGCCGCGACCCGCGCGATCGAGAAGGGCGCGCTGGAGGTCGGCGACGCGGTGCCACCGGCCCATGTCGTGATCGACGAGGTGCAGGACCTGCTGGGCGGGCGCCGCGAGCTGGTGGAGACGCTTCTCGACCGGTACCAGGACAGCTGCGGCTTCACCGTCGTCGGAGACGCCGCCCAGTCCGTGTACGGCTTCCAGATCGC
Source organism: Streptomyces sp. NPDC086519 (assembly GCF_040686075.1). Classification (NCBI taxonomy): domain Bacteria; kingdom Bacillati; phylum Actinomycetota; class Actinomycetes; order Kitasatosporales; family Streptomycetaceae; genus Streptomyces; species Streptomyces sp. NPDC086519. Next base: position 441,703 of record NZ_JBFBJL010000002.1, read on the forward strand.
GGACCTGGGCGAACGTGCCGACGAGACCGGTCGGTTCTTCGACTGGCTGCGCTGTTCCTACCCCGACGATCTGGTGGAGCTGCGTCTCACGCGGAACTTCCGGGCCACCACCGCCGAGGCCCGGATCGCACTGGCGCACGGCCCCCGTCTCCAGCAGCTGAGCGATCCGGACGAGGCGGGAACGCTCTACGACGAACTGCGCGATCTCCTGCTGGATCCGGTGAACGGCATGGGCGACCTCGCCGACGAGTTCACCCTGGACGGCCTGCGGGACCTCCCCGACACCTGCGCCGTCCTCACCCGCGACAATCAGCAAGCCCTCGTGACCTCCGGGCTGCTTCACGCGCACGGCATCGACCATCGGCTGCGACGTCCCCTGGAAGAGCGTCCGGTGCCTTACTGGGTGGCCGAGTTGCTGCGCAGCACGGAGGCGACCGGCCTCACCGAGGACCGGTTCCGTACGCTCCTCTCAGAGATCCCTCTCCCCTACGAACCCGACGCCGCCGCCCTGTGGACAGTGCTGCGTAGGGTCGCGCGCGGAGCGGGGCGCGCGATGCTCGATCTGGATCGACTGCGCCGCGCGGTCGCCGAGGGCAGGTTCCCGGACGAAGCGGCCGACCCGGAGAAGGCCCGCGTCGTCGTCTCGACGGTGCACCGAGCCAAGGGGCTGGAGTTCGACAGGGTGATCGTCCTGACGCCGCCGACCCTCGCCGAGCTGCACAAGCGATACCAGGATGAGTTGGACCTTCCCGCCGAAGCACGCGCCCTGTACGTGGCCATGACGCGTGCCCGCCAGGACTTGTACCACGTGGCCGCACCCGAACTGCCGCACTTCAAGCGGGCGGGGAGCAGCCGCAATGGCCGTCTATACCTCGGGTCATGGCGGTCGTACGACAGGTACGGAATCGTCGCCGAGGCGGGAGACGTCTGCCGGGACGACCCGCCCGGCCAGCAGAGCGACGCCGTCGCCACCCAGGCGTATCTCCTTGAACAGGTGCGCCCCGGCCAGAAGGTGCTGCTGCGCAAGCGCCACGACCTGCCGATGAGCGAGGTCGAGAGCCCCCCGTACGCCCTGATGCACGACGGCAAGGAGATCGGGGAGGCCTCGCAGCGGTTCCGCGAGGATCTCTTCCAGGTACAGAAGGTCAACCGCACCTGGGACCCTTGGTGGCCCGACGAGATCCACGACCTGCGGATCGACACCCTGGAGACCGTGACGGGCAGTCCTGCGGCCGGCACGAACGCCGGACTCGGTGAGCGAGGTGTGTGGATCGCCCCGCGGATCACAGGCATCGGCCGGTACCGGCGAGCCGACGACTACGAGGAGCAGCGCGCATGACGCAGGTGTCAGGTCCCCACGCCGAGCACTACCGGGTCCGGGACGAAGAACTTCTGGTGGGGCTCCGCCGTGAACTCCTCGGCCCCACCACGGATGCCAAGCCGGACGACAAGGGCGAGGTACTCGCCCAGGACGCGCCGATTGACCGCTATCTGACCGGCGTGCTGTATCCGCGTGCTGCGGACAAAGCCGCGAAGGAACGGAAGGACGAGGACGCGGCCGAGCAGGAAGGCCTGGACGCTGCCCCTCTGCTCACCCGGGAGGACGTCGAGGAGTCCGGCACCGCGCAGGAGGTGGGCGCTTCAGGGGACAGGCGTCCTTCCTCGATGGGTCTCACCTTCGCAGTCCGCCCGACCATAAGCGAAGTCATCGTGGTCTCCGCCCGCGCGGCCGTCTACGAACCCACCGATGCCGACGGCAAGCCCGTCCCGGCCCGCCGCGCCGAGGCCCGTACCACCGCCGACCAGCGGGAGCAGTGGCGGCGCAAGGAACTCGACCTCCCCGACCAGCACATCGACGTGACCCAACCGGATCCGAAGAAGACGATCAAACTCACTCCGAAAGTCGCGTTGCACGTCAACGTCCGCCCTTTCGATCAAGTCAACAACACCGTCACGGTCACGGTCACGCTGATCAATAGGCAGAAAGTCGGCGAGCGGGATCTTCAGGACGCCTTCTCCTTGTTCCAGTGCGGTCTGACGGTCCGGGCCGCCGACGGCTCCACCGCCTTCGTCGAGCGTCCGGCCCCGGCCGCCGCCCACGACCCCGAGATCGCCGCGAGTCGGTTGCTGCACCGCCACGCCCCGACCTTCGCAGTCGGCCATGGATGCGCCGCCGAGTGGGACTGGACTCCCCAGCCGATCGGTATGACCGAGGCCGAAACGCCGGCTGTCCCCGAGGTGCGAAGCCAGTTCGTGCCCACGGTGGAGGTGCTGCTGACCGACTCCAACCCGGAGATCGACAGCTCGGCACTGTCGATGCTGGGACTGGCCGAGCAGTCCGACGCCGAAATCGTGGACGCTCTGGAAGGGCTGGCCACGGGCTACGAACACTGGATCGACCGTAAGTCGGCCGAAGCTGACGCTCTGACGGGCACCGTCTACGAGAAGCCCGCCCGGGACCAGGTGAGCGCCTGCCGCGAGGCACTCGACCGTATCCGTGAAGGCATCGAGTTGCTGCGGACCAAGCCCGACCTCATGCGTGCGTTCCGCCTCGCGAACCGCGCCATGGCGGAGCAGCGCGCCCGCAGCAAGTGGGTGAAGGACGGCCGAGTCGGCGTCCCCGTCCCGGCCGCCGGCCGCTGGCGCCCGTTCCAGGTCGCGTTCCTGCTGCTCTGCCTGGCCGGCATCGACGACCCTGCGCACGACGATCGGCACGTGTCCGACCTGCTGTGGTTCCCGACCGGCGGTGGCAAGACAGAGGCCTACCTCGGATTGATCGCCCTCACGTCGTTCCTGCGTCGCATCCGTAAGGGTTCGAACGGCGGTGGGGTTACAGTCCTCATGCGCTACACGCTGCGGTTGCTCACCCTTCAGCAGTTCGAGCGGGCGGCGATTCTGCTCTGCGCCATGGAGCACATGCGACGCCGGACACCCGAGCTGGGCCATGATGAGTTCTCCGTCGGCATGTGGGTGGGGCGTTCTGCCACCCCCAACACACTGGCCGCCGCCGGACTGAAGCTCGACGAACTGCAGAGGAACCTCGACAAGCGCCTCGCCACCGAGAATCCCGTCCAGTTGCACGCCTGCCCCTGGTGCGGGACCCGCCTCGACGCACGGAACTACGAAGTCGACGAGGACGCCAAGCGGATGTACGTCCGATGCCCCGGCGTGGGCTGCGACTTCGCCGACGGCCTGCCCGTCCACCTGATCGACGAGTCGGTGTACGACGCACGGCCGACCCTGGTGATCGCGACCGTGGACAAGTTCGCGTCGATGCCGTGGCGGCCGGCCACCTCCGCACTCTTCAACCTCGACGACCCGGCTGACGGCACCCCTCCCCCGGAGCTGATCGTTCAGGACGAACTGCACCTGATCTCCGGCCCACTGGGAACTCTCACCGGCCTCTACGAGACCGCCGTGGACGCCCTGGCCGACCGGCCCAAGGTGATCGCCTCCACAGCGACCATCCGTCGCGCCGCCGACCAGGGACGCCACCTATTCGCCCGCAAAGTACGGCAGTTCCCGCCCGCCGGCCTGGATGCCCGCGACTCGTGGTTCGCCGTGGAGACACCACGCGAGGAGAAAGCGAGCCGACGCTACGTCGGCCTCCTGGCCCCCGGCACCAGTCAGTCAACCCTGCTGATCCGTACGTACGCCACCCTGCTGCACCGGGCCAAGCAGGCGAAGACCGAGGACGAGGTGCGCGACGCGTACTGGAGTCTCGTCGGCTACTTCAACAGCCTCCGGCTGCTGTCCGCGGCCGAACTCCAGGTCCATGACGACGTGGTGGCCTACCTGGAGCTGCTCGCCGCGCGCGAGGGGGTGGAGGTCCGCGCGGTCGCCAACTACTCGGAGCTGACGAGCCGTATCGACGCCAGCGAGATCCCCACCCGCCTCAAGGGCATCGAGAAGCGGTGGCCCGACGACGACGCCGTGGACGTCCTCCTGGCCACCAACATGATCGCGGTCGGTGTGGACGTGGACCGTCTCGGTCTCATGGCCGTGATGGGCCAACCGCAGACGACCGCCGAGTACATCCAGGCCACCAGCCGGGTCGGCCGCGCACACCCCGGCCTGGTCGCGGTCATGCTCAACTCGACGCGTTCCAGGGACCGTTCCCACTACGAGAGCTTCCAGCATTTCCACTCGGCCCTGTACCGCGAGGTCGAGTCCACCTCCGTCACCCCGTTCTCCGCCCGCTCCCGTGACCGGGGCCTGCACGCGGTGATCGTCGCCCTCGCCCGCATCATGATCCCGGCGGCCCGCCCCAATGAGGGCGCCGGCCAGGTCGAGTCCTATGAAGACGTGCTTCGCGGTCGCATCAAGTCGATCCTCCTGGAACGCGTCGAGGCGGTCACCCCGGAGGAGAGCGATGCCGTGTCCCAGGCCTTCGACGAGTTCGTCGATTGGTGGTGCAAGGAAGCCGACATCCACAGCGGCCTGCTGTTCGAACCCCAGAGGGGCCGTCGTACTCCTTCGCTGCTGAAGGCGTACGACGACGAGTCCGAGGACGTGGACGCGTGGTCCACGTTGTGGAGCCTGCGTGACGTCGACGCCGAGACCGCCCTGTTCATGGAGGGAACCCGATGACCCCGCCTCCCGCCCGCCGTCGCCGGACCGGTACGAACGGCGCCGCACCCGCCCACAACCTTCCACGGCGGGGTGCGGTCCGTCGCGCCCAGGCGATCACCACCTACGGCGTAGGTTCGCTGATCGCCGTCGATCATGAGTCCTTCATCGTCTCGGGGCTCGACGAGGCCGAGCAGAGCTGGAGTCGTGACGAGTCCCCGCGGATCCACGAACGGCGCCTGGCCCGGCTGCTCGACGTCGACTACTTCCGGCTGCCGCCCGCTTCCGACGACACCAGCAAGGACGGCCTCCGGGTCCGCCGCTTCCCCTTGATGCACTCCTGCCCGGAATGCAATGACCTGCAGCGGCACCGCGACTTCAACCCGCCCGCCGGTAGAAGCGTCTGCGGCACATGTGAGGTCGACCTGGTCCCCTCCCGTTTCGTCGTCGCGTGCGAGGCCGGACATCTCGGTGAGTTTCCGTACTGGCAGTGGGTGCACCGCTCCAAAGACCGTGGTGCCTCGCCGACGGCACAGTGCGGAGGAAAGCTCAAGTTGCGCACGTCCGGTCACACTGCCTCGCTCCGCTCCATCCTGGTCTCCTGCACCTGTGGGCAGGCTCCCGAGGTCTCGATGGAGGGTTCCTTCCGCAGGAACGCGCTCAAGGACCTGGGCCTCAAGTGCCGAGGCCCCCGTCCATGGCTCGGTGCCTCCGCCCCGGTCCAGGAGTGCGGACTTCCCCTGCGCACGTTGCAGCGCGGTTCTTCTGCGGTATGGCAACCGGTGCTGAAGTCTGCGCTCTCCATCCCGCCGTGGAGCGACGGCCGCGCGGATCCACTTGCGGAACACTGGGACGCGCTTCGTGAGTACGACGAGCGCGACCACGTCGAGATCTATCTCAAAGGTGTGTTCAAGGGAAAGTGTCCCGTGCCGCTGGACGAGGTGATGGCGCTGCTCGACGCGGAGCGCGAAGAGGACCCCGACGGCGAGGCGGCCCCCACCTTCGACCACCGCTACCGCGCCCTCCGCAACAAGGAGTACGAGCGTCTCCGCGCGGGCAACGACGAGAGCGAGCACACCCGCGACGAGCAGTTCGTCTGCGAGACCCCGTTGGGCGACCAGAGCCTGCTCGATCCACTCGGTGTCACCGGCCCGATGCTGGTCAAGAAGCTCCGCGAGGTGCGCGCCCTCAAGGCGTTCACCCGGCTCGTCGACGCCGAGTCGACGACCGACTCCAAGGAGATGCCCCTGTCCGAACGCCCCCTGCGCTGGCTCCCGGCCATGGAGGTGCGAGGCGAGGGAGTCTTCCTCCGCCTGGACGAGGACCGGCTGGACGCCTGGGAGAAGGCTCCGGCGGTGGCAGCCCGGATCGAACGGATGCGTGCCGCCCACCAGCGGGTGCTGGAGCAGCGGGCCGAAGACCCGAGCCGCGTCCTCCCCTCCCCCGCCACCCCTCGCATGGTGCTGCTGCACACCTTGGCCCATGTCCTCATCAACGAGTGGAGCCTGGAGGCGGGCTATCCGGCCGCGTCCCTGCGCGAACGCCTTTACGCCGCCGACGACATGGCCGGGGTGCTCGTCTACACGGCGACGAGCGATTCCGCGGGCAGTCTGGGTGGCCTAGTCGCTCAAGGTGAGCCGGAGATTCTCGCTCGCACAGTCCGTTCGGCCGTCCGCCGCGCCGAGTGGTGCTCCTCGGACCCGCTCTGCATGGAGACCGAGGCGTCCGGCGCCGGTGGAATCAACCTGGCGGCCTGCCATGCCTGTGTGATGCTCCCGGAGACGAGTTGCGAGCACAACAACATCCTTTTGGATCGAGCGCTGCTCGTCGGAACCCCGGACGAGCCCGAAGTGGGCTTCTTCGCCGGCATCCTGAATCCCTGACGCCCGCCTTGCCTTGGTGAAGACGCCGCCACGGATCGGCGTCTTCACCTGTTTGGCAAGGCAGAGATCCTCGCGTCACCGTGCGGGTCGTAACGTGTCCGCCTCGAACTGCATCTGAGCGCGGTCGAGCGCCTCGTCGGCGTCATGGCCATGGGCTCGAAGCCAGTGGAGAACATCGGCGATGACGTCGATCGCCACTTCCTCCGCTGCGATGACACTCAGCCTGCTCGATCCCGACAGGTGGGTCGGCAGCCCCGCAGTGTAGAGGTGCAGGCAACTCGTGGCCCTGGAGACCCGGACGTCCTTGCTATGGCCGTTCACCTCCGTCAGTTCCGACGCGAGTTCGACCCACGTGATCTTGCGATCGGGCAGGAGTTGCACGCCCCAGCGCTCGGACATCGCGGCTACGAGAGACATACCGCGCCCCGCCTCGGCGTCGCCGGCCGAGTCGATCAGACACGGTAAGGCCCGAGTGTCGGGATCATGGACTTCGATGCGCAGACGCGTACCGCTGACGGAGACGGAGAGCGTCGTCGGGGTGCCGGGGCCCACGTGAGTGATCACGTTGGAGACCAGTTCGCTCAGGCAGAGCTGGGCCGACTCCGTCAACTCTGCGAGCCCCCAGAGGCCCAGATGAGTCCGAAGCAAGCGCCGCAGCGCCGCTACTTCCGCCGGCTCGGCAGAGAAAGAATGATCCCAAGGCCTTCTCGGCGTACATCCACCGCAATCCATGTCCAACTCCTTGGTCCGCCTGTTCCGTTGCGCTGCTCGTGAAGCAGTGGCCTGTCGCCCTGGCGCAGGCCACCCCTCCCAGGGCAGGAGAGAACAGGGGCATACGCGATGCGCTTCTGCTCGCTGTGCGTGAGCGGCGCGTTGTCCAAGCTAGAAGAACGTCCGGCAAATTTGCCACCTCCTTCGGCAAATTAGCTCGATCGTGGCTCACGAGTCGCCCGGCACGGCAGACTGCCCTCCGAGCCCGAAACGGAAGGATCGACATGGCCCCGAGGGCAGTACCGACGCAACGTCAGAGGCGCCTCGGTCACGAGTTGCGCAGGATGCGGATGGCCGCAGGCGTGTCCGCGGAGCAGGCCGCGAATCTCCTCGGCGTGGACCGAGGAAAGATCTCCAACATGGAGTCGGGGGTCCGGAACATCAGCGAGGACCGCCTGCGCACCCTGGCTCACCACTGCGGTTGCGACGACGAGAAGTACGTGGCCGCCCTGGTCGAAATGGCCTCCCCCAGCACCTCGGGCTGGTGGGAGCGGTATCGCGGAACCCTTCCTCAAGGGCTGCTGGACATTGCCGAGTTGGAGTGGCAGGCCATTCGCATGCGTACCGCATGCACGGTGCACATTCCCGGCCTGTTCCAGACGACCGACTACGCCCTCGCGGTCTTCCGCGCCGTCCTTCCGCAACTACCCGAACATGAGGTGACGTTGAGGGCGGCCCACCGCAACAACCGTCAGGAGGTCCTCGCCTCCGAGGCTGCACCCGCCTTCACCGGGATCGTCCACGAGGCGGCGCTACGGATGCAGTTCGGAGGCCCCAGGGTCAGCCGGGCGCAGCTCGAACACCTGCTGGACCAGTCCGAAAGGGACGGCCGCACGGTTCTGGTCGTCCCCTTCACCAGCGGAGCTTTTCCAGGTGCAGGACAGACCGTTCTGTACGCGGAAGGGCCGACGGAGCAGCTGGACACCGTGCAGATCGACAACTCCCACGGCCCGGACTTCCTCTACGGAGAGGCAGAATTGACCAAGTACCGCGCTCACTTGAACCGGATGGAGGAACTGGCACTGTCCCCCGACGACTCAAGAGCCTTCATCCATACCATCGCGCGCGAACTCTAGGAGACGTCATGCCAGAGATTCAGTGGGAAGAGCCGTTCTGCGGGGAAGGCAACTCGTGCTTCCGGATAGGCGTGGACGACTCGGGCAACGCGTTCATAGCGGTGAACGGCCAGGAGGACCGTTTCATCACCGACAGTCGGGACGCTCTGCGAACCATGATCCTCGACATCAAGGCCGGCAAGGCGGACCACCTGCTGAGGTGAGGGCCGCAGCGAACGCCTGCTCAGTGATGCCTGGAACTACTCGCCTCTTCGAACACCAACCCGCTGTTGGCACCGCCCGTACTCCCTAGGACAGTTGGTCACAACAGACGAGCCGCAGGGGATGAACGGGGGCCATAGTGCAGAGGCGTCGGCAGATCATGCTGTGCACGTGGCTACGAAGCGTCGATGAGCTTCTAACTCTTCGAACGGCGAGCCCATCTGTCACCTCACCTCGATCACCACGGTAGAGACGAGCAGCCGCGAACACACCCCGGAGGCAGGTCGGATGTCGGTGGCAGGGACTAATGTCCGTCCCGCCGTCGACAGGAGAGTCGTGAACACACACGTGCACTGGTCGGGAGTTCGGGAACGCGTCATCGCCGTGGAGGAGGCCGAGCGTCGGGTCCGAGGCCATGGGCCATCTCACTACCCGACATTCGAACCCATCCTGACTCCCGCGGAGATCGCCGAGGTCGAAGCGCAGTTCGGTGTCGCGCTCCCCGACGAGTACCGCACGTTTCTGGCGGAGGTCGGAGCCGGCGGCCCCGGACCGGCACTCGAGCTCACATCATTGCGCCGAATCGACGGGAAGTGGGGATGGGTCTGGGACAACGACGAGGAGAATCCCTGGCTGCTGGACCCCAGTGGGCCGTTCGTCGAAACGGAAGACTGGGCCGACCAACAGATAGCAACCCTCCGCGCCGCCGGGTACGAACCCACCACCCGTGACGAAGACGACGACTATCTGGACGACTACCGCAAGGTCTTCGGCGACGCCGGCGACGAAGTCTGGCACCTGGAACGCGGGCGGGGTGCGATCCACATCAGCGACAACGGATGCGGGATGACCGGCTGGCTCGTCGTCGTCGGCCCACACCGCGGGGAACTCCGCGACCGGGACTGCGCGGTCAACCCGCCCTTCAAGGCGTACGTCGACGCAAACGGAAACCGTCACACCTTCCACAGCTGGTACCTCGCGTGGCTCGAGCAACGCGAGGGAGCAGCTCGATGATCAAGGGCCGGTGACTCTGGCCCGCTCCCCGCACAGCGGCTTGCTCAACCCTTCCCCGCAAAGGAACCGCACCCATCACCTTTCGGGGGTGGGTGCTCGTCGGGTGGTTCGCGGCTCTCTTCACCGGCTGTGGGCCCCTGGGCGACAGGCGGGTCAGCGCGACCTACGGCGCGTTGGTATTCCTGTCGGCCCACGCCTTCGGGACAAGTTGCCGTTTCCCGTGGAGCCCAAACTCTGAGTCCACGCGCCGGGCGCCGGTCCTCCGTCAGGCGGACCGGTAGATCCCCTCGGCGTCGTCGTGGGCCCACGCCGCGTACTCCTCGAAGCCCAGGTTGCCGATGCCGAGGTTCGCGTGGACGTCGTGGACGCCTGCCGGAGTGGTGCGGAACTCGGTTCCGAACTCGGTCAGTTGGTCGTAGTCCTCGTCGTCCACGCACTCCTCCCGCGTGAGGGTGGTGATCGCGAGCAGCGGGTGGCCCTCGGTCCGCATGGTCGTGCGGTCGGCCAGGAACACCACGGCGAGGTTCTCGTCGGCGGAGACCACGGGAAGTATGTCCTCGGCGGTCGCGTCCGCCCAGGCCGGGTCGTCGACGAAGTGGACGCGTGCCTCGTACGCACCGTCTCCCCAAGGAGCCAGCAGGGCCGCTGTCACGTCCTGCCAGGTGCGGTCGTCCTCGTAGTCGGTCCTGACAACCAGGGCGTCGAACTCATCGCGACCGGTGACGGCGGGCAGCGTTCTCATGATGCTCTTCTCTTCGGCAGGGCTCAGTGGCCGGTGGTGCCCGACTGTCTCATGCCGGGCAGGCCGGAGACCGAGCGGGAACAGGCCAGGGCCGCCGGCTGCCCAGCGGGCCGGTCTCTGCCGGTGGGCCTGAGGCGCCTGGGCCTTTGAGGGACCGGTCGAGCCGGTCCCCCGTGGCGGCCGGTCGCCTCGTCACCGGTTGCCGTCCGCGGCCCGGCGCCTGGTGATCTCGGTCTTCACCGTCTCGTGCAACTCCTCCGACGTGAAGCCGAGGTCGCGCAGGATCTGGGCGGCCGGGCTCTGCACCACGCGGATGAGGCCCAGGAGGGTGTGTTCGGTGCCGACCCAGTCGTGGCCGAGGTCGGATGACGCGCGGCGGGCCTGGCCGATGGCCTCCTTGCTCTCCGGGTGGAACGGGATGTGGCCTCGCGGCGCCTTCTTCCCGGCCGGCGGCAGGGCTTCCTGGATCGCGTCGCGGATGGGTTGCTCGGACTCGGTTTTCGCGAGCAGCAGCTCGTACGCCAGGCCCTTCGGTTCGCCGAGGAGGCCGAGCAGGAGGTGTTCGGTGCCGATGGCGTCGTGCTTGTGCGTGCGGGCGGCCTCCTGTGACAGCACGATGCTGTGCCTGTTCAGGTTGGTGAACCGCTCGAACGCGGTGGGCGCGTGGCGCTGCTGGGCGGCCTGCTTGGACACGCCGATGGCGTCACCGATCTCGGTCCAGGACGCGCCGGTCTGCTTGGCCTTGCTGACGTAGTGGTCGATGAGTTGGTCACCGAGGTCGGACAGGGTCTGGGCGCGTAGCCGGGCCTCGCTGATGCGGGCCAGTTCGCTGGCGTCGGGGAGTTCCTCGTCGAGTCGGGCGATCAGGTCGGCGAGACTGATGTCGAGTGGGCTCATGCGTCAACTTTAAATTGACGATCCCGCGTCGTCAACTTGCAATTGACGATTGTTGGCGATCCGTCAGAGCGCTGCCCGTGGCACCAACTCGTGCGGGGAAAACGCCGGTTGAAAGCAGCGGGCTCGATGCGAGGATGACGGCATGACGACGATCCACGGGGAAGTGGCCGACGGGTTCGAGGGTGTACGGGAGGCGTTCCGCGCCAACTTCGCGGAGCGGGGGGATGTCGGAGCCGCCGTCTGCGTGTACCGGGACGGGCGGCCGGTGGTGGATCTGTGGGGTGGGGTCGCCGATCCCGACACCGGGCGGGAGTGGCAGCGGGACACCTTGCAGCTCGTGTACTCGGCGACGAAGGGGGCCACCGCCACCGTCGCGCATCTGCTCGCCCAGCGTGGGGAGTTGGACCTCGATGCGCCGGTGGCCGCCTACTGGCCCGAGTTCGGGGCGGCGGGGAAGGCGGAGATCCCGGTGCGGTGGTTGTTGTCGCATCGGGCGGGGGTGGTCACGGTCGAGCCGCCCGTGCCGTTGGCGGAGGCTTTGCGCTGGCAGCCGATGGTCGACGCCCTCGCCGCGCAGCGGCCGGAGTGGGAGCCGGGGACCGCGCACGGGTATCACGGGCGGACCTTCGGGTGGCTGGTCGGGGAGGTCGTCCGGCGGGTGGACGGCCGTACGCCCGGGCGCTTCTTCGCCGAGGAGGTCGCCGGGCCGCTGGGCCTCGACTTCTTCATCGGGCTGCCGGCGGCCGAGCGCGGGCGGGTCAGCCGGATGGTGTATCCGAAGCCGGAGGTCGACCTGAGCACCGTACCGCTGGAGCTCGTGCCGACCGAGGCGCGGGAGTTCGTCGCCGCGCTACAGGATCCGCGGTCGTTGAGCAACAGGGCGTTCACCGTCACCGACCCCGTCGAGATCGACTTCAACTCGGCCGAGGTGCAGACCGCGGAGCTGCCCGCCTCCAACGGGATCGGCACCGCCCGCGGCCTCGCGCGGATGTACGCCGCGTTGATCGGGGAGGTGGACGGGGTGCGGCTGTTCAGCCCCGAGACGCTCGCGTCGGCGACCGCGGAGCAGGCTGCCGGGGTGGACAAGGTCATCATGTTCCCGGTCCGGTTCGCCTCCGGGTACATGCTGCCGGTGGAGACCAACCCCCTGACCGGTCCCAGCGCCTTCGGCCACCCCGGCCGCGGCGGGTCGCTGGGCTTCGCCGACCCCGAGCACGGCATCGCCTTCGGGTACGTCATGAACAGCATCGTCGAGGGCGCCGAGGACACGCGTGCCGCCGCGCTCGTCGAGGCGGTGCGGGCCGCGCTGTGACCGGGAACGGGTGGGAAGGGGGGAGAACAGGTGAGAGCGGGTGAGAGCGGGTGAGTTCGCCGCGGTGCCCGGCCAGCCCGGCCACTCCAGTCATCCCGGCCACCCCAGCCATCCCGGCCGCCGTGGGTGTCCTGGGCGTACAGAACTCCGTGCGCCCAGGACACCCGCTACCGGAACGCCGGCAGGTTGCGCCCCACCCATCCCCCGAACCCGCCCGCCGGGCGCCCCAGTACGGTCTCCACGTCAGGGCTGACCCTCAGCTCCGCGGGGAGCGGTGCGCCCAGGACGTCCAGGGTGCCCGTGACCGCCTCCTCCGGCATGAAGCGGGACATGGCCGCGTGGGCCTCCTCGCGAGGGAGTTCCACGAGCGTCACCTTCTCGCCCAGGGCCGCGGAGATCACCGCCGTCTGCTGACGCGGGCTGATCGGCTCCGGGCCGGTCAGTTCGTACACGCGGCCCCCGTGGCCGTCCTCGCGGAGCGCCCTCGCCGCCACCGCCGCGATGTCCGCCGGGTCGACGACCGGGAGGGCCACGTCGGCGAACGGGGCGAAGACCGTGCGCTTGGTGCGGATCGCCTCGGCCCACGCGAAGGCGTTCGACGCGAAGCCGCCGGGGCGCAGGATCGTGAAGTCGAGGCCCGACGCGCGTACCGCCGCCTCGTACTCGCGCAGGCGGGCGTGTGAGGGTGCCTCCGGGCGGGTCGCGCTGACCTGGGAGGAGACCAGGACGACCCGTTCGACGCCGGCGTCCGCGGCCGCCCCGAGCAGGAGTTTCGGGTGCTCGCCGAAGGCGTTGAGTTCGCCGCCCAGGACGATGAACAGGGCCCGGGCACCGGTCAGCGGCTCCCGCATGCTCGCCGCGTCCCCGACATGGGCCTCGGCCCACCGGACGCCGGGGACGGCGGACGACGCCTGCCGGGGATGCCCGGGGATCCGGGAGTCCCGGGGACTCCGGGGGTCCCGGGAGTCCCGGGGGCTCCGGGACACCGCCACCACCTCCTCGCCCGCCTCGGCCAGCAGGTCCACCAGTGTCCGGCCGATGTTGCCGGTCGCACCCGTCACCGTGATCATTGCCGTCTCCCCTTGATTAGCTAGTTAGTTAGCTGACTAACTTACTCGGCTGACGCAGACGCTAGCACGGACAACCCCGCGGCTGTCTATAGTCAGTTGGGTGACCAACTCAGTAGATCGGCGGGCGCGGGCCTCGCAGAAGCGGCAGCGGCTGATGGCGGCCGCCGCCAAGGTCCTGCACGAGCAGGGCGTCGAGCGCACCACGCTCGCCGACATCGCGCGGGAGGCCGACGTCCCGGTCGGGAACGTCTACTACTACTTCAAGACCAAGGACGAGCTGGTCCAGGCCGCCCTCTCCGAGCACACCGCGTACCTCGACGAACTCACCGGCCGGCTCGACCGGTTGCCCGACCCGCGCGACCGGCTCAGGGCGCTGGTCGAGGCGTGGGTCGAGCAGCGTGCCGTCGCCGCCCGGTACGGCTGCCCCACCGGCACCCTGGCCGCCGAACTCGGCAAGCGCGCTGACGGGACCCTCGACGCGGAAGCCGGCGCGGTGATCCGGCGGCTGCTGGACTGGGCCGCACGTCAGTTCCGTGAGATGGCACTGTCCGGCCCGGACGACCCCGACGACCTGGCCCTCACTCTCGTCGCCGGCTACCAGGGCATGTCGCTGATGGCCCACGCGCTGCGCGACCCGGACGTCATGACTCGCGAAGGCGCCCGTCTCCTGCACTGGCTCGACTCGCTCCAGTGAGATTCCCCTGAAAGTCCTTTGAAACATTTTCCCGGGCCCACCGCATCAGTGAGGTGAGCGGCAGAGTGCCGGGAACGGGGGAAGCTTGCGGATGAGTCAGAAGGCCGGCGAGGACTACGCCGAGTTCGCCGCGGCACGGGCCGGGCATCTGTACCGGTCCGCCTGTCTGCTCACCGCCGGGGACACCCACCTCGCGGAGGATTTGGTGCAGGAGGCCCTCGGGCGGATCTACGTCCGCTGGGGCCGGGTCTCCCGTGCCGAGAACCCCGCCGGGTACGCGCAGACCGTCCTCAGCCGGACCTTTCTCGCCCACCGGCGGCGGTTCAGCAGCAGGGAGCGGGCCCGGGACTCGTTTCCCGAGCTGGCCGACACCGGCGCCGATCCCTCGCTGCGGCTGACCCTCCTCGACGCGCTGGCGCGGCTGCCCGCCAAGGACCGGGCCGTCGTCGTCCTGCGGTACTGGGAGGACCGGTCGGTGCACGAGACCGCGGACGCGCTCAACATGAGCTCGGCCGCCGTCCGTACGCGGTGCGTGCGCGCCCTCGCGCGGTTGCGCGAACTGCTGGGCGAGGACCTCGCCGAGTACGCCCGCTCCTGACATCAACCTTGTGGAAACGGTGGTTCGTCATGCCCGTGGAGCAGCGGCACAACGACAGCGACAGCGGTAACGACCAGGCCTTCGAGGTGCGGCTCACGGCCGCCCTGCACGACGCCGGCGACACCTTCGAGGCCGACCGGGGCGCGCTCGTCGCCGCCGGTGCGGCGCGGGGGCGGCGGCGACGGCTGCGGCGGCGGGCCACCGTGCTGGGCGGCGCCGCCGGTGTCGCGCTGGCCGGTGTGGGCGGGGCGCTGCTGGTGCCCTGGAGCGGGTCGTCGTCCGGACAGTCCCCCTCCGCCGTGCGCACCACCCCGTACCCCACGCTCTCCCCCACCGCCCGTGGCGTCACCTCGGACGAGATGATCAGCACGCTGGAGAAGCTGCTGCCCGGGGGGAAGTTCGGCAAGGCGCAGGGGCGGGGCGTCGACGCGAGCGACCCGCTGGTGGCGCCGTACGCGCAGGTCGTGTACGACGACGGGCACGGCGCCGCCGCCATCAGCGTGGCCGTGAACCGGGTGCTGCCCGGCGGGAACGACGCCCGTCAGGTCACCCAGTGCCCCGACAAGGTGTACGTCTCCTACGACAGTTGTGTCACCAGCCATCTGGCCGACGCCTCCGTCGTCACCGTCGTGAAGGGGTACGAGTACCCCGACCGGCGCGTGGACACCAAGCTCTGGACCGCGAACCTGGTCACCCCGGACGGCCATCACGTCTCCGTCAGCGAGTGGAACGCCGCCGCCGAGAAGGACGCGCCGATCAGCCGGGACCAACCTCCCTTGTCCGCAGCGCAGTTGATGACGCTCGCGGCCGCGAAGGAGTGGCGCGGGGTCGTCGACGCCATCCCGGAGGACCCTCGGCAGACCCAGGAGCCGTCCACCACACCGGAGAACGGCCCGGGAATCCAGCAGACCCTCGCCTCGCTGATCCCCAAGGGGCTGAAGGTGGTGGGGCACGCGAGCGACGACGACGGCCAGTTCACCTACGTCGTCGTCGACGACGGGCACGGCAGGAGCCTCGTCCAGATCAACGTGCAGCCCGGCATGTCCGACGTCGCGAAGGACCTGTTCGGCGCCGGGTCCGAGACCCTTCCCGACGGGACCCGGGTCGCCGAGCACAAGAATCCCGGGGAGAAGGGCGTCGCCGGGGTCGTGATGTGGACCGCCGACACCATGCGCAAGGACGGATTCCGGGTGGTGGTCACCGCCTTCAACGCCGGCACCGAGCACAGCCCCGCGACCCGCGCGACCCCGGCGCTGACCATGAAGCAGCTCCGCGCCATCGCGCTCAGCCCGAAGTGGCGGTCCTAGCCGCTGGATTCAGGAAGGCCGCGATCGCGGGCCACCGGCCGCGCCGCTCCGGCCGGTGGCCCGCTCTCAGTCCGGGTCGACCAGGTTGTACCGGGCCAGCTCGGCCCGGCCGAACAACAGGGCGTAACCGGGCGGGAGCTGGGTGAGCAGACGGGTGGTCAAGGGCTCGCCGACCGTCTCCGCGAGGACGCCGAGGACCGAGCTGACGTCCCAGCGGGCGGTGGCGGGGGTCGAGCCCTCGATGCGCGCGGCCACCGAGTCGACGAAGCGGCGGGCGGTCAACGGGGTGGCCGCAGGGATCTGGGCGGCGATCAGCTCGGCCGCCTCCAGCGGGAGGGCCTGGGCGAGGGACGGCCGTTCGTCGCCGGTGACATGGCCGCCCAGTGCCGACAGGACGATGCGGGTGACCTGCTCGGCCCGCGCCCGCGTCGGGTACTGGCCCGCCTGCCGCACGGCTTCGGTGAACTCCTGCCAGCCTCCGGTACGAACGGCATGAACGGTACGCACCGCACGGGGGCTCGGGGCCGGAGAGGGAGAAGTGGCGGGGGCGGTGGCGGGCGCGGGGGCTGCGATGGTGGCTCTCGGCTGCGGGCTCGTCACGGTCATCGTGCTGACTCCTCTTCCGGGCGTCTCCGGGAACTCCGGGGCGGGGACGGGGGGGTGGGGCGATACGCGTCGGTGCCACGCCGGGTACCCCGGAAATCGATGGTCATGGCACCGATTCGGCCAATGTGGGGCATGCGTCGGGGGCGGCCGGAGGGGTGGGCGAGGCGACAGACGCCCCCTCGGCTAGCCTCGGGAGGTCCCGGAGACGGAGCAGGAGAAAGCAGGAGAAAGGGAGAAAGCCATGGCCAGGGTTCCCAGTTCGGTGATCGCGGCGAGCGGTCTCGTCGGCGGCTACGGCGTCGCGCGCTGGACGAAGCAACGGCCGCTGGGCGGGGCCGTGCTGGCCGTCGCCGGGGCCGCGGCCGCGCAGCAGTGGCGGCAGCGGGCGGGCGGGAAGGCCGCCGGGGCGCTGTCCGCCGCGTACCTCGCCGCGTTCGCGGGGTCGCATCCGCTGGCCAAAAAGGTGGGTGCCTGGCCGGCGGTCTTCGGGGTGGCGGGCGCGGTGGCGCTGGCGTCCTGGGCCGTCGCGGATCGGCGAGCCTGAGCGGAGGCCTGGAAGAAGGCCTAGAAGACGGCTACGCGGAGGCCTGAGCGGACGCGTACGCGGAGGCCTGGCGGGGACGCCTACGCGTCTGAGCTGCGGAAGGCCCGGCGGTATGCCTGCGGACTCGTGCCGACCACCCTTCTGAACCGCTCCCGGAACGCCGTCGGCGAGCCGAAGCCGGCCTGGGTCGCGATGCGCTCGACGGGGTGGCCGGTGGTCTCCAGCAGGTGCTGGGCCCTGCGTACCCGCGCCCGGTGCAGCCACTGCAGCGGTGTCGTGCCGGTCTGGTCGCGGAAGCGGCGGTTGAGGGTACGGGTGCTCATGCCGGCCCGGTCCGCGACCTCGTCCAGGGTCAGGTCCCGGTCGCAGTTGTCCTCCAGCCAGGCCAGCAGCGGCTCCAGGGTGGCGCCGGCGGGGGCGGGCGGCTGGTCATGGACGATGAACTGGGCCTGGCCGCCCTCCCGTTCCAGCGGCATGACCGACATCCGGGCGGTGTGCGCGGCGACCGCGGAGCCGTAGTCCCTGCGGACCAGGTGCAGGCACATGTCCATGGCCGCGGCCGCGCCCGCCGAGGTCAGGAACTGGCCGTTGTCGACGTACAGGACGTTCGGGTCCACCTCGATCGCCGGGTGCCGGGCGGCCAGGGCGTCGGCCGCCGCCCAGTGCGTGGTGGCGCGCAGCCCGTCCAGCAGGCCGGTGGCCGCGAGGACGAACGCCCCGACGCAGACCGACGCGATCCGGGTGCCGTGCGCCGCCGCCGCGCGCAGGGCGTCGGCGACCTCCGGCGGCAGGGCGGCGGCGGGATCCGCGACGCCCGGCACGATGATCGTGTCCGCCTCGGCCAGCGCGTCCAGCCCGTACGGCGCCTTGACGGTGAACGCGCCGCCCGCCGCGGTCACCTCGTCCGCCGGCCCGCACACCCGCACCCGGTAGGCGTCCCGGCCGTCGGGCAGCCGGGCCCAGCCGAAGGTGTCGATCGGCACGGTGAAGTCGGACGGGATGACCTGGTCCAGGACGAGTACGGCGACGGTGTGCATGGCAGGAACGTAATCGTTCAACGGGTTGCCGCCAACCAGTGGACCGTTTCCCAGGCGGTTGCCTGATCCGGCTGGCGGGAATCCGTCGAAGCGTGGCAGTATCGCCGCTTCTACGCGATCATCCGGCCGCCTACGGTCGTCGCCGTGACCAAGTTCCTCCTCGCCGTCCATGTCCTCGCCGCGATCGTCGCCGTCGGTCCCGTCACCGTCGCCGCCAGCATGTTCCCGCCGGCCGCCCGGCGCGTCATCGAGGCGCCCGACGACGTCCGGGCCGCCGAGACCCTCCAGCTGCTGCACCGGATCTGCCGGCTGTACGCGGTCGTCGGCGTCGTCGTCCCCGTGTTCGGGTTCGCCACGGCGAGCAGCATGCACGTGCTCGGCAGCGCCTGGCTGATCACGTCGATCGCGCTCACCGCGCTCGCGGCGGTGGTGCTGGCCGCGCTGGTGCTGCCCCGGCAGAGCGCGCTGGTGGAGGGCGGCGGGGGCGGCGCGGGCGGTGCCACCCGGCAGGCCACCGTCCGGCTGGCCATGTTCACCGGGCTGTTCAACCTGCTGTGGGCCGTCGTGACGGTTCTGATGATCGTGCGGCCGGGTTCGACGACGGGCGCCTGAGGCTCACCGGCGCCGACGGGTGCCTTCCTACACCTCCGCCTTGGCCGCCCCGCGCTCCGCCGCTGCCGTCAGGGGGCGGGCGATGTCCTCCAGGGACCGGCGCTCGGCGTTCACCGCGCACACCGCCGCCACCAGGCCCGCCGCGCACATCAGGGCCGCCCCGATCTGGAAGGCCAGCACGGTGTCGGCCACCTTGCCCGTTCCCGTCAGGTCGGCGAACAGGAGCGGCCCGCTGATGCCGCCGGCCGCCGTGCCCAGGGCGTAGAAGAACGCGATGGACATCGCCCTCGTCTCCATCGGGAAGATCTCGGAGACGGTCAGGTAGGCGCTGGAGGCGCCCGCGGAGGCGAAGAACAGGACCGCGCACCAGCACGCCGTCAGGGTTCCGGCCGTCAGCACACCGCGGTCGAACAGCCGGGCCGTGAGGAAGAGGAGCAGGCCCGACAGGATGTACGTCGACGAGATCATCACGCGTCGGCCGACCGTGTCGAACAGCTTGCCCAGCAGCAGGGGGCCGAGGAAGTTGCCCACCGCGATGACCACGAAGTAGTAGCCCGTGTCCCCCGTCGGCACGTCGAAGAACGTGGTGAGGATCGCGCCGAAGCCGAAGGTGATCGCGTTGTAGAGGAACGCCTGGCCGATGAAGAGGGAGAAGCCGAGGACGGCCCGGCGCCGGTAGTCGTGGAAGATCGTACGGGCGATCTCGACGAACGTGACGCTCCGGCGCTGGTGGATCACCAGCTCGCCGTCGGCCGCGGGCAGCCGCTTGCCGGTCTCGTCCGCCACCCGGCTCTCGATCGAGGAGACGATCTCCTCCGCCTCGCGCTCCCTGCCGTGGATCAGCAGCCAGCGCGGGCTCTCCGGGACGTTGCGCCGTACCAGCAGGATGACCAGTCCGAGGACCACGCCCAGCGCGAAGGTCAGGCGCCAGCCCACGTCCTTCGCCAGGAAGTCCGTGTTCAGCGCGACGATCGACAGGAGGGAGCCGCCGACCGCGCCCACCCAGAAGCTGCCGTTGATGATCAGGTCGACGCGCCCCCGGTGGTGCGCCGGGATCAGCTCGTCGATCGCCGAGTTGATCGCCGCGTACTCGCCGCCGATGCCGAAACCGGTCAGGAAGCGGAAGGTGAAGAACCACCAGGGGGCGAAGGAGATCGAGGTCAGAGCGGTGGCTGCCAGGTAGACCGCCAGGGTGGTCATGAAGAGTCTCTTGCGGCCGTACCGGTCGGTCAGGCGGCCCCAGAAGAGGGCACCGACGCAGGCGCCGACCACGTAGAGGGCCGCGGCCGTGCCGGTGACCTGGGAGGAGGAGATCGCGAGGCCGCTGCCCGGTTCGGAGAGGCGGCTCGCGATGTTTCCCACGACCGTGACTTCCAGGCCGTCCAGGATCCAGACCGTGCCGAGGCCGATGACGATCGTCCAGTGCCAGCGGGACCAGGGGAGCCGGTCCAGGCGGGCCGGGATCCGGGTGGTGATCGTCCGGCCGCCGGCTGTCCCGTCCGCGCCGCCCACGCCGCCCACGCCGTCCGCGCCGCCCACGCCGTCCGCGCCGCCCACGCCCGTAGCCGTACCCATCGCGCCTCCTCGACCGGGAGAGAACCGGAACCGAAGGCCGTGTGCCCGGCTCCGGGCGCCTTACGCCCCCAGCGCGCGCGACACCGTGAAGATCAGCACCCCGGCCAGCGACCCCACCACCGTGCCGTTGATCCGGATGAACTGCAGGTCGCGGCCGATGTGCGCCTCGATCTTCCGGGTGGTGTGCTCGGCGTCCCAGCCGGCCACCGTGTCGGTGATCAGGGACGTGATCTCCGTGCGGTACGTCGTCACGACGTGCACGGCCGCGCCCTCGACCCAGCTGTCCACCTTGTCCTGGACCTTGGCCTCGGTGGCCATCCGGGCGCCCAGGGAGATCAGGGAGGCGCGGACGCGCAGCCGCAGTTCGCTGCGCTCGTCCTCGGCCGCCGCGACGATCATGGATCGTACGGCCGTCCAGGCGGACGCGATCAGGTCCTGCACCTCGCCGCGGCCCAGCACCTCGCCCTTGAGCCGCTCGACACGGGCGCGGGTGTCGGTGTCGGACTGGAGGTCGTTCGCGAAGTCCGAGAGGAAGCGGTCGAGGGCGCCGCGGGCCGGGTGGGACGGCATGTCGCGCATCTCCGTGCAGAAGCGCAGCAGCTCCTTGTAGACGCGCTCGCCGACCCGGCGGTCGACGAACCGGGGCGTCCAGCCGGGCGCGCCGCCCTGGACGGCGTCCATCACGGAGTCCCCGTGCAGCACCAGCCAGTCGTGCGCCCGGCTGACGACGAGGTCCACGACCCGCTTGTGGCCGCCGTCGGCGACCACCCGCTCCAGCATCTTGCCGATGCCGGGGGCGATCTCCTGGGCGTCGGCGCGCCGCGTGATCGCCTCGCCGACCACCGCCTGGACGTCTGAGTCCCGCAGCACGGCCAGGGCGCCGCGCAGCGCGGTCGCCAGCTCGGCGGTGACCCGGTCGGCGTTCTTCGGCTCCGCCAGCCAGGCACCGAGCCGGCTGCCGATGCCCACGGCGCGCAGCCGCTGCCGTACGACGTCGTGGGAGAGGAAGTTCTCGCCGACGAACTCGCCGAGGGAGACGCCGAGCTGGTCCTTCTTGTGGGGGATGATCGCGGTGTGCGGGATGGGCACGCCGAGGGGGTGACGGAAGATCGCCGTCACCGCGAACCAGTCGGCGAGCGCGCCGACCATGCCGGCCTCGGCGGCCGCGGCCACGTAGTCCGCCCAGGGGCCGGCGCCCGCGCCGGACGCCCACTTGGCCAGCGCGTACACCAGGGCGACGAGCAGCAGCAGGCCGGTGGCCGTGCGCTTCATACGCCGGACGCCGGCCTGGCGCTCCTCGTCGGCGGGTGTGAAGGCGTTCATGGACTTGTAGGACGGCGGGGAGCCGGTGGCGGCCGTCCGGCCGGTCACCGGAGCGTCCGCACCGCCGTCGCGGTCCGCCGTTCCCGTACGTTCCACCATCTGCTCCACCCGTTCGCAGCCGGTTTCACCCTCGCGGTGATCCCGCACATATTGTCCCTTCCTGACCTACTCCCGGGACGGGACGAGAGTTCCCGCCGGCTGTCCGTCCGGGAAATTTCGTCGGGACGTTCCGCAGGCGGCCCCGTCGGCGGCCCCGTCGGCGGGCCAGCCGTTGGGTCAGCGGTCCGAACCGGGCTCGGCGGTGTCCTGCGGGGCGGGGCCGGGTTTCGCCCAGAGGATGTCCCGGGCCTGTTCGGCGGCGCGGGCCATGCTCTCGCCGACGAAGTCCACGAAGCGGGCGATGTTCTCCAGGCGGACGGCGGCCGGGGTGCCGGGGCCGAGGACGCCGACGCCCTGCCGTGCCGTCTCGGCGAGCTGGGCGTGGGACCGGGCGCTGGCGATCATCCCCTGGTACCAGACGTCGTTGTCGACGACGTAGCGTTCGCGGCGGCGCTCGTCGCGCTCCCGGCGGACCAGGCCCATGGTCTCCAGGAGGGCGACCGTCTTGGAGACGGTCGCCGGGCTGACCTGGAGGCGCTGGACGAGTTCGGACGCGGTGACGCTGCCCGTGTCGGTGGTGTAGAGGCAGGTCAGCACCCGGGACGCCATCTTGGGCAGGCCCTGTTGCATGAAGACGGTGGTGAAGGCCTCCTCGTAGGCGCGTACGGCCTCGGTGTCGCGCCCGTGGGGCGCCGGCGCCGTCCTCGCCTCCCGGGGCGCGGTCTGCCGGCGGCGGTGGGCGCGGTGCTCGGTGGCCCGGTGGGCGATCTCGGGGCGGTAGGCGACGGGTCCGCCGTTGCGCATGACCTCACGGGTGATCGTCGAGGTGGGGCGGTCGAGCCGTCTGGCGATCTCCGCGTAGGCGAGGCCGTCGGCCAGGCCCGCCGCGATCTGCTGACGCTCCTGCTGGGTGAGCCTGCCTCCCGGCATCACGGCCTCCTCTGTGCTCCCTCAGTGCCGCCAGCATAGCGTTCACCTTCAATTCATTGCAACGAACCGAGAAGCTTTCGTTGCGTTAGATTCATAGGCATTGCAACGAATTATCTGCTCTGAGCTGTGAGGATGCAATTTCTGCGCAACGAGTACGTTGCCTCATTCATGAACGCAACGTAGCGTTTCCGTCATCGGAAACAACGGATCGAAGGAGCGCACGATGCAGAAGTTCGACACCCCCGCCCCGGTCTCCGCCGTCCTCGACATCCCCGCGGGCCAGATCCGGTTCATCGCCGCCGACCGGACCGACACCACGGTCGAGGTCCTGCCCGCCGACGCCGCCAGGAGCCGCGACGTGAGGGCGGCCGAGCAGATCGAGGTCGGCTACGCCGACGGTGTGCTGCGGATCGCCGCGAAGGAGGCGAAGAACCAGCTCTTCGGCCCCTCCGGATCCGTCGAGGTGACCGTCCAGCTGCCCGCCGGCTCCCGGGTCGAGGGCAAGGCCGCCGGCGCCGAGCTCCGCGGTGTCGGCCGCCTCGGCGACGTGACCTTCCAAGGCGCGTACCGCCAGACAAAGATCGACGAGGCCGCGAGCCTCCGCCTCACCGCGGTCGACGGCGATGTCGAGGTCGGCCGGCTGGGCGGCGACGCGGAGATCAGCACCGCCCGGGGTGACATCCGGATCGCCGAGGCCCTGCGCGGCACGGTCGTGCTGAGCACCCAGTCCGGCGACATCACGGTGACCGCCGCCGCCGGCGTCTCGGCCGCTCTCGACGCCGGCACCGGCCACGGCCGGGTCAGCAACGCCCTCAAGAACGACGGCACCGCCGAGCTCGACATCCGCGCCACCACCTCCCAGGGCGACATCACCGCCCGCAGCCTCTGAATCCCCGGCCGGCGCCGCACGGCGCGCCCCACGGCGCGCTCCACGGCACGGGCCTCGCGAGGGCGGCGTACCCCGGCGACTCGTCGGAGCACGCCGCCCGTTCGCGTACGCGCCGAACGCGGGCCGCTCGGCAACCGCCGCGCCTTCGGCACCGGGGTGCGCCGCTGCGGGGGCGGTGCCTCAACAACCGCCGCGGCTCAACAGCCGCCGTGCCCGAGCAGCCGCATTCAGCGGTCGCCGTGCCCGAGCAGCCGTCTTCAGCGGTCGCCGCGCCTGCGCCGATCCCGCTCCTCGCGGCGCTCCTCGCGACGCTGCTCGCGCCACTCGTGCCGGGCCTCGTGCAGTTCGTGCCGGACCGACCCGCGGTCCAGCCGCTCCTGGCGGCGTTCCTCCTTCAGGCGCTGGCGTTCCGCCTTGGTGACCTTGTGCTGCACCTCGACGCCGCCCCAGAAGGCGAGGCCCGTCACGATCACCCTGGGGGCGTCCGGGTCGGGCGGGGTCTCCTCCTCGTAGTGGTCGAAGCCGCCCATGACGGCGATGCCCCGCATCACCACCTCGACGCCCGGCGGCACGACCACGCTGATCCCGCCCATGATCGCGATGCAGTTGAGCTCGACCTCGCCGTCCGCGAAGTTCGCCTCGCGCAGGTCGATCTCGCCGCCGCCCATGAAGGTGAAGCCGGTGAACCGCTTCGGCACCGTCCAGCGTCCCTTGCGCTGGAACCCGGACATCACGGCCATCGCCCACGTCGACGAACCCTCGCCGCCGACGATCCGGCTCCGCCAACTCCCTTTCTCCGCCGGAGCCTTGCTGAACGACACGGCCGGCGACGCGCCCGCCGCGGGCAGGTCCCTCGTGAGGGGCGCCAGCTCACCGTAGGTACGGGCCTGGTACGTCGCCTCCAGCCGCTCCTCGAACTCCCCCATGTCGAGCCGCCCCTCCGCGAGGGCGTCCCTGAGGATCTCGGCGACTCGTTCACGATCGGCGTCGGAGGCGCGCAGCTCCGGGGCATCGTCGGTCATGGAGTGCAGACTACGAGTTCCCGGCGCCCGGGACTATGCCGTCGGCCGCTCCGACGGGGGCTCGGCGGTGTCCCCGATCGGATACAGCATGGCCGCGATGACCGTCTCGATGTCCGGCTCCCGGACGGACAGGTCCAGCAAGGGGTACTCCGCCGCGATCCGCGCCACCAGCGGCGCCGCCGACTCCGCGGCCGGGAACGCCAGCCACTGCCTGGGGCCCTCCACCTTCACCACCCGCGCCGCCGGGCCGGCGTCGATCGGCGGGAGCTCCCGTTCCAGGTCGACCACGAGGGTGCGCTCGCTCTCCCCCGCCTCGTGCAGGCCGGCGAGCGGACCGTCGTACATCAGCCGCCCGCGGTCGATGACCATCACACGGGAGCACAACTGCTCGATGTCCTGGAGGTCGTGGGTCGTGAGCAGGACCGTGGTGCCGCGTTCGGTGTTCAGTTCGCGGAGGAAGGTGCGGACCTTGGCCTTCGAGATCACGTCGAGGCCGATCGTCGGCTCGTCGAGGTAGAGGACGTCCGGGTCGTGCAGCAGCGCCGCCACGATGTCGCCGCGCATCCGCTGCCCGAGCGAGAGCTGCCGTACCGGGACGTCCAACAGGTCTTCCAGGGACAGGAGTTCTACCAGGCGGTCCAGGTTCTCGGCGTAACGGGCGTCAGGGATGCGGTACATGCGGTGCATCAGGCGGTAGGAGTCGATCAGCGGGAGGTCCCACCACAGCGTCGTGCGCTGGCCGAAGACCACGCCGATGCGGTGGGCCAGGCGGGTGCGCTCGCGGGACGGGTCGATGCCGGCCACCCTGAGCCGGCCCCCGCTCGGGGTGAGGATGCCCGTGAGCATCTTGATCGTGGTCGACTTGCCGGCGCCGTTCGGGCCGATGTAGCCGACCATCTCGCCGCGCGCCACCGTGAAGGAGAGCGAGTCGACCGCCCGTACCTCGCGCCGTTCCCGTTTCAGGAACCCGGTCTTCTTGCGGACCTCGAAGACCTTCTCCACCTCGTCGACCTCGATGAACACGTCCGACATCAGATCAGCTCCCTGCGCCCCGATCATCAGATCAACTTCCCGTACTTCGATACGCCTTGAGGCCTGCCCGCCAGGCCAGACCCGCCAGCGCGCAGCAGACCACCGCCACCAGCGGCGCCGACCACGCCGTCCACACCGGCAGCCGCAGCGGATACGGCCGACCCAGCACGTACGCGGCCGGCACCCAGTTGACGAAGGCCAGCGGCAGCATGAACGTCACCCCGCGCACGAAGTCCTTCCCGAACACCGTCGGCGGGTACTGGAGCAGCGTCGTACCGCCGTATGTGAACGCGTTCTGCACCTCCGCCGCGTCCTGCGCCAGGAACTGGAAGGCCGCGCCCGCCACGAACAGCGCGCAGAAGATCGCCGCGCCGGCGGCCAGCATCAGGGGGACCAGCAGCACCTTCGCCGGTGTCCAGTCGACGTCGACGGAGACCAGCGACCAGCCCAGCACCACCGCGCCCTGGGTGATCCGGCCCAGGCGGCGCAGCGCGAAGCGGTCCGCGCCGATCTGGGCGAGCACCGGGGCCGGCCGGACCAGCAACGTGTCGAAGGAGCCGTCGCGGATCCGGGCGCCCAGCACGTCCATCGAGCCCAGCACCAGGTCGGCGACGCCGAACGCGGTCGCCGACAGGCCGTACAGGAAGCAGACCTCGGGCAGCGACCAGCCGCCGAGCGAGTCGACCTGCGAGAACATCAGCAGGATCGTGGCGAAGTCCAGCCCGGTCACCACCAGGTTCCCGGCCATCGTGAGGGCGAAGGACGTCCGGTAGGTCATCGTGGAACGGATCCACATCCCGGCGATCAGCCGGTACGCCCGCAGCCCGTCCCGGGCCCGCTCCCCCGCCCCGCGCCGCTCGTACGGCACGCGCTCAGCCGCCTCGCGCCACCTGCCCGGAGCGGGCCCAGCCGCCCCGCGCCGCCCGTCCGGCACACGCTCACCCACCCTGCACCACCACCCGTCGCGTCGCCGCCGTCTGCAGCAGCCGGCCCGCCGTCAGCAGCGCCACCGCCCACGCGGCCTGGAAGGCGAACGCCCCCGCCAACCCGGTCTCCCCCATCAGCACGTCCGCGGGCATCTGCAACTGCGCCGCCCACGGCAGGACGCGCACCACCTCGCCGAAGCCGCCCGGGAAGACGTTCAGCGGCAGGGTCATCCCCGAGAAGAAGACCCCCGTGATCATCATGACCTGGTTGACGCCCGTGCCGTCCAGCAGCCAGAACACGCTCAGCGCGACCAGGTAGCGGATGCCGAAGCTGACGAGCATCGCGAGGAACAGCGCGACCAGGAAGGCGGCCCAGGTACCGGCGTCCGCGGGCAGCGCCATCGGGAAGAACACCGCGCCGACCAGGAAGGGGATCACGCCCCGTCCCAGCAACTGGAACAGCGAGCGGCCCAGATCGGTCGCCAGCCACCACAGTTGAAGATCGGCCGGACGGTACAGGTCGATCGCGATCGCGCCCGTACGGATACGCTCCATCAGGTCCTTTTCCGCGCCCCCGCCCTGGATCGCGAGCGTGGCGTACAGGCACTGCCCGAGCCACACATAGGTGACCGCCTGCGCCTGGTCATAGCCTCCGAGGTGCGGTTTCTCGTCCCACAGCGCCAAGTACGTGTAGACGAGGATGATCCCGAAGGCCGTGTTGGTGAACACCCCGGCGGCAGTGGCAGCCCGATACGTCGCGTACCGTCGGAAACCCCCCGCCGCGACGGCCGTGTACAACCGTCCCGCACCCACGCCAACCGACCTCCCGGACCGCCCGACACCGAAGCGCAGGAGCCTACTGCGCCGACGACATCGCAGGCCACGCAATTTCCGTGACCGAAGCGTGCCGGAATCCGGGAACGGAACGCACGGTGCGAGAGTCTTCAACAGGGGGCGCAGAAGCGTACGAGGTCGTACGGGAACGATGTACGACGCGAAACAGGAGTCCGTGCACGAGATGAGCGACGAGCCGCAGCCGCAACAGCCGAACCAGGGCGGCGGAGGCCCGACGGAGCCGCCGGCCGCGGCCGAGGAGAAGCAGACCCCGCCGCAGCGGGGGGCCGAGCCGAAGGAACCGAAGAAGCCGGAGCCGCCGGCGGCGGCCGAGCAGGCCGAGCAGGCGAGGACGGAGCAGCGGCGGCCGGGAGCGGGCGAGAAGAAGATCGCCCGGCCGCGGCCGGCGGCCGAGGACACCGAGACGCGCCAGCTCACCGCGATCACGGTGCCGAACGCGCGGCCGCCCGCGGCGGCCGGGAACGGGCAGAACGCGGCCGGGAACCGGCAGGACCGGCAGGACGGCCAGAACCCGCAGGACAGACAGGACGCAAAGAACACTCAGGACACGGCGAACACGCAGGACACGCAGGACACGCAGACACGGCAGCTCGCGGCGATCAGGGCGCCGAAGGCGGTGCCACCCGCCGCGGCACAGGCACCTGCCCCGGCCCCGATCCCCGCGCCCCGGGCGGAGCCGCCCGCGGCCGGCGTGGCGAGCGTGGAGACGAAGGGGGGCGGGAAGAAGATGAAGCGGCCCAAGCGGACCGGGTGGCGGCGGATCCTCCCGACCTGGCGGATGCTGCTCGGCACCTTCGTGATCGGCGTACTGCTGCTGATCGGCCTGTTCTTCCTCGGCTACTCGATGGTGAAGATCCCGGCGGCCAACGCGTTCGCCACCAAGCAGTCCAACGTGTACCTGTACGCCGACGGCTCCCAGCTCGCCCGCGACGGCGAGGTCAACCGGGAGAACGTGACCCTCGCCCAGGTCTCCAAGGACGCCCAGCACGCCGTGCTCGCCGCCGAGGACCGGGACTTCTACACCGAGTCCGCCGTCGACCCCAAGGCCATGCTGCGCGCCGCCTGGAACACCGCGACCGGCAAGGGCACCCAGTCCGGCTCGACGATCACCCAGCAGTACGTGAAGAACTACTACCTCGCGCAGGAGCAGACCGTCACCCGCAAGGTGAAGGAGGTGTTCGTCGCGATCAAGCTGGACCGCAGCGAGTCCAAGAACGAGATCCTGGAGGGCTACCTCAACACCAGCTACTTCGGCCGCAACGCCTACGGCATCCAGGCCGCCGCCCAGGCCTACTACGGCAAGGACGCCACCGACCTCGACCCGGCCCGCGCCGCCTACCTCGCCGCGCTCGTCAACGCGCCCAGCGAGTACGACGTCGTCGCCCACCCCGAGAACAAGGCCGCGGCCGTCGCCCGCTGGAACTACGTCCTCGACGGCATGGTCAAGAAGGGCTGGCTCAGCGAGTCCGAGCGGGCCGCCATGAAGTTCCCGATGCCCAGGGAGCAGACCGTCTCCACCGGCATGTCCGGACAGCGCGGCTACATCGTCAACGCGGTCAACGACTACCTGATCAAGAACAAGATCGTCGACTCGGACTCCCTGGAGGCCGGCGGCTACCGCATCACCACCACCTTGCAGAAGTCCAAGCAGAACGCCTTCGTGAAGGCGGTCGACGACAAACTGATGTCCAAGCTGGACAAGAAGAACAAGGTCGACACCTACGTGCGGGCCGGCGGCGCCTCCGTCGACCCGAAGACCGGCCAGGTCGTCGCCATGTACGGCGGCATCGACTACGTGAAGCAGTACACCAACGGCGCGACCCGCGGTGACTTCCAGGTCGGCTCCACCTTCAAGCCCTTTGTCTTCGCCTCCGCCGTCGACAACGGCTCCACCACCCAGTCCGGCCAGACCATCACCCCGAACACCTACTACGACGGCACCGACAAGCGCGCCGTCCAGGGCTGGCCCGGCGGTACCTACGCGCCGGAGAACGAGGACGGGAAGTCGTACGGCCAGATCACCGTCCGCAAGGCCACCGACCTCTCCGTGAACTCGGTGTACGCGCAGATGGCCGTCGACGTCGGCCCCTCCAAGGTCAAGCAGACCGCGGTCGACCTGGGCATCCCCGCCGACACCAAGGACCTCCAGCCCTACCCGTCCATCGCCCTCGGCACCGCCACCGCCAGCGTCCTCGACATGGCGGAGGCGTACGCCACGCTCGCCAACCACGGCAAGCACGGCACGTACACGATGGTCGAGAAGATCACGAGGGACGGTACGCAGGACATCAAGCTGCCGGAGTCGACGACCAAGCAGGCCGTCAGCCGGCAGGCCGCCGACACCACCACCTCCGTCCTGCAGAGCGTGGTCGACAACGGCACCGCCACCGCCGCCCAGACCGCGGACCGCCCGGCCGCCGGCAAGACCGGCACCGCCGAGGAGGACACCGCCGCCTGGTTCGCGGGCTACACCCCCGACCTCGCCACCGTCGTCTCCGTGATGGGCCAGGACCCGGTCACGGCCGCCCACAAGTCGCTGTACGGCGCGCTCGGCCTGCCCCGCATCAACGGCGGCGGGGCCCCGACCGAGATCTGGGCGCAGTACACCAAGGCCGCCCTGCGGAACACCACGGCCTCCGAATTCGACCTGGACCTCCAGGCCGGCGCCGAGACCGTGGCCCCGCCCACCCAGGGCACGGCCACCCCGGGCACCGGAGGCCAGGACAACGGCGGCACCACCGGCGCGAACCAGGACAACGGCGGCACCACCACCACCGGCGGCCAGAACACCGGCGGCACCCCCGGCACCACCACCAACGGCACCACCACCGGCGGTACGACGGCCGGCTCCACCACCGCCGGCACCACCACGTCCGGTACGACGACCGCCGGCACCACCACGTCCGGTACGACGACCTCGGGCACCGACTCCGGAACCTCCACCGGGACCACGACCGGCGGCACCAGTACCGGGACGACGGCAGGCACCGACGCCGGCACCACCACCGGCACGACAGCCGGCGGCCCAGGCGGGTTCGGGTTCGTTCAATGACAAAGGGGCCCGGTGACCACGGTCACCGGGCCCCTTCAGCCCTCTGCATCAGCTGAATCTCTGAACCATCCGCATCATCTGGATCAGAGGTACAGGCCGGTCGAATCCTCCGAGCCCTCGAACCGGTCGGCGGCCACCGCGTGCAGGTCGCGCTCGCGCATCAGCACGTACGCCACCCCCCGCACCTCGACCTCGGCGCGGTCCTCCGGGTCGTACAGGACCCGGTCACCGGGCTCCACCGTCCGCACGTTCTGGCCGACCGCGACCACATCGGCCCACGCCAGCCGGCGCCCGACGGCCGCCGTGGCGGGAATCAGAATGCCTCCGCCCGACCGCCGCTCGCCCTCCCCGGTGTCCTGCTTGACCAGGACCCGGTCGTGCAGCATCCGGATCGGCAGCTTGTCGTGCTCGCTGCTCTGCTCGTCTCTCTTGGCGCTCACGCCTTGAACCTACCTGCCTCTGGTCAGCTCCTGCGCCGCCGGGTACCGCTGAAGACCAGCAGCCCGACCACGCCCACGGCGACGAGGGCGACCGGCACGACCCGCTCCAGCCGCGGCGCGCCCTCCTCATCGACGAACTGGGCCTTCACATCACTCACGGCCCGGTTGACCTGGACGTAGGCCCTCCCGAGCGTGTGATCGATGTTGGCCGCGACCTTGGCTTTCGCATCGCCGACGATGGTCTTCGGATGCACCCGCACCCCGATCTCGTCCAGCGTCTCGGCCAGCACCTCGCGGCGGCGCCTGATGTCCGCCTCGATCTGCGCCGGGGTTCTGGTGTCCGACGTCTCCGCCACCGTGGGCCCTCCGAAGTCTGCCGTACTGCCGTACTGCCTGTTCTGGACAGTCTGTCAGCTCTCGCCGCCGCCGCACGGTCAGGACCCCCCGTTACGCTAGAGCGATGAGCGAGCGACTCCAGCCCGGGGACGTAGCCCCCGACTTCACCCTCCCCGACGCCGACGGCAACGAGGTGTCCCTCTCCGCCCACAAGGGCCGCAAGGTCATCGTCTACTTCTACCCCGCGGCCCTCACTCCAGGCTGCACGAAGCAGGCGTGCGACTTCACCGACAACCTCTCCCTCCTCGCCGACGCGGGCTACGACGTCCTCGGCATCTCCCCCGACGCCCCGGAGAAGCTCGGCAAGTTCCGCGAGAAGGAGAACCTCAAGGTCACCCTGCTCGCCGACCCCGACAAGAAGGTCCTCGACGCGTACGGCGCCTACGGCGAGAAGACGAACTACGGCAAGACCTACCTGGGCGTCATCCGCTCCACGATCATCGTCGACGAGCAGGGCAAGGTCGAACGCGCCCTCTACAACGTCCGCGCCACCGGCCACGTGGCCAAGATCATCAAGGATCTGGGCATCTGACGGACCCGCCGCCCGATCCACCCCTGACGGCTCACACCGGGCGACCCGGTGTGAGCCGCTCCCCCTGCGCTTGCCGCGCCCGAACTGCCCTGCGGTCACGAGCACCTGGTGCCGAGGAGGCACACGAAGAAAGACGTGGCCCCGTACACTGAGCCAAGCAAAACGGCAGCTCGGAAGATGCCCGTTTTGGGGCGGTCGTGGCGAAATAGGCGATACGCGCGGGTTTTAGGTGCCCGTGGGAGAAATCCCGTGTGGGTTCGAGTCCCACCGACCGCACACACGAGGGGCCACCATCATGGGCGGCCCCTCTTCCGTTCTCACCCCAACAGCTCCCGCACCACCGGAACCAGCGCCCGGAACGCCTTGCCTCGGTGGCTGATCGCGTTCTTCTCCTCAGGGGTCAGCTCGGCGCATGTGCGTGTCTCGCCCTCCGGCTGGAGGATCGGGTCGTAGCCGAAGCCGTTCGTGCCCGTCGGCGTGTGCCGGAGCACTCCCCGCAGCCGGCCCTCGACCACCCGCTCCCGCCCGTCGGGCAGTGCGAGCGCCGCCGCGCACGCGAAGTGGGCGCCCCGGTGTTCCTCGGCGATGTCGGCGAGCTGGGCGAGCAACAGGTCCAGGTTGGCCTTGTCGTCGCCGTGCTTGCCCGCCCAGCGGGCGGAGAAGATGCCGGGGGCGCCGCCCAGGACGTCGACGCAGAGGCCGGAGTCGTCGGCGACGGCCGGCAGGCCTGTTGCCTGGGCGAGGGCGTGGGCCTTGAGGAGGGCGTTCTCGGCGAAGGTGACGCCTGTTTCCTTGACGTCGGGGAGGTCGGGGTACGCGTCCGCGCCCACCAGTTCGTGGGGCAGCCCCGCCGCCGCGAGGATCGAGTGCAGCTCAGTGATCTTTCCGGCGTTGCGGGTGGCGAGGATCAGGCGGGTCGTCATGACACGCAGTATCCCAAGGGCCCGGACTCCCGTTTACGGCGTGCAGACCTTGGTCAGTTCGCCGGCCGCGGCGGTGACCGGGGTGACGTCGGGGGTCGAGTCGCCGTTCCTGACGGCCGTGCGGACGTTGTCCACGGCCTTCTGGAGGTTGTCGACCGCCTTGTTGACGTCGGCGTCGTCGGTCTTGTCGCCGATCTTCCTGAGGTTCTGCTGGATGGAGTCGAGGGAGGCGTCGGTCTGGGTGGGGTCGTTCGCGGCGTTCTCCACGGCCTGCTGGAGGTCGGTGACGCTGTCGGCGATGGAGTCGGCGGTGCGGACGCAGTCCAGGGCCTTGTTCACCGAGTCGCAGCCGGTGAGCAGGACGGTGGTGAGTGCGGTGGCCGCGGCCACGGCGGCGATGACGGTGCTGCGACGGCCTCGGCGTCGGCTGGCGGCCATGGTGGTGTTCCTCCCCGTGGTGTGACTGGCCGGGCGCACGGTTGTACGTACCGTGCGCCCGTATTGATAGGGACGCGGGGTCGGCCGCCCGGGTTGCCCCGCAGCACCTCGGCTTTTTTGGTTCCCTTTACTTTTCGGTGCGGGCGGCTTCGAGTGCCGCGCGCTGGATGGCCGCGAGGTCGGTGCAGCCGGCGACGGCGAGGTCGAGGAGGGCGTTGAGTTCGTCGCGGGCGAAGGGCTCGGCCTCGGCGGTGCCCTGGACCTCGACGAAGCGGCCGTCGCCGGTGCAGACGACGTTCATGTCGGTCTCGGCCTTGACGTCCTCCTCGTAGCAGAGGTCGAGGAGGGGCACTCCGCCGACGATACCGACGGAGACGGCCGAGACGGTGCCGGTCAGGGGCTGGCGGCCGGCCTTGACGAGCTTGCGTTCCCTGGCCCAGGTGACGGCGTCGGCGAGGGCGACGTAGGCGCCGGTGATGGCGGCGGTGCGGGTGCCGCCGTCGGCCTGGAGGACGTCGCAGTCGAGGACGACGGTGTTCTCGCCGAGGGCCTTGTAGTCGATGACGGCGCGCAGGGAGCGGCCGATGAGGCGGGAGATCTCGTGGGTGCGGCCGCCGATCTTGCCCTTGACGGACTCGCGGTCGCCGCGGGTGTTGGTGGCGCGGGGGAGCATGGCGTACTCGGCGGTGACCCACCCCTCGCCGCTGCCTTTGCGCCAGCGGGGGACGCCTTCGGTGACGGAGGCGGTGCAGAAGACCTTGGTGTCGCCGAAGGAGACGAGGACGGAGCCCTCGGCGTGCTTGCTCCAGCCGCGTTCGATGGTGACCGGGCGGAGTTGTTCGGGGGTGCGGCCGTCGATTCGAGACATGGCGACGAGCCTATCCGGAGCGGCGGAAGGGGCTCCTCCCCGGTGGGAGGAGCCCCTTTTGTGCGGTGTGCCGGGGGCTCACATCATGTCTTCGATCTCCGCGGCGATCGGGTCGGCGTCGGTGCCGATGACGACCTGGATGGCGGTGCCCATCTTGACGACGCCGTGGGCGCCTGCGGCCTTCAGGGCGGCGTCGTCGACCTTGGAGGCGTCGTGGACCTCGGTGCGCAGCCGGGTGATGCAGCCTTCGATCTCGTCGATGTTCTCGATTCCGCCGAGGCCGGCGACGATCTTCTCAGCCTTGCTGGCCATGTTCTTTCTCCCTGATCCGAACCGCTTTGTCGCAGTAACCCACAGTTGGCCCATCTTCGCGAGCGGCTGTACCGCGGGTGCCGAATGATGGCGAGCACCGCGGCGGAACCGTCTGCCGACTGGTCTACACCAGCTGGTGGGTGGTCGACAAACCCCGCGGCGGTCCCGCGGTACAGCCGAGCGGCTCGGAGGACGCGTCCATGAGTGCCGACAGCGCCGACAGTACGGTCGGTCCCGCGCGGGAGCGGTGGCACGCTCTTTTCCAGGGGCTGCAGAAGATGGGCCGCAGTCTTCAGCTGCCGATCGCGGTGCTGCCGGCGGCGGGCATCCTCAATCGGCTGGGGCAGCCTGACGTGTTCGGCGACCAGGGTCTTGGCTGGACGGGCCTCTCCCGTGTGATGAAGGGCGCGGGTGGCGCGCTGCTCGACGGCTCGATCGGGCTGCCGCTGCTGTTCTGCGTGGGGGTCGCGATCGGGATGGCGAAGAAGGCGGACGGTTCGACGGCGCTGGCGGCGGTGGCGGGCTTTCTCGTCTATTACGGGGTGCTGCACCAGTTCCCGGAGGACTGCCCCGGCGGGTCGAGGACGCTGCCCGGGATCGGGTGCCAGGTGAGTGACGGGACGGTGTCGACGTTCACGTTCCAGAATCCGGGGGTTTTCGGCGGGATCGCGCTGGGGCTGCTGACCGCGTTCTTCTGGGCCCGGTATCACCGGACGAGGCTGGTGGACTGGCTGGGGTTCTTCAACGGGCGGCGGCTGGTGCCGATCATCATGTCGTTCGTCGCGATCGCGTTCGCGATCCTGTGCCTGTGGGTCTGGCCGCCGGTCGGCGGCGGGCTACAGAGCTTCAGCGACTGGTTGCACGGGGCGGGAGCGTGGGGTGCGGGGGTGTTCGGGGTCGCGAACCGGGCGCTGCTGGTGGTGGGACTGCACCAGTTCCTGAACGTGCCCATCTGGTTCCAGTTCGGCAGTTACACGACGCCGGACGGCACGGTGGTGCACGGTGACATCAACATGTTCCTGGCGGGTGATCCGCAGGCGGGGCAGTTCACGTCGGGGTTCTTCCCGATCATGATGTTCGCGCTGCCGGCCGCCGCGCTCGCGATCACGCACTGCGCAAAGCCGCACCGGCGCAAGGAGATCGGCGGTCTGATGCTGTCGGTGGCGCTGACGTCGTTCGTGACCGGCATCACCGAGCCGCTCGAGTACTCGTTCATGTTCATCGCGCCGCTGCTGTATGTGGCGCACGCGCTGCTGACGGGGGTGTCGATGGCGGTGACGTGGGGGCTGGGGGTGCACGACGGGTTCAGTTTCTCGGCGGGGCTCATCGACTACGTCATCAACTGGAAGCTGGCGACGCGGCCTTGGGCGATCGTGCCGATCGGCCTGTGCTTCGCGGCGGTCTACTACGTGATCTTCCGGTTCGCCATCACGCGGTTCGATCTGGAGACCCCGGGCAGGGAACCGGAGGACGAGGTGGAGGACGTCACGAAGGCTTGAACAGCCTGTCGCGGTATGGGGTACGGGGCGTAGTGCCGCGGTTGCGGAATTGACGGGTTCCTTATAACTCCCCCATCGTGTACAACAGGTCTACACCACTGAGTGGTGTAGACCACCACCGATGGAGGAAGTCTATGAGCACCGCCACCGCGCCCATGGCGGCCCCCGCGAAGAAGCGGGGATCCGGGCTGTTCCAGGGATTGCAGAAGGTCGGCCGCAGCCTGCAGCTACCGATCGCCGTGCTCCCGGCGGCGGGCATCATGGTCCGGCTCGGCCAGGACGACATCTTCGGCAAGGACGGCCTGGGCTGGGACAAGGTCGCGGCCGTTTTCAACGCCGCCGGCGGGGCCATTACGGGCAGCCTGCCGATGCTGTTCTGCATCGGGGTGGCCATCGGCTTCGCCAAGAAGTCAGACGGTTCCACGGCTCTGGCCGCGCTGGTCGGCTTCCTGGTCTACAGCAAGGTCCTTGAGGCGTTTCCGCTGACGGAACAGCACATCGAAAAGGGCCAGATCGTCGCGGCCACGTACAACAACCCGGGTGTCCTGGGCGGCATCGTCATGGGTCTGCTGTCGGCCGTGATGTGGCAGCGCTTCCACCGGACCAAGCTGGTGGACTGGCTCGGCTTCTTCAACGGCCGCCGTCTGGTACCGATCCTGATGGCCTTCGTCGGCACCCTGGTCGGCGTCTTCTTCTGCCTGGTCTGGCAGCCCATCGGCGACGGCATCACCAGTTTCGGCGAGTGGATGACCGGCCTCGGCGCTTTCGGCTCGGCCCTGTTCGGTCTGGTCAACCGTGCGCTGATCCCGATCGGCATGCACCAGTTCGTGAACACCGTGGCGTGGTTCCAGCTCGGCTCGTTCAAGGACGCGGCCGGTCAGGTCTTCAACGGCGACTACAACCGCTTCCTGCACGGCGACCCGACCGCCGGTATGTTCATGTCCGGCTTCTTCCCGATCATGATGTTCGGCCTGCCCGCCGCCGCGATGGCTATGGCGCACACCGCTCGCCCTGAGCGTCGCAAGGCCGTGACGGGCATGATGATCTCGCTCGCGCTGACCTCCTTCGTGACGGGTGTCACCGAACCGATCGAGTTCTCGTTCATGTTCATCGCCCCGCTCCTGTACGTCATCCACGCGGTCCTGACCGCCCTGTCGATGGCGATCACCTGGGGCCTGGGCGTCCACGCGGGCTTCAACTTCTCGGCCGGCGTCATCGACTACGCCCTCAACTGGAACCTGGCGACCAAGCCCTGGCTGATCATCCCGATCGGCCTGGTGTTCGGAGCGATCTACTACTTCGTCTTCCGCTTCGCCATCGTCCGCTTCGACCTCCCCACCCCGGGCCGTGAGCCCGAGGAGGAGGTCGAGGACATCACGAAGGCGTGAGTCCGGCAGCACCCATGACGAAGGCCCCCGCCGCGCGGCGGGGGCCTTCTCGTCGTACGGCCCTGGACGCCGTACGCGCGTCAGATCTCGTACGTCGCCCGTGGCGCCGCGAGTTCCACGGGGCCGTCGAAGACCTCGCGGGCGTCGGCGAGGTTGACGGCGGGGTCGGTCCACGGCGGGATGTGGGTGAGGACCAGGCTGCGGGCGCCGGCGCGGGCGGCGGCCTCGCCGGCCTCGCGGCCGTTGAGGTGCAGGTCCGGGATGTTCTCCTTGCCGTGCGTGAAGGCGGCCTCGCACAGGAACAGGTCGGTGTCCCGGGCCAGGTCCTCCAGCGCCGGGGTGACGCCGGTGTCGCCCGAGTACGTCAGGGACTTCCCGGCGTGCTCGACGCGGATGCCGTACGCCTCCACCGGGTGGCGGACCCGCTCGGTGTGGACCGTGAAGGGGCCGATGTCGAACGTGGACGGCTTGACCGTGTGGAAGTCGAAGACCTCGCTCATCGAGGAGGCGGTGGGGGTGTCGGCGTAGGCGGTGGTGAGCCGGTGCTCGGTGCCCTCGGGACCGTAGACGGGGATCGGGGGGCACGGGCCGCCGTCGTGCCGGTAGTAGCGCGCCACGAAGTAGGCGCACATGTCGATGCAGTGGTCGGCGTGCAGATGGCTCAGGAAGATCGCGTCGAGGTCGTAGAGACCGCAGTGGCGCTGCAACTCGCCCAGGGCGCCGTTGCCCATGTCGAGGAGCAGCCGGAAGCCGTCGGCCTCTACGAGGTAGCTCGAACAGGCCGATTCCGCGGACGGGAACGACCCCGAGCAGCCGACGACGGTGAGCTTCATGAAGCAGAAACCTCCGTTGGCGGAATACCCGGAACAACCGGGAACTGGAGTCGGGAAAAAGGGGTGAGCAGGGGTCGTGCGGTTTGTCGAGCGTAAGGGGCAAAAGAGCCGGTCGCTCCTCCGCCAGGGGCCGTTGTGGGCGAACTCACCTGTGCTGTCACCGGTTCGGCTGGACTGAGGGCGCACAAGGATCGCGCAAGGGCGCGCATCGATTATCTCGCGCCGGTAACGTCGTCGTATGGACACGTCATGGTGGCTCGCGCTCGCGGCAGTCGTCCTGCTGGCGCTGGTCGCCACGCTCGTCGACGGCTGGGGCCGAGGCCACCGGCCGCGCGGGTACCGCACCCGGCCGCCGGGTCATCCGCGCGGGACCCGCGGCCAGACCGGGCGGCCCCACCCCGGGGACATCTGGTGGGCCAACGTGCCCTACGAGGACGGTCCCGGCGCCAAGGACCGGCCCTGTCTGGTGCTGGCCGTGCGCGGCAACCGGGCGACGATCGCGAAGATCACCAGCAAGTACCGCGACGAGCACGCCGGGGTGATCCCGCTGCCGCCCGGCTCGGTCGGGGACGCCCAGGGCCGGCCGAGCTTCCTGGAGACGGACGAGCTGCGGGAGATCGCGGTGTGGGAGTTCCGGCGCCGGGTGGGCGTGGTCGACCCGGTGCTGTGGGACCAGGTACGGCACCTGGCCGGCTGAGGCTCAGTTCACCCTCACGGTGACGCGCCACTCCTGGAGGCCCTTGCAGGAGACATGGCCGGGTGCGGTGGGCTCGGCGCACAGCGGGCGGGTGGAGGAGAGGGTGACGGTCCCGGCGGCCACCGCCCGGTAGGCGGATCCGGCGTCGCCGCCGCGGAGCATGAAGCCGTAGTTGATCTCCTTGAGGGCGGCCGTGTCCCCGGCCGCGGCGATCTTCTGCCAGGGGCGCTGCTCGGTCCCGTCCAGGGTGATCCGCAGGGTGCCGCCCTGGGCCAGGCAGAAGGTACGGCCGCTGTCGGCGGCGCCGAGTTCGGAGGTCACGGGCGTGCAGCCGGCGGAGGAGCCACTGGCGCTCGGGGCCGAGGGGGACACCGAGGGGGATACCGAGGTTGATACCGACGGCGATGCCGGGGTCGGGGACACCGCGCCACTGCCCTCGTCCCCGCCCCCGCTCTGCGAGCCGCAGCCCGCCAGCAGGAGCAGGCTCGCCGTGGCGAGCGACGCGCGGTGGAACGTCGTACGGCGCATGAGGTGTCCGCCTTTCCGTCGGGGAACGGACCCTTGGTGCCGATATGACGTGTCCGGCCCTCGTACGGATCCCGCACCCGGACGGCTTCCGGGTGCGGGATCCGGTCAGTGCGCGGGAGGGGTCAGCCGGTCGTGACGGCGGTGTCGTCGACGACGAAGCTGGTCTGGAGCGAGGAGTCCTCCACGCCGCTGAACTTCAGGGTGACGGTCGAGCCCGCGAAGGACCCGAGGCTGAGGGACTTCTGCACGTATCCGGAGGCCGCGTTGAGGTTGGAGTACGTGGCCAGGGTGGTCGAACCGGCGGTGACCGTCAGCTTGTCGTACTGGGTGC